>DAOUDA010000018.1:0-19936 GCA_034431835.1 Chloroflexaceae bacterium | reverse complement strand
GAGCGGAGGCGTAGCCGGAGCGAAGGGTCCCGGTCTGGCATCAAAGCCGGGATTCCTCGCTTCGCTCGGAATGACAACCCTCGTTGTAGTATTAGCCTGTAAATGATGACCGTCGTGGCTAACGCATAGGCCCCCCACGGGGCCGCCACTACCCGCTGGAACGGTGACATCACCCATAGAACTGACCGTAGCCATCATCGCCCGCGACGAGGAGCGCCATATCGGCGCCTGCCTGGCCAGCGTGGCCGGCCTGGCCAGCGAGGTCCTGGTGCTGCTCGACGAGCGCACCACCGACCGCACCGCCGCCATCGCCGCCGCCCACGGCGCCACGGTGATCCGCGCGCCCTGGCGCGGCTTTCCCGCCCAGCGCAACCAGGCCCTGGCCCTCAGCCGCGGCCCCTGGGTGCTCTTCCTCGACGCCGACGAGCGCGTCACCCCCGAACTCGCCGCCGAGATCCGCGCCGTGCTCCAATCCTCGACGTCCTCCTGCGACGGTTACTGGATCCCCCGTCGCAACCTGTTCTTCGGCCGCCCCCTGCGCGGCGGCGGCTGGTATCCCGACCATCAACTGCGGCTGCTCCGCCGTGAAGCCGCCCACTACGACGAGCGCCGCCACGTCCACGAGTACCCGCGCCTCGCCGGCCCGCCGGGGACGCTCCACGGCCACCTCGCGCACCTCAACATCGAGCGCCTCGATGAACTGTGGATCAAGCAGAGCCGCTACGCCCTGGCCGAGGCCCGCACCCTGGCCGAAGAAGGCCGGCGCACCCGCTGGCGCAACTTCCTCGGCGCCCCCGCCCGCGAGTTCTGGCGCCGCTATGTAGCCCTCGGCGGCTGGCGCGACGGCGCCCTCGGCCTGTTCCTCTGTCTGACCATGGCCTGGTTCGAGGTGGTCAAGTTCGCCTTCCTGCGAACACTTGCTCCCCCTGCCCCACGCGCGTGAACCGCAGCCTCCGGGAGGGCTTCGCCCACCCGCACGCTCCCACCGAGCAGGGGCATGGGGAAACCTGGTTTCCCCCTACCCCTCGCGCCGCGCCCAATCCAAAATCCAAAATCCAAAATCCCCAATTGACAACCCCGCCCCCCCGCGAGTATCATTCCGCCCTCAGGAACCGCCTCTCCACCCTCGAGACCTGAGTCTATGCGTCGAGACTACCACCGCTGGTACAGCCACGCGCTGGGCCGGGACATGGAACTGCTCATCTTCGGCCACGCCGGCGCCCCCTGTCTGGTCTTTCCCACCTCGTTCGGACGCTTCTTTGAGTACGAAGATCGCGGCATGGTCGCCGCCCTGGCCCACCGCCTCAATCAGGGCTGGTTGCAGTTGATCTGCGTGGACAGCGTCTTCAGCGAAACCTGGTACAACGACACCCGCGACACCGACTCGCGCATGTGGCGCGAGGAACAGTACGAGCACTACCTCCTCACCGAGGTGCTGCCCCTTGTCCGCATGATCAACCCCAACCGCTACCTGATGGCCACCGGCTGCTCGTTCGGCGCCACCGAAGCCGTGATCTTCACCCTGCGCCACCCCGGCGTCGTACGGCGCGTCATCGGCCTGAGCGGCCTCTACGACGTCCGGCGCTTCTTCAGCCAGTACACCCAGGGCCTCTACTACCACAACCCGGTGGATTTCATCCCCAACCTGACCGACCCTGAACTCCTCGGACGCCTGCGCGAAACCGAGATCATCCTGGCCATCGGCCGCGACGACCCCAGCGCCTGGTCCAACGAGTTGCTCTCACGCCAGCTCTGGGAACGGGGCATCGGTAACGCCCTGCGCCTCTGGGACGGCTGGTCCCACGACTGGCCCTACTGGAAGCAGATGATTAACCTGTATATTGAGGGGTACGACTGATCGGCGGGCGGATGCAACCCCACCATGGCCAGGGGGATGGGGAAACCAGGTTTCCCCATCCCCCTGCAACCGGCTATGGTGTCCCGCCGGGGAGGGGCAGGGGAAACCAGGCTTCCCCATACCCCTGCAACCGGCTACGGTGTTGTGAGGGAGCGCGGGGAAACCTCGGCAGTGGACCCTCCCGCCGGGCAGGGGCATGGGGAAACGTGGTTTCCCCACACTTCTGGAACCAGCTTTGAGGTTAAAAATGGATCTGGGAGGGCGCAGCCCTCCCAGATCCGCTCCGACAGGGCCGGCTATTCTCCCGCCAGGCCCAGTTCATCGATCACCTGCAACAGTTCCGGCGGGCGCGGCGGTGAAAACACCACCGACAGGGGCGCGACCCATTCCCAGCGGATAACGCCCTCGGCGTCAATCACGAAGGTTCCGGGCAGTGGCACGCCCATCGCCGAACCCATCCCGTAGCGGTAGAACACTGACCACTCGGCATCGCTCAGCACCGGGTACGGAGCGCGCAGCGTCTCGGCCACGAAGCTCGTCATCTCCAGGTCGGTGCTGCTCACCACCAGCAGGTGCACGTCACGTCGAACAAACTCGCCGTACCATTCCCGCAAAGCATCCAGCTGCGGCGCGCAATGCGGTCAGAAGAAGCGGTCACTGACGATGCGCGTCAGGTTCAACACCACCGGGCGCCCCCGCAGCGCGCTGAGGGTCAGCGTGCGCCCGTACTCCACCTGCTCCTCGCCCTCGGCATTGCGCGTCAGCAAGGCATACGGCAGCGTAAAATCCGGTGCGACCTCGCCCACCTGCGGCACGTTCGACGGGCCGCGGGGCTGGATGAACTCGCGTCGCCACTGGTCGGTCATCGGAAGAATGGGCCGTGCCATCACGCGCCTCCATCAAGCAGACCTGCTCCGGTTCGCCCAATCCAAAATCCAAAATCTCCCTACGCCGTGGCTGCGGTTCCCGCCTCTTCGCACACGCTCTTGAGGCGGCGCATCTGCACCTTCGCGTCCCATCCCATCAACGGCCCCACCGTCGCCGGCCAGAGCACATCCAGGATAGGGATAGACAGATTATACTCGATCCGGTTCTGGATCAGCGTGCGGCCCGCATGGCCCTGGAACGGGTGCCAGTGCCAGGCGTCAAAACCTTCCCAGAAGCCGTTGAAGGCCCACAGGACCAGCCCCGGCTGCCGGTCGTGGACAACGTAGTGCGCCTCCAGGGCCCGGCCCAACCCGGTCAGGGTGAGCCGCCAGCGCGCCCCTTGCTCGAAGCTCCACGTTTCCAGCGGTTCGAAGCGCACCGCTGGCGACATCCAGCGCGTCATCAGCGCGCGCTCCGTCATCACCGCCTCGACCCGCTCCAACGGCGCCTCGACAACCACGAATTCTTCCTGAAGGTAGGTGTATTGGTGCTCCATATCCTTTAGTATACGCCAGTTGGGATGCCTTGTCCACCTTTTGCACAGGAAGAGATGCGGGGGAGAGCCGGCCCCGCCCTGGCCCCTTCTCGGCGACCCGGTACCTTTTGACTATTGAGGCCCGTAGCGCGCGCGCCTATAATTTTACCCAGAACGCCTAAATTAGTCGGTGAACAAAGTTTCCTTGCCTTTCCGCCCCCCCTCCCAACTTCCCCCCCGTTAGGGGGAGGCGCCGGACGCCCTCCCCCGGCGGGGGAGGTTTGCGGAGAGGGCGGAGTTAGCAAAAAGCAGAGTACTAAATTATTACCAGGACGTGTTTCGTCACCTGCGTCCCATCTGACCCATCCCACTACCTCGTCCCTCCCCCCACCCTGCCCGGACGTTGCGAAGCCTGCGGTTGTGCAGTGCCGGTGAAGGGCGCGGTCGCGCCCTTCTGAACCGTTCCAGCCTCCATCCTACCCCCGACCAGCGGCGCTGCCTGCCGGTTCTCTGCGGCGAGGCCAATCCATTCGCCATCGCCTTTGCGGCGCGAGAGCCGCCAGCCTGTTTCTGCGCCCTCCAGGGTGCTGTCGCCGTCGTTTCGCACCTGAACGTGGGCCATTGGTCCCAGGCGGCAACCGCGAGGGAAGACCCCTGCGTTGACGGCTATGTGTACCTCGATCTGTGCAACCCTGACACCGACGGGGGCTTCGACCGGGTCGGCAATCCAGTAGTCAGACGGACGGAGGAACCCCCATGGGGAAAGTACGTAGCAGACGTTTGGCGGCCCGCTCCCGCGCGCGGGGCCAGAGCCTGCCCTTGATCGGCCTGATGCTCGCCGTCATTATTGGCATGGTCGGCCTGTCGGTTGATGTCGGCAATACCTTCTCCGAAGAGCGGCGGGCCGTCACCGCGGCCAACACCGCCGCTCTGGCGGGTATGAACACCTACATCGCCCGCTCTCAGGCGACCACCAATCGCGTCGTGTACACCTCGATCGTCAATGCGCTTCATGCCCACGGCGTGCAGGTGACCGCCCCCGGGGCCGAAGCGCAGCCGGAAGAACTTACCCTCGAGGCGCGCTACCTCGACTCACAGGGCCGCCCCATCAGCAATGGCTCCTCCCTGATCACCGACGATACCAACCCGGCGCCCAATAATGTCGCCTTCGTCGAGGTGGGCCTCCGGGGCCGCGTGGACACAGCCTTCGCCCGTATCGTCGGCCGCAACGACCTGCCGATCAATGCGATGGCCTATGCCGGCACCTGCACCAGCAGTTCGGGGTACTACCCCATCACCGTCAACACCCGCATCATTGATGGCAACCGCTTCGTCCGCAGCCCTGATCCCGACCTCAACTGGCGCGAAGTGCCCTACGATAGCCCCGATGTCTCGGGACGCTTTACCGCCATGCGCGTGGTGGTGGGCGATGAAACCGCCCGTAACTTCGGCTGGCTGCGCTGGCGCAACGACGCCCCCGGCGCGCGCAGCGCCATCACCCTGGCCCGCTCGTTGAGCGGCGAAGGCAACCTCGGCGAAGGCTTCGAGGAGGCCCCCTGGCCCAGTTCCCAGAACCGGCCCGACGGCATCTATCCCCCTGAACGCGGGGCGCTGACCCCCGGCGACTGGGTCTGGGGCAGCACCGCCTGGCCGGACTCCGGCGATGTGCAGGCGGCCCTTGACGAGCATATCCGCCTGGGCACGCGCATGATCCTGCCCATCCATCGCGATGCCTTCCGCGATGGCGATAACTCCCGCTTCCACATCGTGCGCTTCGGCCTCTTCGTGCTCCTCGACCAGGGCCAGACCGGAAACAACCGCTGGCTCGATCTGCTCTTCCTCGGCGAGCCGCGCCCCCAGCAGCGCGCCTGTCTCTACGCCCCCACGGCGAATAACGACGGCCAGGTGGGCCTGGCCGGCTCGGTCTCGTTCTTGCCCGAATACCGCACCCAGCCCCAGCGCCGCCCGCCGGTTCAGTACACGGTCGTGCTCGACGTCTCCGGTTCCATGAGCGCCAATTTCGCCGGCCAGTGCGATGTGTTCGACGCCAGCGCCCCCAACGCCAATAGCTACCGGAGCGAGAACAGTCAGGGTCACGCCAACGGCGCGCAGCGCGGCTGGTGGCAGTGCGCCGAGGTGCCGGCCGACCCCAACTGGCCCGTCGCGCGCGCCGAGGTGCTGGGCACTGGTGAGGCCTACTGGTGGAGCAATGAACGCGATCGGCGCATCTACGTGGCCAAGCAGGCCCTCGAACGCCTGATCGAAGCGACCAACATGCCCGGCAATGTTGACTACGATCCCGATCGTCCCTCCGACCAGATGGCCCTGGTCTGGTTCAATGACGGGGTGCCGGCGAACTTCGTCAGCAACTTCGGCGGCGAGGCTTTCTCCAACGATCCACAGGAACTGATCAACGCCGTCAACCGGCAGGCCACCACCCACCGCACCGGGAACACCTATCTCTCCCAGGGCGGCACCAATGGCGCCGCCGGCCTTTACCGCGCCTCCCTCGTGCTCGATCGCGCCCCGCGCACGGTGACCCATACCGATGGCCAGGTCTGGCAGTATAAGCGGGCGGTGATCTTCATCACCGATGGCGTATCGAATATCTTGTTCAACCCGAATGCCCGCGATCTGCGTTTTGGTCAGAGCGCTCAGAACACCTATCCACGCGACCACGTCTGCCATACCTGGCTCGCCCCTGAGATGGCCAACTGCCAGACCACCGGCTTTGGCGGCCGCACCGTCGCCGCGGGCAGCGTCCCTGCCGGGCTGGATCGTCCCATCACCCAGGCGGTCACCGTCAGCGAGCAGATGAAGTCGCGCCAGTACGAGATCTTCGTGGTCGCGCTCTCCAACATCCCCGACACCGGCCTGCGCGACGGCATCGCCTCGTTCCCCAGCTACTTCTTCTCGGCCCGGGAGTTGCAGCACAATGCCGATGGCAGTACCAACGTTGACGCGATCATGGAGGCGATCAACAACATCGTCGAGAGCGGCGTCTGCGAACGGCGCGCCGATCCGCGCACCAGTTCCATCCCCGCCGGCGAGTTCCGCCCGGTCGCCGGTCTGGTCTACCCCAATGTGGGTGAGGTCATTCTGACCGACCAGAACACCGGCACCCAGTACCGCGCCCCCATCCGCGCCGACGCCTCCCGCGGCGGCGCGCTGAGCTACCGCTTCGATCGCCTGCCCGCCGGTTCCTACCGCCTCGAGGCCTACCTCTTCTACCGCCATCCCCTCGATCCGCCCGATGCCGGCCCGCGGCGCTACAGCCTCATCGAACAGAACAATGAGACCCGCGCCGACATCGTGGTCAATGTAACGGTGGACACGAACGTCGGCGGGTTTTCGCGGGTGATCCGCCAGGATCTGCAACTGCGGCTCTCCGGCGACGTCTGCGCCAACAGTTGATCCGCCGGACAAGGCGGGCGAATACCCTCCTGCCGGGGCAGGGGCGTGGGGAAACCGGGTTTCCTCGCGCCCCTCGTCTATCCCGCGCCGGGCGCGCCACTCGGTACCTTTTGACTATTGAGCCTTCAAACGCGCCTGACCTATAATCGGCGTACGATCGCGTATCGCGGGAGGAGCGTGAGAAGTGTATGGATCGCCGTAACTCTGGTCAATCAATCGTCGAAATGGCGCTGATCCTGCCATTCATGCTCCTGGTGCTCTTTGGCATCATGGAGTTCGGGTACATCATCTGGGCCTATTCAACCGTTTCCCAGGCCGCCCGCAACGGGGCCGAAGCCGCCGCCCAGGTGCCGCCCTATGAGTCCTGGCTGGCCTATCGCGACAATCCGCCCAGCGACCCGGATTACCCCGGCTTCCGCGGCGATGCCTGCGTCAATACGGTTCTAGCGGCGGTAGAGAGCGATACGACCCTCTTCGCTGGCGATATCAACCGCAACCGCAGTGTGGTGAATTTCGTGACCATCCGCTACCCCAACGGCGGTAGTACCCGCAACCTCCGCGACCGTGGGCCAATCGAGGTGGAGATCAGCTATCCGGTCACCGGGCTGACCCCCCTCTTCCAGTTGCTGCGCATCGGCGGCAGCGAGGGCACGATCACCCTGCGGGTCGTCCAGCGGCGCTCGCTCGAGAACCTTGGCCTCGACCCCACCCGGCCCGCCGGCGTGGCCTGCGCCCGCAATATGGCCGAATGGCGTGAGTTGAACCAGTAGGAGCGTTGATCCATGTTGCGCCGACTTCGTACACATCGCCGGCAGCCTCGCGCCAGGGGTCAGGCGCTGGTGGAACTGGTGCTCGCCAGTACCCTGCTCTTCTTCCTGCTGGCCGCCGCTGTTGATCTCGGGCTGATCTTCTTTACCCTCCAGGGTCTGCGCGCGGCCGCCCAGGAGGGCGCCACCTTCGGCAGTTATCCGGTGCAGGTGATGCAGAACGGCCAGTTGCAGCGGGTCGATCTTAACTATGCCGAGATCGTGCGGCGCGTGCGCGGCGCCGGCGGCCCCCAGTCCACCGGCTTCGCCAATCTGCGCGACCTCGATAACAACGGCGTCTGGGATGAGAACGAGACTGGCCGCGCCGTGCATACCAACTGGTCCAACCCTGACGCCTATATCCGCATCGAGTTGCTGCGGGGTTCGAATCCAAACAATCTGAGCGCCACCCCGCCCTGCCGCACCGATGTGCGTGGCGTAGATATGCAGGCCGGCGGGCGCAACTGCTGGGTCAGGGTCACGGTGAGCACCGATTACCAGTTTATTTTTCCTCTTGCGCCCGCCTTTGGCAACAGTGTGCGCCTGCGGGCCGTGTCCGTGATGCCCATCCGGAGTTCGTATGCCAATACGCCGAACTAGTGATGGCACGACCTGTTCAGACTCTCAGGATGTCCGATGAGGTTCTGGGCGGGCTGCGCCCTCCTGGTCTCGACCCTCGGGCCGGGGCGCCGGGCAACCGGGTTTCCCCGCCCTCCTTCAACCATGGGAGATGGGCGAGTACGTGTTCACATCTACCGAGCATGTTCACACCGCGGAGGGTCGCAAAGGGCTTCAAAATGCCCATCCTCTACGCCCCTCTGCGTGCTCTGCGGTAAATCTGAACACATTCGTGGGCGAACCTTTTTGTGAAAACCAATGCTGTTCGGAAACATCGTTAGAAGGAGAATTCTGGTAGGCTCTGCGCGCAGATTCGTCCGCGCATTCTCGCCAGCAATTCAGTACTAAACGGAGGGATCGCAATGGGGAACGCACGTCGCCGGCGTTTTAGTACGCAACCCCGCGCACGCGGTCAGAGTTTGCCCCTGATTGGCTTGATGATCGCGATTATCATCGGTATGGTCGGTCTGTCGGTTGATGTTGGCAACACTTTCTCCGAGGAGCGGCGCGCAGTGACCGCCGCCAACAGCGCCGCCCTGGCAGGGATGAACACTTACATCGGTCGTTCGGAAAGTACTACCAACCGCGTCGTTTACACCGCGATTGTCAATTCGCTGAACGCCCATGGCGTGCAGGTGACCGCGCCCGGCGCCGAGCCGCAGCGCGACGAACTGACCCTCCAGGCGCTCTACCTCGACGCCCAGGGCCGCCCGATCACTACTGGCTCGCCGTTCGTTACCGATGACACGAACCCGGTACCCAACAATGTCGCCTTCATTCAGGTGGGCCTCCGGGGCCGCGTGGATACCACCTTTGCTCGCGTGGTCGGCCGCAATGACCTGCCGATCAACGCCATGGCCCACGCCGGCACCTGCACCAGCAACTCGGGCGTCTACCCGATTACCATCAGCAGCCGCGTGATCGAAGGCAATCGCTTTATTAACCCCAACAACCCCGACCAGAACTGGCGCGAGGTGGACTACGACAGCCCCGATATCTCCGGGCGCTTCACCGCTATGCGCGTGATCGTCAGCGGCGAGACCACCCCCGGCAACTTTAGCTGGCTCCGCTGGCGCGACAGCATCCCCGGCGCCACCAGCGAGCAGCGCCTGGCTGCCAGCCTTACCGGCGAAGGCAATCTCGGCGAGGGCTTCGAGGAGGCCCCCTGGCCCACCCCCCAGGATCGCCCCGACACCTATCCCGAACAGCCCGGCGTGTTGAACGTGGGCGACTGGGTCTGGGGCGCCACCGGCTATATGAACTCCAACGACGTGCGCGACGCCCTCGACGAGCATATCCGCGTCGGCACGCGCATGGTGCTGCCCATTCACAGCAACGCGGCCCTGCAGGGCAATAACTCCCGCTTCCACATCGTGCGCCTCGGCCTCTTCGTTGTGCTCGACAAGGGGCAGACCCGCAACGATAAATGGCTCGACATGCTCTTCCTCGGCGACGCCCGGCCCCAGCAGCGCGCCTGTCTCTACACCGGCGTGATTGACCCAAATACCGAGGGTATCGTCGAGTTGATCGGCTCGGTGTCGATCTGGCCCGAGTACCAGTACCGGCCCCAGGCCCGCCGGCCCATTCAGTACGTGGTGGTGCTCGACGTCTCCGGCTCCATGAGCGCCGACTTCGAAGGGCGCTGTGACCGCACCACCGTCAGCAACCCGCCCGCCGCCGGGCGCGCGCGCGGCTGGTGGCGCTGCGCCGAGGCGCCGCCCAACTCCAACCCGCCCCGCGCCGAGGTCACCGGCACCGGCCCCAATTACTGGTGGAGCGTTGAGTCGGAACGGCGCATCACCGTCGCCAAGCGCGCCCTCTACACCCTGGTGCGCTCAACCAATATGCCCGGCAATGCCGAGTACGACTCGAGCCGCCCGCCCGACACGATGGCCCTGGTCTGGTACACCCATGAGGTGCCGTCAGGCAATACCCGGGGCTTTTCAACCAACCCCAACACGATCATCAACAACATTGACGCCGCTGGTGCGTACAATGGCGATCGCTACCGCACCTCTGGCGGCACCAACAGCGCCGCCGGCCTCTACCGCGCCTCGCTGCTCATCAGCAACGCGCCACGTACCGTCACCCGGAACGGTCAGACCTGGGAGTACAAGCGGGTGGTGGTCTTCGTGACCGACGGCGTGGCGAACCAGTTCCTCGATCGCAACGCCAGCAACCTGCGCGCCGGGCAAAGCATTGCCACTACGTACACCTCCGGTCACTACTGCCGCACATTTGGCGACCTGGTGATCGAGAATGCCGCCTGCCAGACCACCGATGTGGGCGGCCTGTCAACCGGCGGGGGCGGCGTTCGCGCCGGTCTCGACCGGCCCATTACCCAGGCCGTGCAGGTCAGCCGCCAGGATCTCCAGGCGAACGGGATCGAGGTCTATGCGGTGGCCCTCTCGCACATCCCCGATACCGGCCTGCGCGACGGCGTGGCCTCCTTCCCCAGCTACTTCTTCTCGGCCCGCGATCTCCAGCGCAATGCCGATGGCAGCACCAATGTCGATGCGATCATGCGAGCGATCAATACTATGGTAGAAACCGGCATCTGCGAGCCCCGCTCCGATGCCGCCTGGACCAACGTGATCCCCCCGGCGAACTTCCAGTCCGTCGGCAGTCTCCAGTATCCCACTGTGGGCGAGGTCATTCTGACCGATCAGAGCACCGGCACGCGGTACACCGCTCCCATCCGCGCCGACGCCTCTCGCGGTGGCGCCCTGAGCTACCGCTTCGACCGCCTGCCCGCCGGCTCGTACCGCGTCCAGCCCTACCTGTTCTACCGCCATCCACTCGATCCGCCCAGCGTTGGCCCGCGACGCTACAGCCTGATCTATCAGAATGAAGAGACCGTCTCCGACATCGTGATCAACGTCGCGCCCAATACCACCGTAGGTAGCTTTACTCAGACGATCCGCCAGGATCTCCAACTGCGGCTCTTCGGCGACGTCTGTGCGACGAACTGAGGGTGTCCTCCCTTACCCTTCCCCACCTCTCTCCCGCTCCAACGCAGGTGAAGCGGGAGAGAGGTGGGAGGATCTGGAAGGGCTGCGCCTTCCCAGAAACCTCCACCCTGAAGATTCGTCCGCGCAGACTTTTTTATGGCCGTGAGATGAACAGGTTCTCATCTGGTCACAACTGCCGGTTCTAGTGGTATGGCAACGAGACCCTTCCTTCGCGAGGCGTCTCCACAGGGGGCCGGTCCCTCGGCTCGCCCCGATGCGACGAAGGCGCGTTATGGCACACCCTTTATCTACCGATCCCACCTCGATACCCCATCCGGCAATCCAAAATCCAAAATTCGCAATCGTATAAGGAGGTGGCCCGTGATGGCACAACATCGCCTGCGGCGGCATATCGCGCTTCTGCATCTGCTGATCATCGCCGCGGCGCTTGTGGCCCTGGCCCCTGGGCGCGACGCCCGCGCCCAGCAGGGCATCATTCAGGACCTTGACAACGGGCAGCAAGAGTTCGCCCGCGGCACGTTCTACCGCACCTCGCTCGGCCCCGACCGCGACACCGGCGACACCCGCGACCAGCCCGGCGCGGTGCAGCTGGCCCCCATCGGCTTCCTCACCCCCTGGGAGAGCGCCGGCGTGGGCCTGCCCGAAGCCCTCTCGGATGCCGGCGCAGCAGTGATCGGCAGGCGCCTCTTCGTGGTCGGCGGCACCCGCGCCTCGGGCAACAATCCACCCAGCAGCCCCTACGTGTACTGGGCCAACTTCAACCAGGTCACCGGCGGGGCCATCCCTCACAACATCACCGACGAGCGCTTCTTCGGCAACGAGAACTGGCTGCGCAGCACCCTGCCCCAGGCGGAGATGATCCTGCCCCCGGATTCCTGCGGGACGAGCCAGAAGCCCGGCCCGGCCCGCACCCGCGCCGCCCTGGCCTCCATGGCCACCGGCCCCGACACCGGCTTCCTCTTCGTCATCGGCGGCAGCGTGCTGACCTCGGCCAGCGGCTGCCACGCGCAGGATCTCTCCACCCCGGTGATCCAGGTCGCCACGGTCAATGGCGACAGCATCGCGTGGCGCCCTGCGTTGAACCTGCCCAGCCCGCCGCCGCAGCTCACGGCGGTACCGAATGTCACCACCAGCGGCCCTGGCTTCGGCACGCGGCTGCTGGGGTTGGAGAGGGCCGCGGTGGCGCTGGTGCGCATCGCCCCCGACCGGGCCTTCCTCTACGTGATCGGCGGCTTCGCCGCTTACCAGGGCTTTGTGGGAGACGCTTCCTCCACTCGCGAGATGTACTCGCGGGCGGTGTTCTACACCCAGGTCAACGCCGACGGCAGCTTCAGCGCCCCGCCGGTGGGCGGGAGCCTGCCCGTGCAGGGCGTCTGGGCGCGGGCGGCGGACCTGCCGCTGCCGGAGCCGCCGGCGGTCCTGGGCCTCTTTGAACACACCGCTATGGTGGCGACAACGATCGTGGGCAATGCCCGCCAGCATGCCATCTTCGTGGCCGGCGGGCGCGTGAACAACAACTCCAACGACATCAACGAGTTCGTCTTCCGTGGCCTGGTCAACCCCGCCACCGGCGCGCTGACCTGGAGCGACCGACCCAACGCCAACAACGACCAGGTGGACCTGGAGGGTCAGCGGCGCTACGGCCTGGCCGGGGTGGCCTACAACAACAAGCTCTACGTGATCGGCGGGCGCGGGCCGGCGGGCGTCTATGCGCGGGTGCAGACGGCGATGCACAATGACCAGATGGACCTGCAGCGCATCCCCGGGGCCCCTCAGTACTTCATCGGCAATACCGGGCCGCGCGTGCTGCCGGTGATCGATGAGACCGACGGGCGCTACAGTATCAGCACGGCCTTGATGGACGCCCTGCCGCCGCCCGACAACCCCTCGGGGAGCGACTCCCTCGGCTCGGCCTGGGTGTTCGTGGTGGGCGGCAACGACCGCAACGGCGTTCCGACCAGCTCGCTCTTCCGCGGGCGCCTGGGCGGTCTTAACGAAGTCACCCTGCAGAGCCGCGCCAACGAGGGCTGGTTCTACTCCCATGTCTTCCCGGTCACCATTCGCGCCAGCGAGCGCGACAACGACGCGCGGCTGCTCTCCATCCGCTGGTACGCCGAGGTGAGCCGCCAGAACAACCCCAACGCCGACCTGGTGCTGCAATTCCGGACGGTGAACGGCGCGAACCCGAACTGCCCGGACGAGTCGGTGTTCCCCGACAGCGCGCCGTGGACCACCCTTGATGGCGATCCCGACTCGAACTTTTCCAGCCGGGCCAGTGGCGAAAACCAGTTCTCGCTGCGCGACACCAACATCGTCGCCACCTGTCTGCAGTACCGGGCGCGCTTCCTGCAAAACGGCCTGAGCGGCGACCAGGCGGCCCAGCCGGGGGCCGGCGGCGCTGGCGACACCCCGCGCCTCTTCCGCGTATCGCTGGAGAAGATCCTGGCCGCGGGCACGCCCGACATCCGCTTGCAGGACTTCACCGCCACGGTCGGGACCGGCGGCGGCCTGACCACCTTCAACGTGCAGATCCAGAACCTGAACGCCCAGGGCATTGAATTCACCACTCCGGCTTCATCTGGCCCGGCGGACAACACCGGCTTCTGGGTTGGGCTGTGCGTCCGGCGCACCGACGTGGGGCAGCCGCCGCCGACGCTGAACGCCGGCAACATCCCGGCGGTGCCCATGGCCGACCTTACCTTCCCCGACTGCGTGGTGGCCATGTACCAGGTGCTCAAGTACCAGATGACGCCGGGCGCGCGGATGATCCTGCGCACAGGGACGGACCCGACCGGCAACCCGCAACGCTGGACGCGGGTGCGCGACGAGCAGGGCCAGTTGATCCAGAACGGCGGCGTAGTCGGCGTGCCGATCAACGACGTGCGCGAGTTGTTCCGCCAGCCGGGCAACTACGCCGTGGCGGTGTTGATTGACCCGTGGAACTACGTCACCGAGGGCCAGGCCGGAGAGGCCAACAACCGGGGCGAGGAGCAGAACGCTCAGCCAGCACCCAACCAGCCCTGGGTGGTCAACTTCACGGTAACCAACCCGACAGCGCGGTCCAACGAACTGTACCTGCCGCTGGTGCGACGGTAGAGGGATTTTGGATTTGGGATAGGCGGGCGGGCGCTCGAACGGGGCGCATGCAACTGCGCCAGGGGATCCGGGAGGGCCTGGCTCTCCCGGATCCTCCGCCGGCCAGACTGTAAAGGCTGACATCTGCTGGCAACGCCCTGAACCGCGTTCTAGACTTGCCAGGGCGTGCTATAATTCACGGCAAGTCCCCCTGAAAGGAAGGATACTCTTGTATGCGGCGTGGTGGCATTGTCATTTTGCTCATCGGTCTGATCCTGATCGTTGGCGCTGCGGCCCTGTTCTTCCTGCTCCAGCAACCCGGCGGGGGCGGGCTGATCGGGGGAGCGCAGCCAACGCCGGCCCTGCCCACCGAGGCGCCCGAGGTTGAGATCGTACGGGCACGGGTGGACATCCCGGCCAACACGCTGATCGCCGACACCACCTTGCTTGATGTGATCACCATCCCTCAAACCGAGTTCGATCCGGATCAGAACTTCTCACGCACCAGTGAGATCGTGGGCAAGCTCACCACGCGGCCGTTCCGGGCCAACGAGTTCATCATCAAGGCAGGCCTGACCGAACCGGGCCTCTCCCAGCAGATTCCCACCGCCGAGCCCGACCGGGCGCGCGACAAAGCCTATCCCTTCATTGTGAACAACCTCTCGGGCGTGGCCGACCGGATCGTACCCGGTGACTTCGTGGACGTCGTGGCGACCTTCAACGTGCCCCGGCGCGAGTCGTACCCCACCGGGCGGCGCATCGAGGATCAGGCCGGTGCGCAGGTGCCGGTTACGGAACGCTCACTGAACGACCTCACCCTTAACAGTACCAAAACGATCGTCCAGCGGGCTCAGGTACTGCAGATCGTCCGCCCGCCGGTGGCGACCGACGCCACGTCGGCGCCGGAAGCGGCGCCAGAGAGCGGGAGCCTGCCACAGGTGGACGCCTCGGGCCAGCCGATTGAGCCGGGGAGCGGGCAGGCTTCGGGTGCAATCACTGCCGGAGCGTGGACCCTGTTGCTGGCGCTGAACGACCAGGAAGTGGAGTTGATGGAGTTCGCCCTGGCTTCCAACGCGCGCATGGTGCTGGTGCTGCGCGGAGCGGGCGACGAGGCCTTCGAGCCGACCATCGGCGCGACCCTGGATCTGCTGATCTCTGAGTTCGGGCTGCCCCTGCCCTACAGTTTGCCGCCGCAGGTCGTGAGCGAAGATGTCGCCTTCACCCCCGAACCGACGCGCACGCCGGCGCCGACCCGCGTGCCGTGATGACCCGACGATGGGGGACAATTTAATGGATCGGCCCCCGCGGCGTCGGGCCGAAGCATCGGCTGCGCTGATGCTTCGGCCCGACGACCGGCCTGGTTCGCACAAAGAAGTATAATAGTGACACATACCGTCGCCCCCAGAGGCGTCGGCAACCGGCGCGCCTGCCCCGAGCATGCCGTATTGCCCGCCCGGGCGCTGTCAGACGCCAATCCCCGGCCACAAGCGAGGAGTCTGTTCCATGACCGAGGGTGAAAAGATCCGGGTGATGATCGTCGACGACATCGTCGATACGCGCGATCAGCTTGAGAAGTTGCTCTTCTTTGAAAAAGACATCGAAGTTGTCGCCAAAGCCGGCAATGGGCGCGAAGCCGTGGCGCTCGCCAAACAGCACCACCCCGATGTCGTGCTCATGGACATCAATATGCCGGATATGGACGGCATCGCGGCCACCGAGGCGATCCTCAGCCAGGACCCTTCGGTGCAGGTCATCATCATGAGCGTGCAGGGTGAGACGGATTACCTGCGGCGGGCGATGCTGGCCGGGGCGCGCGAGTTTCTGACCAAGCCCATCAGCGCCGACGACCTGTACAAATCCATCCGCCACGTCCACAAACGCGCCGCGACGCGGCCCCGCCCGGTCGCGGGCGTTGCCGGGCCGGGCATGGTCATGGCGGCGGGGGAAAGCGTTCCGGAGGGGCAGATCATCGCCGTGTTCAGCCCCAAAGGCGGCGCGGGCACTTCGTCGGTCGCCGCGAACCTGGCCGTGGCCATCCGCCAGCTCACCAACAAGAAAGTGGCCCTGGTTGACGCCAACAGCACCTTCGGCGACCAGAGCGTGATCCTGAACCTGCGCTCGGACAAGACGATTGTGGAACTGGCGCAGCGGGTCGAGGAACTCGACCGCGACCTGCTCAACGATGTGCTGGCGACCCATACCTCGCAGATCAAGGTCCTCCTGGCGCCGCTCGATCCGCAGCGGGGCGAACTGGTCACCGCCGATCACCTGCGGGCGATCCTCGAAGGGATGAAACAGGAGTTTGACTTTATCGTGGTGGACACGCCAGCCTCGTTCCAGGATCGCTCCCTGGCGGTGCTGGATCTGGCCACGCGCATCGTCACCCTGATGACGCTGGAGATGCACTGCATCCGCAATATCAAGCTGTTCCTGGAAGTGGCTGAACTGCTGGAATACCCCCGCGAGAAGGTGATGCTGGTGCTCAACAAGGCCAGCAACCGCACCAACATCCGCGCCGAGGAGGTGGAGAAGAACATCCAGCGTAAGATCCAGTTGCAGATCTGCGATGCCGGCCAGGATATGACCTTCGCCATCAATCAGGGCGTGCCGCTGATCATCGGCAAGCCGACCCATCAGGCGGCGCGCGACATTGGCATTCTGGCCCGCGAGGTGACGCTCGCGACAAAGGCCACGGCGGCGGGCGCTCCGGCGGTCGCCGAAGCTTCGGCCCAGAAGAGCGGCGGCCTGTTTAATCGGCTGATTAGACGCTAAGCTATGGCTGGCGCATGCGTTACCGTTGGAGGGCCGCGGAGAGGCCAGATCTCCCCGCATTTTCCCTTCCGCCCACGGTGGGCGGGCGCCCTGGAGAAACCATGACATGTCTCTCACCGCGGGCGGAATAGAGGGATCACCGAGGGCTGCGCCCCTCCGCACCTCCCCTGAACCGTAACCCAAAGGGCCGCGTAGCGAAGGAGCCTATCCAGATACTCAGGGTATCCGATGATGTTCCAGGAGCGCTTCGCCCTTCTGGCCTCTCTCGGGCAGGGACGTGGGGAAACCTGGTTTCTCCATTTACACATCATAAGAAGGACACCACCATGTCGTTGCTCAAACGTATTGGCGCCACCCCTGGCGAGGCCGCGGCGACGCCGGCGGCGCGACCAGGAGGCGGCATCGCGGTGCCGCGGGCGCCTTCGGCTCGCGAGGATGATACCTTCACCGAGATCAAGCTGCGGGTGCAGAATCGGCTGATCAATGAACTTGACCCGAAACTCGATCTCAGCAATAAGGCCCGGGTGCGCAAACAGGTTGAAGACGCCTTCCAGGCCATCCTCGACGGCGAAAGCATCGTTCTGACACGTAGCGAACGGCAGCGCATGTTCGAGAGCATCGAGGCGGATATCATCGGCCTGGGACCGCTGGAGCAACTGCTCGCCGATGCTGAGATCAGCGAAATCATGGTCAACGGTCCCAAACAGATCTACATCGAAAAACGGGGCAAATTGATCAAAACCGATGTCACCTTCAGCAACGACGAGCACGTGCTGCGGATCATCGATCGCATCGTGGCCCCGCTGGGCCGGCGCGTGGACGAGTCGTCGCCCATGGTTGACGCCCGCCTGCCCGATGGCTCGCGCGTCAACGCCATTATCCGCCCGCTGGCGCTCAACGGCCCGACGATCACCATCCGCAAGTTCCGCAAGGATAAACTGACCATCCACGATCTGGTGCGCTTCGGCTCGATGAGCCAGGATATGGCCGATTTCCTGGGCGCCTGCGTCAAGGCCCGCACCAACATCGTGGTTTCGGGCGGCACCGGCTCGGGCAAAACGACCCTGCTCAACGTGCTGTCGAACTTCATCCCCGAGGACGAGCGCATCATCACCGTCGAGAACGCCGCCGAGTTGCAACTGCAACAGGACCACGTCGTGAGCCTGGAGTCGCGCCCGCCGAACGTTGAGGGCCGGGGTGAAGTGACCATCCGTGACCTGGTGATCAACAGCCTGCGTATGCGCCCGGAGCGCATCATCGTCGGCGAGTGCCGCGGCGGCGAGACCCTCGATATGCTCCAGGCTATGAACACCGGTCACGATGGCTCGATGACCACCATTCACGCCAACTCGCCCCGCGATGCCGTGGGTCGTATCGAGACCATGTGCCTGATGGCGGGCATGGACCTGCCCGCGCGGGCCATCCGCGAGCAGATCGCCTCGGCGGTGCAACTCTTTGTGCAGCAGTCGCGCCTCAAAGACGGCTCGCGCAAGGTGACGCAGATCACCGAGGTGTCGGGTATGGAAGGCGATGTGGTGGTGATGCAGGACATCTTCGTCTTCGAGCAGACCGGGATCGACGAGCGGGGCAAGATCGTCGGCCAGTTGCGGCCCACCGGGGTGCGTCCGAAGTTCATCGAGAAGTTCGAGACCCTGAACATCTTCCTGCCGCCGAACATCTTTGGTTCCGGCGATCGCTTTAGTTTCTAAGGCAAGGAACAGGTGGCCATGGATCGTATGCTCGCGCCTGAATTGCTGCCGATCGTTCTGGCGCTCGGCGGGCTGCTGCTGTTGCTGATCGTCTTGCTGATCTGGCAGTTACGTGGCCGGAGGAGTACAGACGTTTCCTCGCGCCTGACGGAGTTCGTCGGTCCGAGCGACGCGCAGCCCGCGGCCAACCCGCGCCAGGCGCTGGAGCGCATTGACCGCGTGGTGGCGCAGAGCAAGCGCGGGGGCAATATCCAGCGCGACCTGGCGCGGGCCGACGTCAAACTGACCGTCGCCGAGTACATTATCATCAAGCTCCTCTGCGCGCTGGTGGGGCTGGGCTTCGGGGCCTTCGTCGGGCGGGCCAGCCCGGCGGCGATGTTTGCCAGCGGTCTGGCAGGAGCGGTGGTGTTCTCGTTCCTGCCGAACCTCTACCTCACCATCCAGGCCCGGCGGCGCGTCAAGGCGTTCAATAACCAGCTCGGGGACACCATCACCATGATGGCGAACGCGCTGCGGGGCGGCTACAGCTTCCTGCAGACCCTGGACATGGTCGCCCGCGAGGCCCCGGCCCCGATGTCGTCGGAGTTTCGCCGGGTGGTGCAGGAGGTGGGCCTGGGGCGCAGCACCGAAGACGCGCTGCAAAACCTGCTGCGGCGCATGCCCTCGGACGATCTGGAACTGCTGATTACCGCGGTGAACATCCAGATGGAAGTGGGCGGCAACCTGGCGCAGATCCTTGACACGATCGGCCATACCATTCGCGAGCGGGTGCGCATCAAAGGCGAGATCCAGACCCTGACGGCGCAGGGGCGCATCTCGGCATGGGTGATTACCGGCCTGCCGGTGGGCCTGGCGATCTTTATCTCTATGGTCAATCCAGGCTACATGGCGCCGATCTTCACCCTGGGCATGCCGCCAGAGGCCTGGTGCTGCCTGCCCGTAACCGCGGGGGTGATGATCGTCATCGGTTATTTTGCGATTATGAAGATCATTGATATTGATGTGTAAGTGCTCTGTGAACTACGTTTTTCGGCACCTCCGCCCCCTCCCCAACCCTCCCCCGCCGGGGGAGGGGGTCCGGCGCCTCCCCCCAACGGGAGGTTCAGGAGGGGGGTGGAAATCCCAGGAAACTTCGTTCACAGACTAGTACCATTCGGACAAGGAACAGGAGGGGGACATGGCCAGGTGGAAATCCCAGGAAACTTCGTTCACAGACTAGTACTACAACGAGGGTTGTCATTCCGAGCGAAGCGAGGAATCCCGGCTTTGATGCCAGACCGGGACCCTTCGCTCCGGCTACGCCTCCGCTC
>DAOUDA010000017.1:0-34951 GCA_034431835.1 Chloroflexaceae bacterium | reverse complement strand
CCCCCCCCCCCCCCCCCCCCCGCCGGATCATCTTTGTGCCGAAAAATGTTCCGGTGATTATACGGGCGGGCATGTGGGCTGTCAAATGCGGGCGGGGAAACCCGGTTTTCCCCGACGGGGAGGGTCCGGCCGGGCGAAGCCTTCCCAGAGCGTCCCCAGGTTGGGATCCGCCCCTGACTCGCCGTGCTATAATGGGCAAACCGCGATTGCGCCCCCGTGTTCAGTGCAGGAGCCCCTGTGTCAGCGTCAATGTCCATGCTGGCCGCGTCAATCCTGGATTGCCTGCGGACACTCTGCGCGCAGCCTTCGAGCGTCGGGCGCCCCGACGAACTGGCGCGCGGCGCGGACCTGATCGCCGCCCTGCTACGACGGCTGGGCATGCAGGTGCATCGCGTGGATGGGCAGGGGCCGCCCGTGGTGATTGGCCATCGCGCAGGGCGCACATCTCGCACGCTGCTGCTCTACCACCGCTTCGACGCCCCCCCGCCCGGCCCCTGGCGTGACTGGTCGCACGAGCCCTACCAACTGGCCGAGCGCGATGGGGCGGTGTACGGGCGGGGCGTGGCCGAGGGCAAGGGGCCCCTGGCGGCGCACCTGCAGGCCCTGGCGGCGCTGATCGAGGCCGAGGGCGAGTTGCCCTGCGGCGTGACGGTGGTCGCCGATGGTGGCGGGCTGGCCGGCTCGCCGGGCCTCGCGGCGGCCATCGCCGCGCATGGCCCCGTCCTGCGCGCCGATGCCTGTCTGGGCAGCATAGGGGACCGGGCCGCCGGCGGCGCGCCGCTGTGCTACAGCGGCAGCAAGGGGTTGTTGCAGGTGCGCCTGCGCGCACGGGGGCCGGCGCATCCCCTGCCCCCCGGAGCCGCCTCCACCTTGCCCAACCCCCTGTGGCGCCTGACATGGGCCCTGGCGGCGATCAAGGGCGAAGATGAAGACATTCGCATCCCCGGTTTCTACGACAGTGTCGAGGGGCCATCGCGCGAGGAGAACGCGCTGCTGCGGCAACTCAAGCTCGACGAAGCGGGGCGCCTGGCCGCCTGGGGCGCCGACGGGTTCCTCTTCGGCATGCGCGGCGCGCCCCTGGTGCGCGCCGAGGTGACGCTGCCGACCTGCAACCTCAGCACGATCCACCCCGCCCCCGATGGCGACCTGGCCATGCTGCCCGCCGGCGCCGAGGCCGCGCTCGATTTTCACCTGGCCCCGAACCAGCAACCCGCCGAGATCGCCGGCCTGATCCGCGCCTACCTGGATGAGAAAGGCTTCAGCGACGTGACGCTGGAGGCGCTGCCCGGCGGTTACCCGCCCGCCCGCACCCCGCCCGACGCCCCGTTCATCCGCCAGATCGCCGCCGCCGGGGCGGTGGTGCACGGCGTCCTGCTCCCCATCGCCCCGACAGGGGCCTTCGCCCTGCCCCTCCAACTCTTCATCGAGGCGCACCCCATGCCCTGCGCCTCGGTCGGCCTGGCCCGCCCCGACAGCGCCCCCTTCGGCCCCGACGAGCACATCCCCCTGGAGGACCTGGCGCGCCACGGGCAGTTGCTCATCGAGGTGTTGCTGGCCCTCGCGGGAGTGTAGGCCCTTTTTGATTGCAGATTTTATGGCGTTTCTCGATCGGGTGAGGTGCATCTCGGCGCGGTCGGCGGTGTGCCAAAGCCCAATTCGAACCGCAACGGACCAGGGCCACCGGCCCCAGGTGAGGAAGGCGGGGGCATCGAGTTTCTCCACGCGCCCCCTCAGAAAAACGGGTTACGGGGAGGCCGCGGCCTCCCCGTAACCCGACGATACCGTAGGTGTGAACCATGCCTTACCGTCTGATCAACGGTAAGAACACCTCAGATGTATTGACCCTTAGCGTGAAACGCTGAGTTACGCTCGGGCCAACCCCATCGCTGGCGGTGATGATGAGGGGAAACGTGCCCGTTATGGTTGGCGTGCCGCTGAGGGTTGCCGTCCCATCACCATTATCGGCAAAAACGACCCCGGGAGGTAAGGCGCCACCCAGACTCAGGGCAGGGGGCGGGAAACCGATGGCCGTCACCATAAACGATCCGGGCCGTCCCAGGATGAAGGTGGTGCTGGAGGCGCTGGTAATGGCCAGAACCTGGGTCGGCCCGCCTACCGTCAACGTAAAGGTCTGGGTGGCGTCAGGCGCAACCCCGTTGCTGGCGATGATGGTCAGCGGGTAGTTCCCGGCGCTGCCGGTTGCCGGAGTGCCGCTGATTGTCGCCGTGCCATTGCCATTGTCGGTAAAGGCGAGTCCGGCGGGGAGGCTCCCGCTCATGGCCAGCGCAGGGGCCGGAAAACCGATGGCGCTTACCGTGAAGGTCGCGGAGGTTCCTACAACGAACGAGGTGCTTGCCGCGCTGGTGATCACTGGCGCCTCTTGCACCGTCAGCGTAAAGGCCTGGATGGCATCAGGCGTAAGACCGTTGCTGGCGGTCAGGGTGAGGGCATAGACGCCGCCACTGCCGGGGGCGGGGATGCCGGCGATTGTCGCCGTGCCATCGCCATTGTTGGTGAAGGTCACCCCGGAGGGCAAGATCCCGCTCAGGTTCAGCGACGTGATCGGAAAGCCGAGTGTATTCACCGTGAAGGTCCCGGAGGTTCCCACGACCAACGTGGCGCTCGCCGCGCTGGTGATTACCGGCGCCTCTTGCACCGTGAGCGTAAAGGCCTGGGTGGCATCAGGCGCGACGCCGTTGCTGGCGGTCAGGGTGAGAGCATAGATGCCGCCGCTGCCGGGGGCGGGGATGCCAGCGATCGTCGCCGTGCCATTGCCGTTGTTGGTGAAGGTCACCCCGGGCGGCAGGGCGCCGCTGACGCTCAGGGCCGGGACGGGAGTGCCCGTCGCCATCACGGTAAATGCACCCGCGGTTCCAACTGTAAACGTAGCGCTGTTGGCGCTGGTGATCAACGGAGCAAAGCGCTGAATGTTAACAAAAACGTCTCGCGCCACATTTGAATCGTTGGCTACCAGGTTGTCGGCATCCGAATCGAAGGCGACGACGAGGCCATCCCCGGAAATAGTGGCCAGAAACGATTCGTCATTAGCCTGCAGGCCGGAACTATCCACCGAAACACGAAAGGTTGCATTGGTCTGACGATTATGGATAAAAACGTCCCGGAAACCATTGGTGTCATTGGCGACCAGATTCGTGGCATCGGACGCGAACACCACGAAGGCGCCATCATTAGAAATGGCAGAAAAATAAGACTCGCCATTCGACTGCGTTCCACCCGTAGCGATCGAAACGCGGGAGGTTACGCTCGTTTGCGCATCACGAACAAAAATATCCGAAACGTTATTGGTGTCGCCGCTCACCAGGTTGTCACCTTCGGAGGCAAAGGCGATGAAACGTCCATCGCCGGAAATCGCAGGATCATAGGAATTGCCATTGGCCTGCGCGCCGCCGCTATCGACGGAAATACGTGTGGTCGTATTCGTCTGCAGGTCACGCACGAAAATGTCACTCACGCCGTTCGTGTCGCCAGCGACAAAGTTGGTTGCGTTAGAGACAAACGCTATGAAGCGCCCATCACCAGAGATGGCGGGTCCGAAGGAATTGCCATTGGCCTGCGCGCCGCCGCTATTTACGGAAACACGTGTAGTCGTATTCGTCTGCAGATCACGCACAAAAATGTCGCTCACGCCGTTCGTGTCGCCAGCGACAAGATTGGTTGCGCTGGACACAAATGCAACCAGGCGCCCATCCCCAGAGATCGAGGGCGCGTAGGAATCGCCATTGGCCTGCGCGCCGCTACTGTCTACTGAAACGCGCGTGGTTGTGGTCGTCTGACGGTCGTGGACGAACACGTCCCGCAAACCATTGGTGTCAGCCCCGACAAGATTGGTGGCAAAGGACTCGAAAGCAACGAAACGTCCATCCGCGGACAGCGCGGGGGCAAACGACGGCCCATTCGCCTGCGCGCCCCCGGTGGCAATCGCGACGCGGCTGGTCGTATTCGTCTGGCGGTCGCGCACAAAAATATCTGAGGCGCCGTTGGTGTCCCCGCTGACGAGATTACTGGCCTCCGACGAAAAGGCCACGAAGCGCCCATCACCAGAAACGGCGGGATCGAGGGATTCATCATTGGCCTCTATACCGCCGCTATCTAAGGAAACGCGGAAGGTATCTCCCGGATCGGCGAGTGTCACGTTGTGCAGAAAAATACCGCTCGTCAAGACGATGAGGAGTAGTAGCAAAAATCTCGGTTTAAACTTGCGCATGGGCTTCAACTCCTTCGATCAAACACAAAACGCATTTTCGAGACAGCGGATGTTGCGGGCGCATGGCTGTCAATGGGTGATTTCTGATGTTTATTCGCCCGTTTACCACAACGATACGTTCTCGCGGCGGGGTTTGGGGGACCGCAGGCTCCGGCAACATTTCCCGTTCCGGCGCAAAGTCGCCGCGCCGCGCCGGAACTGGGCCTTCGGAGGGGCGCAGTTCTTCCGAAACCTCCCTTTGAGGCAACGTTTTATTGTAGTACTATTGCAACAACAACCCTGTCGCTTGCGATTAGTGACGAGTGTAGCATGTTCAAGCTCGCAGAGTCAATTAAGTTGCATAACAAATTAGTCAAATTCAGCGATGCTTTCGTCCTTGGCGATGCTGATAGACGAGTGAAAAAAGACCGCATGTGAAAGCTGGCAGGCAGGCGCACGGGCCATCCCTGTGCACGCTGCGGAGTCCCGGGGCCTGCCTGTCAGGTTCTTGCGTCATCTCCACTATCGCCTGGTAGCGTCCCGCCGGACGTGCCACTTTGACGTCTTTCACGCCTGACTTGCCGTCTGGAGCAGCGCAGGGGAGCGTAGCCATCCGCTCCTCCCCTGAACGGGTACGCAACGAGCCGCGCGGCCAAACCACGTCGCTATTTCAGAGCGTGCTTATCGCGCAACGAAAACCCGCCCCTGCGTGCAGGGGCGGGTGAATGGTTCCTGGAAGAACGAAATCCCCCGGTCGGGGAGCGGTGGAGGTTTCCTGAGCAGGCTTCGCCCTCCCAGATCCCCGGCAACGGGCCCGTGTTCACCCCGGATCCATGCCTCCTTCAGGCTCGAACCCCAGAATATCGATCCGTGAGCGGGCAAGTTCGACCGCGTCGCCCGGCTCGAGGCGCGCCCTGCCGAAGGCGCTGGTCAGGTCATCGGCAGTGGCGCCGGTGCGCAAGCCCACCGTGCCCAGGCCAATGTCGAGCAACAGTTCGGCGTAGAGGGTTTCATACGGCAACATGCCGCGACCGGACTCCCAGGTGACGATCTCGAGCACGCGCCCATAAAAGGTCGGCGCCAGACTGGCTCTGGGGGGCGTCCAGTCGCTTTCTGGGCTCAACCCACGACGCGGGGGCGATTCCTGGGGTCGCAGCACGCCCAGCGAGCACACCAGGCGCGCGGCGCCGCCACGGCCCACCTCGCTCTCCCGGACGCGGTGGTGACGATCGACCACGCCAATGCGCACGGTCGAGGGAGCGTCGGCGGGGCCGCCCGTCGGGCGAAGCACCGCCAGCGGCAGATAACGGCGCCCGTCGGGGTGTGGCTGCCCCGGCACAAGACGTTCCAGCACGCAGGGGAACTCGAGACGTTCCAGTAGCGGGAAGCGCATAGATTACCATTCACTCTGACGTAACCGTCCCGTCAAACGCCGCTATCCTCCGCATCCGGGTCGATCCCCAGGGCCTGCAGGCGCGCTGCCAACCGCTCGGCCCGCTCGCGCTCCTGCTCGGCCCGCTCGCGCTCCTGTTCGGCCCGCTCACGCTCCTGTTCGGCCCGCTCGCGCTCCTGTTCGACAAGTTCGGCCCCGGTTGGAATGACCTGTCCCTGGTCATCGCACCAGCGCAGCCAGGTCGCCCGCACCCCCTCGTAGACTCCCTCCCACAGGGTCACGCCCAGTCCCACGTCCGCAAGCCAGAGCCGCTCACAGGGCGCGTAGGTGCGCCCGCGCAACTCGAAGCACTGCACCAGCGTCTCTCCAGGCTGCCGTTGCGGGTCGAAGATCAGGTAGTAGCCGACGCCCAACTGCGCGTAGCGTTGCCGCTTGCGGTCAACCTCGCCGCCCTCGCGATTGGAGACGATCTCGATCACCGCGTCTGGCGGTTTGGCAAAGCGCCAGATGAAGTAGGAGCGGTTAGCCTTGGGCCAGAGATCGTCCGGCAGATGGACATCCAGGCTCACCAGCACGTCCGGGACAATCGCCGGTTGCCCTTCGCCGAAAAAGATCCCCACGTTCGCCGCCACGAGAATGGGACGCCCCAGCCGCGCCGCCACATCGGCGCTGTAGATCGGCTCGGTCAGCAGGCGTTGCTGTTTCTCGGAGAAGAAATTATCCACCGGCGTGTCGTCTTCGGTGACAAACTGCTCGTAGTCCGGCAGGTACTCTGGCGGCGGCGGTTTCGTGGGGTCGAGTTCCGGCAAAACAGGCGGCGGACCGGTCATCGCGGCATCTCCTTCGTGGTAGGGGCCGGTGCCTGGTCGGGCGGCTGGCGCCCGGCGCGTTCCAGGGCCTCGAGGGCCTGCTGGGCGCGCCACTCGTTCAGCGCCTCGACGAAGGCCCGTGGGCGGGCAGGGCTGAGAATGAGCGACGGGCGTCCCTCACGGCCCACGGCTGCCAGGCGCTCGAGGTTCGTGGCAAGAAAAAACACCTCGCCGAACGGGGCGAGCCGGAAGGGCCCCTGGTAGCCGAAGATCCCCGCGTTGAAGGCGAAGCGCACCCCGCGCCGGGGCGCGTCGGCCAGATGCGAAGCCAGCGACGCCCCGGTGATAATCGTCATCGGCACGCGCAGGGCCGGCAGCCAGCGCCGCCGGACCACCAGGTGCTTCGCGTCGATCTCGTAGCGGCGCGGCTGGGCGCCGTAGGTGAGCAGCAAAAACATCGCCACCGCCAGGGCCAGGGCCACGGGCACAATCAACCCCTCCCAGCGCAGGTTCGCCAGATAGGCGAAGAGCAATGGCAGCATCAACAGGCCGCCCAGATAGGTCAGACCCGCCGTGAGCCGGCGGGCGTAGGCGTCGAGGGGCGCCACCTCGAACAGCAGGGTGGCCGGCGCAGGTTGCGTTTGACGTTCCACACAACTATTATATACTGATCACGACGGCAGGCGCAGCCTGCCGCCCGTACCGCCCCGGAGCTGATGCAACGTCCGCCTCCAGCGGAGGGATTGGGGCGGCTAAACTGTCTAATACGGTCATGGTTCGTTGGTCTTGGCGGCTACGCTGCCAAGACCAACGAACCATGTTGTACACGTATACAAAGGGCGTGGCATGCTGCGCCTTCACCAATACTTCACCTATGACAGCTTCACCTCTGCGCCTGCTCCCCGTAGAGCCGGCCACCCTGAACTGGAACGGGCACCGTCTCGCCCTGTACCGCGCAGGCAGTGGACGGCCCGTGCTCCTCGTCCACAGTATCAACGCCGCCGCGTCGGCCTTTGAAATGCGCGCTCCCTTCAGGAATCTCCAGGACTCCTTCGCGGTGCATGCCATTGACCTCCTGGGCTACGGCAACAGCGATCGTCCGGCTCGCAGCTACGGCCCCGAGGAGTACATCGCCCAGATCGGCGCCGCGCTGGAGCACATCGGCGCGCCGACGGCGCTGATCGCCAGTTCCCTGGGCGCCGCTTACGCCATCGTCGCCGCCGAACGCTGGCCCGAGCGGGTCAGCGCCCTGGTGCTGGTGTGCCCGACCGGCTTCCAGCAACTCGCCAATCCGGCAGGACCGGCTGGCTGGGCCGCCTACCGGGTGCTACGCGGCCCGATCGGACGTGGCCTGTATGAAAGCCTGACCAGCCGCGCCAGCATGAGCCTCTTCCTGCGCTCACAGGCCTATCACGATCCCGCCTGTATCACGCCCGAGACGCTGGATGGCTTCTACCTGACCTGCCGGCGTCCCGGGGCCTACTACGCGCCGATCTGTTTTCTTAGCGGGCTGCTGAACTGCTCGGTGCGCGAGAGCTTCCCGCGGCTGCGCCAGCCGGTGGTGATCGTCTGGGGCAAACAGGCCACCACCACGCCGCTGCGCCAGGCCGATGCCTTCCTGGCGGCCAACCGCGGCGCGCGCCTGGAAGTGATCGATCGCGCCTCCCTGCTGGTCCAGGACGAACGGCCCGAGCGCTTCAACGCGATCGTCCGCGGCTTTCTTACAAGCCCGTAATCACGGAAGGTACAATCTTACGGTATAGTGTAATTGGATTGGTCACGCTCAGAAAGCATCTCACGACCCGCAAGACGTCACAGAACCAGTTTACAAAAGTATGCTCCTGGGAGGGCGAAACCCTCCCGGACTCTCCCATTGGGCGTGGGGAAAGCGGGTTTCCTCCCTCCTCCACCCTGACCGGGGGCCTATGCGAGCTTTGCCCCGCAGCGCACAACTGTATCTTGCCATGCTCTGGGCGCTGGCGCTTGCCGTGGCCGGCGTCGGGCTGCGTTTGCTCTGGGCGCCGCCCTCGCTGGCGGAGTTCCTCGCGGCGTTGATCTTCGCCGTCATGCTGACCGTCGCCGATCTCACCGCCTTTGAGATGGACGACGGGCGGATCGTCTCCATCGCCGTGGCGGTGCTGATCGGCGCGTTGACCTCGCTGGCCTGGCCGGCGCTGCTGGCGGCCATCCTGCTCGGCACGCTCTGCGCCGCCCTGGCGCGCGACCAGGAATGGTGGAACGTGCTCTCGACCGTCGCCGTGCGCTGGCTCGCGGCCGCCGCCGGCGTGGCCGTGGCAACCCTCCACGTGGGCACCTGGACGGTGGACGCCAGCGGGGATGCGCTGCCTTACACGTCGCTCGCCTCCCTGGGGGGGCTGTTGCTCACCGGCGCGGTTTTCTACCTGGTAGAACGCGGAGCCGTGGCGCTGCTCGCCCGCCTCAGCGCCGGCACGCCCCTTGGCACGGGGTTACGTCCCCGGCGCGATGAACTGACCTGGTACGTGTTCCTGCTGGCGCCCCTCGGCGGCCTGCTGGCGCTGCTCTGGCAAATCAGCGGCATCGCCATCGCCCTGGGCATCGTGCCCATGGTCCTGCTGCAGAACGCCCTGCGCAACCAGAGTGACGTGGCGCGCTACAGTAACGAGTTGCGGGCCATGGCCAGCAACTCGACCGCCCTCTCCGAGAAGCTGGAGCGCCTGCAGAACCTGATGGTCGCGCTGATTACCAGCCGTGACGTGCCGACCATGCTCCAGGTGCTGGTGGATCGCCTGGCCAGCCAGATGAACGCTTCAAACGGCTGGGTCGTTCTGCTCAATGATCAACAGGCGCCGCAACTGGTGGCCTGGCACAACCTTCCCGTCGCCGCCAGCGGGCCCGGGCCGTTCACCGTGCCCCTGCCCCGGAGCTACGAAGCGGTGCTCAGCCGCGAGCGGGTGATGATGTTCACCGACCAGCACACCCAGACCCTGGCGCCCCTGCCCGAGTTGACCCAGGGCGTGTACTGGAACTCGCTGGTCTGCATCCCGCTGGTTGACGACAAGCGGGTGATGGGCGCGGTCTGTCTCACCTTCGCCGAGATCCGCGGCCTGCGGGAGGACGAGCAGCGCGTGTTGATGGCCTTCGCGCGCCAGGCCGCCACGGTGATCGCCAACGCGCGCCTCTTCCGCCGCCTGCAGGAGTCGCAGGCCGAGTTGATCCAGTCCTCGAAGCTGGCCGCGGTGGGAACCTTTGCCGCCGGCATTGCCCACGAGTTCAACAACCTCCTGGCAGGCATGCTCGGCTATGCCCAGCTCGGTCTGGCCGCCGACGACGAGGAGAGCAAAAACGAGTCGCTCAAGGTGGTGGTGGACACCTGCAAGCGCGGCAAGAGCATCACCGGCAGCCTGCTCACCTTCGCCCGCCGCCAGGAGCCGCGCCGCGAACTGGCCGATCTCTACGACGCGATCGAAGGCACGCTCACCTTGATGGAACTGGAACTGCGCAAGCACCACATCCAGGTGGTGCGCCAGCTCCTGCCAGTGTCGCCCACTATCTGCGACGCCGGGCAACTCGCCCAGGTCTTCCTCAATCTGCTCACCAACGCCCGCGACGCGATGAAACCCCAGGGCGGCACGCTGACGGTGCGACTCGACGGCGATGAGCGCGAGATCGTTCTGGAAGTGAGCGATACGGGCAGCGGCATCCCCGACAGCATTCGTGACAAGATCTTCGAGCCGTTCTTCACCACCAAGGGCGCCCTGGGCGGCAGCGCCACCCCCGGCACCGGCCTGGGTCTCTCGGTCTCCTACGGTATCGTGAAGAGCCACGGCGGCACGTTCGAGGTGGAGAGCGAGCCCGGCAAGGGCACCACCATGCGCATCCGCCTGCCGGTAGTGACCACGCCCGAAGAGGCGGCGGCCCTGGTGGAGAGCGAGCGCGAGCCGGCGGAACTTCCGGGCCTGCGCCTGCTGCTGGCCGAAGACGACGCGCAGGTCGGACGTTCGCTGCGGAAACTGCTGGAGCAGATCGGCCATACGGTGACGCTCTGCCCCGATGGGCAGTCGGCCCTCGACGCCTACCGCACCGGCGACTTCGATGTGGTGCTCACCGACCTGGCAATGCCGGGCATGAGCGGGTTGGAACTGCTCCGCGACCTGCGCGCCGTTGACCCTGACGCGCGCGTGGTGGCGCTCACCGGGCAGACCACCGGCAGCCAGATTGACGAGGCCCGCCGGCTGGGGGCCGTCGAGGTCCTGCGGAAGCCTTTTGAACTCGAAGAGGTTCTGCGGGCCATTCGCGGCGCCTATCTGCGCCGGCAGCCCGTGGCGCGTTAGAGCACCGACCGGAATGCTTGATCCACTGCAGACACTGAGCCAGGTGGCTCGCGGCGCTCGTGCCGCCATCGTTGCGGATCGACCTTTTCGAAAAACGCTACAGGGTTCACCCGCGCGCCCAGCGTGTCCCATAATGTTCTGGGATGGCTGCGCCCTCCCAGAACCTCCCCACCGACGAGGCAAAAGCACCCTGGTTTCCCGCCTTTACCGCAGTTCCGGCATATCTACAGGATCTTCGCGTGGCTCGCAGACCCCGCAGAACAGGGCCCGCGCGGTGACGATCGCCCGATGCCCGCCCTTGTGGCCACGGTAAAGCGCCACGATATGCGGCATCTCACGGGCATGCTCGCGGCACACCGCGCGCCCGCAGAAGACGCAGACGCCATGGGCCGGTCGTTCGCAGTGCCAGCAGTTCATTGGTGATGCCTCACGGCTCTTTGTCGCGTTGATACGCTCTTCAAGCACCCGGAGGGTTTTCCTGGGAGGGCAGCCCTCCCCGCCCCGCCCGACTTGCCGGAGGGTTCTTCGGGGCGGGCAAGCCCTCCCCGCCCCGCCTCTCGATCAGGTTTCTTCGGGAAGGACAAGGCCTCCCCGCCCGACTTGCCGGAGGGTTCTCCGGGGCGGGCAAGCCCTCCCCGCCCGCCCGAAAGGGGCCAGGCGCCGCAATGGCTCCCTGGCAGGAGTCCGACTTCCCGTCCAGTAGCCTGGCCGCTATCATCGTTTTGATACAGCTTCCGAGACCTCGATGGCGCCAATTGCGGCCGGGGCCGCGCCCATGAACCGGCTGCGTTCGTCGGTCGCGTAGGCTTCGGGGTGAGCCGGGTCGTACCAGCCCACCCGCCAGGTGTAGCTGCCCCTGGGTAGATCGGCGGGCAGTTCCAGGTCGAACTCCTCGCGGATGATCGCCCCTACGGGCCACTCCGCGGTGGGCAGCAGGGCAAAGGTCGGCAGGTGCACGATCCGCTCCTCCACCCCATCGAGGGTGCTGACGGGGATGAGGCTACGGTCGGTGGGGAGAGGCGCCGTGGCCGTCCAGGCAAACCTGGCCCGGTAGCGCCGCCCCTCCAGCGGCGCAAGCTCGGCGCCAAGGAGCCGGATGGGGCCGAAGTAAGCCGTTTGTGGCGGAAGATCGTTCGTCGCTGCCAACTCCACCATCTGGGTCAGCGGCGCGCGGGGGTTCCGCTCGAAGCGCAGCAGGCCATCCTCGGCGACGGTAAGACCAAAGGCCGGGTCGCGCAGGAGTTGGGCGATCTCGGCGCGTTCGTAGGCAGCGCCTCCGAGTATCGTGTCGCCATCAACGACACGCCAGTCAAAGAGCGCATCGGCCAGCACATAGTCAACCCGAGGCAGCAGCGCGGGCAAACGCTCGCCGCCGGGATCGTCGGGGTAACGCACGACATAGAGGGTGTCGCGGTCGGCCAGGCGCGGGGCCAGAAACATCGAGGCGGCAATGGGCGCCGCGGGGGGCGGCGCGTGGGCCGCCAGAAAGCGATCCTTGAGCCGGTCGCGGTCGGTCGCGCCATAGGCCGACGGGTCGAGCCCATGCCCCGGCAGACCCATCCAGAAGGCCGGGTTGAGGGGTTGGTCCACCAGCAGGGCGCTGGTCAGGCCAACAACCACCGTCGTAAAGATCAGATCGGTGCGCCAGGAGCGCGTCTTCGTGCCGGGCGGGGCCGCGTCTGCGACGCCGCGGAGACGGGCCGCGCCGTCAATCACGGCCATGACGATGAAGGGCACGGCAAGGGCGTAGTGGTGATAGGCGTAGTAGTAGCCCGCGCCCGGCCCGGTGCTGAGCAGGACGGCCCCGATCAACGGCGCGGCCATCAGCAGCCAGCGCCAGCCGCGCCAGGCCAGGAACAGCGCGGGGCCGACAACGACCAGCGCGGCGAGCGCCCGTTCGCCGCTCGTGGCGAGCAGTGTCTCGGTCGCGCCGAAGTAGTGGTTGATGTAGTCATTCGCAATATGGACCCCGCCGGCGGCCTCGAAACGGGGGCGGAGACCCAGGAATACGAACGCGCCATAGAGACTGGCGACACCGGCGGTGATCAGACCCGCCCGGCGCTGCCCGCCCCAGAAGAACAGGTACGCCCCCAGCGCGGCCACCGGCACCGCCACGTACACTTTGCACAGCAGGCTCAGCCCCACCCACAGGGCGGCGGCGCGGGCGTCGCGACGGTCGAAGGCGTCAATCGCCCAGAGCAAGAGGGGCATCGCCAAGGTGTCGCCGTGGAAGTCGAAGAGCGCCGCGGTGAGGGCCACGGGGTAGAGCAAGTAGATCAGCGCGACGCAGCGGGCCGCCAGCACGCTGTCGAGGCGGCGCAGGGCCAGGCGATAGGCCGGGATCGCCCCCGATGCCGCCAGTAACGTCTGGCCGAGCAGCAACCCCCGCGGGTCGGGCCACAGGGCCACCAGCGGGGCAAAGGCATAGTAGATCAGTTCCACATGCCCGGCCAGGCGTGAGACGTTGCCTCTGGCGGAGGTGAGCATCAGCGGCTCGCCGCGCAGCACCGAGGCGATAGCCTGGTACATCGAGCCAAGGTCAAGCAGACCGACGTTATAGCCAGCATAGCGCAGCAGGCTCAATCCCCCGATGACGAGGACATAGACGGCCATCGCCCCCCAGAGGAGCGGGTCACGGGGAATACGCTGTGAGCGCGTCGATTGCTGCATCGAGGTCTCTGTTTGATTACTTGACCCCTCGGCAGGGGTGGCGGGAGCCGCAGGACCCTCCGAGCCTCCCCTACAATGAGAAGTCTTATTGTGGCGCCAGATGGTGTATCCGGCAAACTCTCAAACGGGAGGGTCTAGGAGGGCTGCGTCCTCCCAGCGACCCTATGCCTTGAACATTTGCGTAAAGGAAATAACCTGATGAACAACTATAGCAGTCCTCTTCAGGTTGTGAAGCCCGGAGTATCAGACGTACCCGTAGGGACGCAGCGCTGCGTCCCTACGGACTGTTGAGAGATGGCGTAGGACTGCTATACAACTCAAGATACCATAATCAGACCCGCCGGCGCGTAATCACCCGAATGACGCCGCTGGAGCGCATAAGCGCCGAAACCAGGCCCAGCGGGGCGAACGCGGCAACTGCCAGGGGGTTCTGGTAGCGAACGAAGCGCGCCAGGGCGGTATGCCCACGGGCGGCAAGCCAGAAGCGCGTACTACCGATCCACACATTTGGGGCTGCCTGATGCACCACGCGCTCAACGCACAGACCGGCCACGCTGAGCAGGGTACACAGCGTAGTCTGTGGGAAGAGAAAAAAGTGGCGGGGAAACTGGTACCCATACCAGTCGCGTCCAAAGATCCGCGCCGTATGCGAATCGATGTTGGGGATAGTAAAAATACAAAAGCCTCCGGGCCGCAACAGGTGTGCGATCCTGGTCAGGGTTCCACGAGGGTCGGGCAGATGCTCGAGCACATGGCGCATCAGCACCAGGTCGAAACTGCCAGGAGGGAGGGGAATGTCATCAAGTTGCCCGGCGCGAACATCCAGACCGTGGCGCTCGCGGGCAATGCGCGCCGCTTCGGAGCTTAATTCGAGGCCCAGGAGCCTGGAACGTCCGTGTCGCCGGAGTTCGGCCAGAAACTCGCCCGTCGCCGAACCGAGTTCGAGGATCGGGCTGTCGGGCGTGGTGCGAGCGAGGATTTCCCGCACTTCCGGACGCCAGGCGATCCGGCGCATCCACATCAGGAAGCGCTGGCGCTCGCCCATGTAACTATCATACGTTGCCGGATAGATCTCGGCCAGTTCCTCGGGCGTATCGGGGCGGGGACTCAAATAGACCAGGCCACAGCGCGGGCATTCTTGCAGTGTGTAGACGCGCCGGTTCTGAGGATTATCGCGATCGTAGCCGGTGCAGAGCAGGCGTTGCTCGGAGCTACCGCACAAGTTGCAGGTGATCGTTCTCACACCCCGTTCCCCCAACAGCGTCGGCAGGCCGTTGCACCACGGGGCTACGGCGGCGTCCGATGGCGAACCATACCCCCCCGGTCAGGCCAACAAACGTGCGCATGACATGCAGAAAGATTGACAGCGAGAGCGCTTGCGCGGCGGCTACGCCGACGGTGGCCAGGAGCAGGATCATGGCCTGATCCTGCAAGCCCAGGCCATTGATGGCCACCGGCAGCACGGTAATTGCCAGCGCAATCGGAATGGTTGCAAAATAGGCCAGGGGGCCAGCGGTGATTCCGAAGGCCCGACCGGCGCAAAACACCGATACGCAGATCAGCACCTGACGCAAGACAGAAATCGCGCTGGCGGCGAACAGGATGCCCGGCTGCCGGCGAAAGCCGAGGAGGCTCTGGTGCACCTTGAGGATCTGCTCGCCAAAGCGCCGCCAGAGGAATCCCGGCGCCAGGTGCGTGACCCATCGAAACAGAGTGCGGCTGAAGAGGGTGACAATCCCCAACCCGAAGATCAGCGTCGCCGCCGCCAGCGTGCCGATGATGGCGCGATCGCCCCAGACGACCGGCAGGAACAGGACCGCCAGGATGCCAACGAGTATCGTCACGGCCATGCCAACCACCCGATCAATCACCACCGACGAAATAGCAGCCTCGCGCTGGTTGGTGTCGGGCGCCAGGAGTATCATTTTCACGACGTCGCCGCCAATGGAGGAGGGCAAAAACATACTGAAAAAGGTGCTGACCAGCGTGACCCGCGTTAGTTGCAAGAATGACTGCCTGACACCCACACCGATCAACAGCACGAGCCACCGCCAGATGAGCAGTGCAAACGAGACCAGGTTCAACACGACCGCCAGGGCCAGCCAGTGCGGCCTGGTCTGCGCGAACACCCCCCCAATGCCGGCCACGTCCACCTGGGTAAAGAGCCAGCCAAGCAAGACGGCGGTGACCAGAAGGCGAATGACAAACTTTCGCATTGGTTAGTCTTTCACCGAAACCGTTTCGGCCTCTGGCGCTATGGAAGATAATCCGGCTCCCATGGCCCTACGTTCGAGAAGGGTATCGTAGACCGCATTGATCGTTGCGCCGATTGCGCGCCAGGAATAGCGTTGTTCCGCTCGGAGACGGGCGCGGCGACCCAGGTCGGCTCGACGCGCGGGATCGCGCAGCAGGGCGATGATCTGCGCCGTCAGGGCCGCGCCGTCGCCAGTCGGGGCATAGACCCCGGCATCGCCAAGGGTCGCCAGATTGCCCGGCAGATCGAACACGACGGTTGGCAGGCCACAGGCCATATAGTTGAGCAACTTGCCGTTGCCTTCCATCGGCGTGAGCTTGGCCGAAACCGCCAGATCGCCCAGCGAAAGGTAGCGCGCCGCCTGGGCATAGTCAATGCGTCCGGGCAATGTGACATGGTCCGCAATCCCCAGCGCCCTGGCGCGCGCGCGGTAACGCTCTTCATTGGGATAGCCCATGAGCAGAACATGCGCCGCGGGGCAGGCGCGTACAATTTCGGGAATGGCCTCAATCAGCAGATCAACACCCTGGTAATCACTCAAGATGCCCAGATACACCACCAGCAGACGCTCGCGAGAAATGCCCAGGCTGGCATACAGGTCGGCGAGTTGTTCCCTGGGGTAAGGCCTGAAACGCTCGAGATCAACGCCATAGTCTACCGGAAAGACCTTTACCTGGTCGAAGTTGAACATGCGCTGTAAGGCGTCTCTGACATAGCTCCACATGAGCATGCCATCCACGCGGGCAATAATCTGGCGCTCGATGGCCCGAAATGTGTAGAATAGCCCACCCTGCTGGCGCACAAAGCCGTGATTGACCAGTTCGCCAACCAGGCTCCCCTGGAGGTCGAGCAACAGGGGCACGCCGAGCAAGCGGGCGATGGGAAGGGCTATCGCGGCGCCCTCGTGCAGATGGGCGTGGATGATGTGGGGTCGGTACCGGCGGGCCACCTGGAGCGTGCGGGCCATCAGGAGCACATCGAGGTACAGCTTGTGCCACGATGGCCCGGCTGCCCCCTTGCTGTACCAGGGAATCGGCGGGATGCGGTAGGTCGGGATGGAGCCAATTGTGTTGCCAAGGTGATAGGTCACGATGGCGACATCATTCCCGTTCACTTGCTGCGAACGCGCGACCTCGTAGATCTGGACGTGGCAGCCGCGGTCGAGGAAGTAGGGTGTTGGGGCCACCATGAGCACACGCTTCTGCGCAGCCATCATTCACTCCGTCGGTAACTCTGATGTGCCAGTGCCGTTCAACTCCTCCCGCACCACGTAGATCGAGCGGTTGCGCCCCTCGTAGTAGACCCGCGTGATCAACTCGCCCAGGAGCCCCATCCCCAGGAACTGCACCCCCACCAGGACCAGCAACACTGCCAGCAGCGCCAGGGGCCGGTCGGCGATCGGCTGGCTGAGGATCAGGCGCACGTAGGCCAGATACAGCAGCAGCGCGGCCCCGATCGCCCCGCTCAACAGACCTATGCCGCCAAAGACCTGCATGGGCCGGGTGGAGTAGGAGAGCAGGAAACGCACGGTGATCAGATCAAGCAGGACGCGGGAGGTGCGCCCGATGCCGTACTTCGAGCGGCCGTACTTGCGCGCGGTGTGGTTGACGGGCGCCTCGGCGACGGCCACCCCCTGCCACGAGGCGATTGCCGGGATGAAACGGTGCAACTCGCCGTACAGATCGATATTCTTCACCACCTCGGCCCGGTAGACCTTCAGTGAGCAGCCGTAGTCGTGGAGGCGCACCCCGGTGGCCCAGGAGATCAGGCGGTTGGCGATGATCGATGGGAGTCGCCGGCTGAGAAAGGGGTCCTGACGACGGGCGCGCCAGCCGCTTACCACATCGAAGCCGCTCTCGGCCTTCGCCAGCAGCGCCGGGATGTCGGCGGGGTCGTTCTGCAGATCGGCGTCAATGGTGATCACCCACTCGCCGCGGGCGCGGTCGAAGCCGGCGGCAAAAGCGGCCGTCTGGCCGAAGTTGCGCCGGAAGCGAATGACCCGCAGGCGCTCATCGGCGGCGGCCAGGTCGCGCAGCAGTTCAAAGCTGCGGTCGCGCGAGCCGTCGTCAATCGCCAGGATCTCGTAGGGATGCCCGAGTCGGTCGAGGACGGCGGTGAGCTGGGCATAGAGATGCGGGATGCTCTCCTCTTCGTTGTAGATCGGCGTCACTACGGAGAGGTAGGGTGCAGGCGCCGCCGCAACGAGAGCTTGCAGATCGGGGGCCACTGCACAGGTAATCATGGCTGCCTCCGGCACGCGGTTCATCCTCTACAGTATCTCCACCCACAAACTCGTTACGCGCCACTGACCGCTGGTTGGAGGAGGGTGGGGAAACCTGGTTTCCCCACGCCCCTGCCTGAGGTGTCGGCGCCACGATCGCCTCAAGACGTGGTTGGTCCGTTCAGTGGGGAAACCTGGTTTCCCCGCGCCCCTGCCTGAGGTGTCGGCGCCACGATCGCCTCAAGACGTGGTTAGTTCGTTCAGTGGGGAAACCTGGTTTCCCCACGCCCCTGCCTGAGGGGAGGGGCCGGGGGCTGAGCCTCCCATTCGTACGTGGCCTGATCATTGTAGCGCGGCGCCCTTACCAGCGAGAAGCGCGGCGGCTGAGAAGATGGTGCCATTCGGGGGAGAAGGAAGTTAGAGGCATGGTCCACGCTTGAGTTGCCGGGCGAAGCCCTCCCGGACCCTCCCTCAGTACCCGGTAAGGCCGAAGCATCGACGCAACTGTTGCTTCGGCCCAACGAGCGGAACCCGGCAACGAAGCGAGGATGCGCCACTACCTCGCATCGAACACCTCATCCACGCTCACGGTGAACCCGTCAATGAGCTTTGAGGCGGCGCGATCGCCGCGGCGGAACACGCCGTGCTCAACGTAGGCCGCGCCCTCCAGGACGAGTACGGTGATCGTCTCATCGAGGGGGTTGACGATCCAGTATTCGGGGATGCCCGCCTCGGCGTAATCGCGCGGCTTCTCTTCGATATCACGCTCCGGCCTGTCCGGGCTTACAATCTCTATGACCAGATCGGCGCCGAGCCAGTACTCGTTCTGGTTCCGCGGATCATGCATATCCTGAAGGGCGAGAATGTCCGGCTCGCGGAACTTCCCTGGCCGCACCTGAAGTCGTAGCGGCGCGAAGAGGACCTTCCCTCCTCGAGGGCGCAGCAGCAGCAGCAACATCTCGTACAAAAAGGCCAGGATGACCTGATGATCGCGGGTCGGCATCGGGAGCACCTCGATCACGCCATCGGTAAACTCAATGAGATGGTTCGTCTGATCGCTGAGCTTGAGGTACTGCTCAACGCTCCACAGGCCCTGGAGGGGCTGCAAATCCAGATCCAGCCCATCGGCCTCGCGGACCATGCGCAGGTCGTCAGCCCGGGTTTGAGCGGCCATCGCGCTCCACCTTCCGTGAGATAGTAATCCTGAGCAGAGTATACGCGAGCCGGCCAGAGATTGGCAAAACCTCTTGACACAAGAACGGCTGACCTTACCATACCATGGGGGAGCCAGGTTTCCCCACGCCCCTGCCCGTGGGAGAACTCCGGCGATCCACGTTGCCTGGGAACTCGCCGATACGCTAATAAACGGTTATCAGACACCTTGCTGGAGGAGGAGCAACCCATGGCAATCAAATCGTGGGCGCTGAAACACCCCGTCGCGGCCTACATCGCGCTGACGCTCGGCTGGTCCTGGACGGTCTGGGCGCCGCTCTTCTTCATCGCCGAGCCGGGGCGCATCTTTGAAGGCGCGCCTTCCCCGGCGGTGCTGAGCTTGATGTTTGCCGGCCTGCTCGGGCCGGCGCTGGCCGGAGTGGGCCTGACCGGGTTCCTGTACGGCCGGCAGGGCCTGGCAGCGCTCGGCGCGCGGCTGCGCGACGCCCGGGCCGGGTGGTGGTGGCTGGCCCTGCTGGTCATCCCCCTGACCTACGCCCTGCTGCCGCTGCTGCGCTGGATGGCGGGGCATCCGGTTGACCCGGGCGCGATGCTCGCGCGGCTCGGCCCGGCGCTGGCTATCGGCATCTTCGCCGGGCTTGCCGAGGAGCCAGGCTGGCGCGGCTTCCTGCTGCCGCACCTGCTCAAACGCCGCGCGCCGCTGGTCGCCGCGCTCCTGGTCGGCCTGGTCTGGGGTGGGCTGTGGCACGGCTACGCCAACTACTTCGGGCTTGGCGACCGGGGCTGGGCCTTCGTGCCGCTGAATCTGCTCCAGGGGTTGGGGTTGCTCACCGCGTGGTCGCTGATCCTCACCCGCGTGTACCAACACACCCGCGGCAGCCTGCTGCTCTCCATTCTGATGCACGTGAGCATCTCGTTCAGCGCGTTCGTCACGGGCCTGACCTACCGCTCGCTCGGCGACGAGTTGACCTGGACGGCCGTTCAGGTCGGATTGGCCTGGCTCGTGGCCACCGGTTTCTGGCTGGCCACGCGCCCGACGGCCGCGGCAAACGCGGCGCCGGCGCCGGGGCCAGTGTAGGTGTTACGCCCCCGCCAGTTCGCCGCGCGGGAAAGAGGTCGGCCAGACCTCTACGTGCTCCGGCTGGACGACCTGAGCCTGCGCCGGCTCACCGTTACGCCGAGGGTGAGCGAGAGCAACCCGAGTTGGGGGCCGGGTGGCGAGCGGATCGTTTTCGCCTCGGATCGGGACGGTGGCACGAATCCCTACACCATTCCTGCCTGGAGCGGTGAGTTCGTGGAACGTGTGACCAGGAGCGGCGATGCCCAGGAGCCGCGCCGGGTGCGGTGAGGAGCGCAGGGGGATGGGGCGACCTGAAGTTCCTTCCCCTGCCCGTAGAAAGGTCCGGGAGGGCACTGCCATCCCGAAAAATCGCTATGGGAACAAGGAAAAAAATACCCTCCCCGGCTCCGACCAGCGATGCAGGGCCGATCGGTCCCGGCGGACGATGTGCGTTGTAACCCCGCGGAGTATTCTGTTCTCAGATAGATCAAGGCCGGTAGCCAGAACCCCGTGGCGTGCATCTCTGCCGGTCTATCCATCCTCTTCCGCGACTGTCCCTGGTGGGTCAGTCGCTTTTTTGTTACACTCGTGCGCGGCTGCGCCGCCCACCAACAGAACGACAATCTATGCTCGTGGGAGGGCTTCGCCCTCCCACACCCTCCCATCAGGCAGGTGCGTGGCGAAACTCTGGAACAGCAAAGCCCGCCCATACCGCCCCTGGTCATACTGGAGACTTTTGTGGTACGTGTGCTCCTCGAAGTGCTGCTGCCGGTCGCGCTGGTGGCGGCGACGGGCATGGCCCTGCGCCGCCGTATGGCCCTCGATCAGGCCACGCTGAACCGGGTGGTCATCTACGGCTTGAGCCCGGCGCTGATCTTCAGTTCGCTCGTCAGCACCGATCTGTCGGGCGCCGGCGCGCTGCGGATGCTGGCCCTGGCGCTGGGGGTGCTGCTGGCCATGGGCCTGATCAGTTGGGCGACGGGCAGGCTGCTGGGGTTGCGCGGCGGAAGCCTGAGCGCCCTGGTGCTGGTGGGCGCGTTTATGAACTCGGGCAACTACGGCCTGCCGGCGGCGCGCTTCGCCTTTGGCCAGGAGGGCCTGAGCCTGGCGCTGTTTTACTTCATTGTCCAGGCGATCACGGGGCAGACGGTCGGGGTAGCGGTGGGCGCGGCGGGCAATGCCCGCGCCGGGGCGGGGTTGCCCACGGAGGTGGCGCGACGGGTGCTGCGCATGCCCCAGGTCTATGCCACCGCGGCGGCTCTGCTGGCGCGCGCGACGGGCTTTGACCCCACGGCGTCCGGCGGGGCCGTCCTGGGTCTGTTCCGGGGCATTACGCTGCTCGGCGAGGCCACCCTGCCGATGATGCTGATCGTGCTTGGCACGCAGCTCGGCGGCGGGATCGCCCGCGAGGACCCCTGGCTGGTGGGCCTGGCCTGCGGGCTGCGGCTGGTGGTTTCGCCGCTGGTGGCCTATGGCCTGGGCCTGATGCTGGGGCTGCACGGCATGGGTCTGGCGGTAGGCGTTATGCTCTCGGGCATGCCCGCCGCGGTGCATACCACCATCACCGCGATCGAGTTCGAGGCGCGCCCGAGCCTCGTTGTCGCCGTAGTGGTCGCTTCGTCGGCGCTCAGCCTGGTGAGCCTGGCGGTGCTGCTGGCGCTCCTGCCGGGGTGATACGCAGATCCCCTTATCCTCGCGCGCCTGCCGCCCCGGGAAGGCGTGGGAGGGCCACGTCCGTCAACTGAAGGAACAAGGTGACGCTATGCAACCAACCCTGGTCATTCGTAACGCAAAGATCTGCACGTTCGACCCGGCGCGCCCGTGGGCCGGGGCGCTGGCCGTGGCGGGTGAGCGCATCGTCTGGACCGGTGACGATGCCGACGCAACCGGGTGGGCGGGGCCAGGGGCGCGGACCATCGACGCGGGCGGGGGCCTGCTGCTCCCCGGTTTCTGCGACAGCCACTTTCACCTGCTGCTCGGCGCGCGCACTCGGGCCCAGGCGCGCCTGGAAGGCGCCGCGAGCCTCGACGAACTCGTCTCCCGCCTGCGGGCCTACGCCGCCGCTCACCCCGATCGCCCCTGGATCGTCGGGCGCGGCTGGACCTATCGCCTCTTCGCCGGTGGCGCGACCATCGACCGTCGCCTGCTTGATGCGGTCGTGCTCGATCGGCCGGTGCTGCTCAGCGCCTTCGATGGGCATACGGCCTGGGCCAACACCGTTGCTCTGCGGCTGGCCGGGATCCTCGAAGGGGCGGACACGGACATGCCCTTCGGCGCCGTGGTGATGGGTGATGATGGCTGCGCCACCGGCGAACTGCGCGAAGCGCCGGCGATCAATCTGGTGCGCCGCCACGTTCCGCCGCTGAGTGAGGATGAACAACTGGCCCTGCTGCGCCGGGCGCTCGCCGATCTGGCCGCTCTGGGATTGACCGGCGTCCACAACATGGACGGCGATGTCTGGCAACTGGGAATGTACCAGCGCCTCCTGGAACGGGGCGAGTTGTCGCTGCGGGTGCTCGCGCCCCTCCTGCTCAAGCCAGGCGCGTCGCCCGAGGCGATTGAGGACTGGGCCGAACGCGCTCGCGGCCTTCCCGGTCCCATCCTGACCGCCGGGGCGGTCAAACTGCTGCTCGATGGCGTGGTGGAGACGAAGACGGCGCTGCTGCTCGCCCCCTACGCCGACGGCTCGGGCGATACAGGGGCGGCCAACTTCAGCCAGGAGGAGTTTGAACGCCTGGTCACGCGCGCCGACGCGCGGCGGCTGCAAGTCTGCGTACATGCCATCGGCGACGGGGCGACGCGCCGCGCCCTCGACGCCTTCGCCGCGGCCCGGCGCGCCAATGGCCCCCGCGATGGGCGCCATCGCATCGAGCACGTCGAACTGATTGACCCCGCCGATGCGCCGCGCTTCGCCGAACTTGGGGTGATCGCCTCCGTGCAGCCGCTCCACGCCAGTTTCGGGAACGACCCGCAGAACACCTGGCGCCGGCTGAGCGGGCCAGGGCGCTGGCCGTGGGGCTTCGCCTGGCGCGCGCTACGCGACGCGGGCGCGCGACTGGCCCTGGGGAGCGACTGGCCGGTGGCCGATCCCGACCCGCTCAAAGGGATCCACGCCTGCCTGACGCGCCCCCCCCTCGCCGCCGGCGCGCCTGATCAGCGCCTCTCCCTCCACGAGGCGCTGGAAGGTTACACCACCGGCGCGGCCTACGCCGCGCGCCGCGAAGCCGAACCGGGGCGGCTTGCGCCGGGCTATCTGGCCGACTGTGTGCTGCTCGATCGCGACGTGTTCGCCCTGCCGCCGGAGGCGCTCGGCGAGGTCCGCGTTGACCTGACGGTGATGGGGGGCGCGGTGATCCACGAACGGTAAACCCTCTGCGGCTCTGTCGCTCGAGGCCGGCAAGGCAAAAGGGTGAGGGGGGCTGCGCTCCCTCACACCCTTCCCTCCGGCAGGGACGTAAAAAAACGAGTTCCGGCTGCTCTGAAATCTTAGAGAGAGTTTTGTCCTCCCAGGGATCGCTCTACCCACCGGGTTGCAGCAGGTTTTGCGCCGTTCCATACAGATCGAAGAACATCGCTGAGATCCCCCAGGGAAGCTCCTCGGGCGGCCCTATGAACCGCACGCCATTGGCGCTCAGACGCTCATACTCGGCCTGGCAATCATCGGTGGCGATTATGAACCCTGGCGTCTTACCGACGAGCGCCACTCGAGACTCCTCTCCTGGCGCCACCCCCCAGTGAGGCAGTTCCAGCACCACTTCGAGACCTTCCTGGCCTTCAGGCCCTACCGTAATCCAGCGATTATGCGGGTCGCCGGGGAAGGGTTCATCGGCAATCGTGCGCCAGCCGAGCTTCTCGGTGTACCATTCCTGGGCCTCCCGTTGATCATGGACCAGCAGCGACACGTGGGTTATGCGCATCATGAGTTTCCCTCCTTCACGAGCATGCCGCTCGTGGGTCACGCGCTACGGTGGCAGGAACGCGAGCGTGGGCGGGGCCGACACCACGAATCTGGAGGCGTGGCGCCCCGGCTAAGACGCGACAAGCGCCTGTCCAGCATACACCGTGGATGGCCACCTGCCCAAGACAGAAGGGATCTCATTTATACGAACTTATGTTCTTATCGATCTGGATTACCGGGCAAGGGATGGCGATCAAAGACAAACACTTCTACGAGGACCGCATCTTCCCGTTTCACCTCAAGAGACTTCCGTATCCCCAGGATAGGGTTCCACCTGCCAGCCGATCCGCGAACGCGAGCTGTAGGTGATCAGGTAGCTCTGTCCCGGCTCAAGGGGCTCCCACATGGCGTGGGTGATCTGAAGGGTGATAGGAGCGTCAAAGACCGCGTAAAAGTGTTTCGGGCTGCGCGCGGAACTGTACTTGCGCGTCAGGCGCGCCGCGTGGACAAGGGCCACGCCATCGCGCAGGTCCAGCGCGATATTGTAGGTGCGCCATGCTGTGAGCCCGAGCGCCGTAAGCGCGAGGAGCAGGAACAGGCCGATGAGGATCCTGATGAACAGCACCTCGCCGGCGACGATGAACATGCACGTCAGGATCGCGCCCAGACCAATGATGACGGCGGCCACCACCCCTGCCGTCAGCCAGACGATGGCTTTGAGCGCGTTTTGTTGTTCGATGGTGAGCGGAATGCGTTGCATAGTTCTGGCAGGCCCTTAAAGCACTGACGGGAATGCCTGATCCACTGAAAACACTGAGCGGGGTACCTGTTCAGATGTACCGCAGAGCGCGCAGAGGAACGTAGAGGGTGAACGTTTTGAAAGCCCTCCGCGCTCTCTGCGGTGCGAACGTGTTCGGTAGATGTGAACACTATCTGAGCGGGGTTGCGGGGAGGCGGAACCTCCCCGCGCCCCGCCGATCCGAACCTTGCGCGGGCCTTGCCCCCCGGCCTTTCCTGGCGGGCAGGGGCCGGGGGAAACCAGGTTTCCCCATCACCCCATGCCGCCAAGGGCGATGAACAGGAGCGTGCCCAGGCACAGGTAGCTGCCGTAGGCGATATAGGTCGGCGTGGGCCGGCCGGCGCGTCGGGCAACGAGTATGCCCGCCGAGACGACGCCGGCCAGGAGCATGCCGTAGAACAGCGCCGGGGCCAGGTTGAGCAGACCTACCGCCGCGCCGATGAAGATGGCCAGGTAGACATCGCCGAGGCCAAAGGGCACGCCAGCGCCGGGGAAGAGGAGGCGGGCCGCCAGGTAGAACAGCATAAAGACGAAGCCGCCGGTAAGCGCGCCAAGCGCGACGTTTAGCCAGTTCAGGCCGGCGAGCGGCCCGGCGACCAGGGCCACCAGGGCCGCGCCGAGAATGACGAAGGTGTAGATATAGCGGTAGAGCCAGTCAATCGCCCCGGTAACGATCAGCACCGCGCAGACAAAGGCCAGGTAGAAGAAGGCCGGGCCGAAGCCGTAGAGCTGGTAGAGCCGCAGCAGAATAAGCGCGGTGATCAACTCGACCAGGGGATAGATCCAGTGCAACGGGCGCCCGTCGGCGGCGCGGCCCCGCTGCGCCAGCCAGCCCGCCAGGGGGATCAGTTGCCAGGGGGCCAGGGGCGCGCCCGTGCGGGTGCAGCGCGGCCAGCCCAGCAGGCGCCGTTCGCGCGGGATGCGGATGATCAGCACGTTGAGCAGCGTGCCGAGCAACAGTCCGGTCAGAAAGACGAGAAGCGCGGGAAGCATGCGAATGTCCGTACCTGTACTGCAAGGCGAGTGCGCCAGCCGGCAAGGGCGCGGCGGTCCGCTCCGCGCCGGGCGGGTAGATCCCACCCGCTGTATCATACCAGCCAGGTGCGACCAGTATGGATTTTGGATTTGGGATTTTGGATTTGGGATTGGGCGGGGCGCACTGGATTTTGGATTTGGGATTTTGGATTTGGGATTGGGCGGGGCGCACTGGATTTTGGATTTGGGATTTTGGATTTGGGATTGGGCGCGGGGCGGGGGATGATGCGTATGCAATCCGTTTAGACAGGCATTGACATCATTGTTACTCGGTCCAACCGGCTTCTGCGACGACTCGTCGCACCTCGTGTTCGAGCGCCTGAAACGCTGGAAGGGCGCGCAGCGGCGAGAAGTCGTCAATCAGTTCAGCGATACGATGAACCCGCTGGTGAACGGGAAACTGGTTCAGTCGCCGTCCCTGTAATCCACTGGCGCATCTGAGGCTGTCGTGAAGTCTCTGTTTTGGATCGGGCTCCTCCTCCAGCGTTGCGAGAGGCGGGAGATGCAGGTTCTTCTGCGAGTGTCGGTTTCCGGCTGCCTGCTTAATGGCCGCCTCGTTGAAAAGCAACCACGCTTCTGTCATACGTACCGGCACAACGCAAACAGCGCGCGGTCTCGGAAGTTCAGCGGGTAACCGTTTCAGCGCGTGTTGAATTTCGACGACGCGCCGCTCACGTGGCTCCCCCTCCGCATCGCGGTGAACGCAGAGGAGATCGCAGGGGTAGAGATCGAGCGCCACGCGCAGTCGATCGGTGAGAGTCGGCGCCTTCGGAAGTCTTACACGGCGCGTATCGGCCCACTGCTCCCGCACAGCCATTGTGACACCGTTCGCCCGGAGCAGCCACGTGAGAATCGGTAACAGGACAGCATCTGAACTGCCATCCGTTACGAGGGTGAACGCGAGCGTCTTCATTCGAACGTTGGCAGGTAGGGTTGGAAATCAGGTCTGTCTGTCACTCGACGTGAGGAGCGACCGCGGTTGTAGCTGCCCGGCAGAAACCCGCCCGGGTTGAGGTACGCCAGCAGTGTGCCGCGGGCAACCGGCGGTATGTCGGGATGTGCTGCGCTGCGCCACGTATCCGGCAACCAACTGAACTGCGCGATGCGTGTTGATTGTCTGTCGCTGATCACATCGTGCAACTCCGCCACCAGCAGGTCTTCGTCACTCATCTGACTGACGATCACCGGCGAGTGGGTATTGATGATCACCTGACGCAGCGGGTTGCCCGCGCCCACCTCATACGTGGTATCCACAACCATGTCCCGCAGCAGCCGCAACATCGCCGGAATGCGTTCAGGATGAATGCCGTTCTCCGGCTCTTCCAGACAGATCAAACCTGTCTCGCGCGGATCAAGCGCCAGCACAGCCAGGGCCAGAAAGCGCAGCGTCCCGTCGGAGAGGGCGCGCGCCGGCAGCGTTGTGCCGCTGCGATCGGTTACTTCTAAGGTCAGCAACTGGCGGTGTTCATCGCGATCCACCCGGATCGAGCGCACGTGTTCCACCAGTTCCGAGAGCCTGGCGGCCAGTTCATCGAGCGCGGCTTCGCCGGACGGCGCGCCGTTGGGCAGCATGCGCACCAGATAGTTGAGCGTTGCCGGAATGTGCGCCCCGTTGACGCTCAACCGCGTTGGCGCCGTCAATTCATCAGGCTTGCGCAACGCCGACGGCTCCAGTTGCAGCAAGCGCCAGGACTGCATCTCGCGACGCGCCAGCAGAGCGGTCGGGCTTTCCATTGCGTTTGCCGATGAGAGAACGGTGCGCGGCAACGTTGCCGCCAGGTATTCGCGCGGCCGTCCGGCGGTTCCCTCTTGATGCAGCTTGATGATGCGTTTGCCCTCTTTTTCCTGCGTCGAAATGAAATCGCCGACACGCCGCCCTTTCACTACCGAGCGTCGCCATGCCAGTGAATGGGGAAAGTGCAGGTGTCTGGCAGCGTCACCGACATTGATATGCGCTAACTCTTCGTGAAGGATCTCCAGACTGTCGGGCAGGGAGAGGGTCTCATCTGTACGGTAGCCGAGCTTCAGACGGTAGCACAGGAAGGTGATCGACGCCGCGGCAGGCTGACCAAGATCATCAATGCCTTCCGGAGGAACGATCATTTCGGCCTCGAAGGTCATCTGCTGGGCGAAGCGAGCGCCCACACGGTGAAACAGATGCCGCACCTCAGCAGTACGTCCGCCTTCCGCCCGCACCGACAGAGCAGCATCCATCAGGGTGTGGTCCGCCAGTTTGCTCAAAAACTGGATTGCGTCGAACAGATTCGACTTGCCCGTGCCGTTGGCGCCAGCGATGCAGGTAAACGGGCCAAAGCGCACATCTACATCAACAAGGTTCTTGAAGCCTGAGACTCTGAGGCGAGTTAACATCGCCGTTCCTTCGCGGCGCAACCGCGTTGCGTTCAGCCATTCTCTTCGCTGTAGCTCAATTGTAGCACGGCAATCCCGTCTCCTCGCCTCAAAACACCTGCGTCCTTCCGCCATCTTCGAGGGGCGTTCCGATTCCCTGACACCAACGGACGGGCGCACGCGCTTGACCCTGCGTCGGTGATGCGTCACTCGCGCGACGCCGGGTGCGGCAGATCTGGCCGGCGCCTGCTTACGGCAAACTCCACTCTCGCACGCTGACACACGCTTACGGCATCGGCAACTGGCCTGCTGCCGTCTCCCACCATTGCCCGCGCTGCTGCGGATTCACGGTCAGGTAGGACACCCCGATGGTCGCGAAGTACCGCTCGGCGCAGCGGATCTTGCGCCGCTCGTGGGGGAATTGGAGTTTGCCAATGTCGGTTGTGCCCCTGGTCTCGTGGACGAAGATGCGCACCTCGGTCGTTCCCCTCACATCAACGCGGCGCGCATCACATCAAGGGGGGCCGGGCGCCCGGTCCAGCGGGTGAAGGCCAGGGCGCCCTGGTGCAGCAGCATGCCCAGGCCGTCGCGGGTGGCGGCGCCGCGGGCGGCGGCCTCGCGCAGCAGGCGCGTGGGGCGGTAGACCATGTCGTAGACAAGGGTGTGAGGGCCGACCGGGGGATCGGGCAGGGGCGTCTCCTCGTCGCGCCAGCCGAGGGCCGTGGCGTTGATCAGCAGGTCGCAGGTGGCAAGATGCTCGCGCAGGTCGGGGTCGCGCAGGTCGAGGGCGATCAGGGTGGGCGGCGGCTCGCCGGAGGCGGTCAGCCCCTGCTCGTCGGTGATGCCGATGAGCAGGTCAGCGAGCAACTCCTCGGCGCGTTCGACGGTGCGGTTGGCGATCACCAGGCTGCCGATCCCGGCCCCGGCCAGGGCGAAGGCGGCCGCCCGGGCCGCGCCGCTGGCGCCGAGGATCACCACGCTGCGCCCGGCCAGATCAACGCCAGCGTCGGCCAGATCGGCGAGCAGGGCCGGGGCGTCGGTGTTGGCCCCGACGAGGGCGCCGCCATCTTTGTAGATCGTATTGACCGCCCCGATCAGCGCGGCCTGTTCCTCGAGCCGGTCGAGGAGGGGGATGACCGCCTGCTTATGGGGCAGGGTGACGTTGGCGCCAAGGTACTCCGGGTCGCGCAGGGCCGCCACCCGCGCCGGGAGTTCGGCCGCGGTGGTGCGCACCGCCTCGTAGCGCGCGGCGATGCCGAGGTGTTGGAGGGCGGCGTTTTGCATGCGCGGCGAGCGGCTGTGGGCCACCGGATCGCCGATGAGGATGATGCGTTGCATAGCAGAGAGATTGTTCCGAGATGGTACGGCCCTCCCGCACGCCGCCGGAGGGACCCGCGCAGGCGCTTACTGGCAGGCGAGCCATTCGGCCTCGTAGCGTTGAAACTCCTCGTAGGTGGCGGCGAAGTTGTGGCTGCCGTCCCTGGCGCAACTGGCGACGAAGAACAGGTAGCCGGCAGCGGTGTTGGGCTGCGCGGCGGCCCTCAGGGCGGCGAGGCCGGGGGCGGCGATGGGGCCGGGCGGCAAGCCGGGGTTGAGCCGCGTGTTGTACGGGCTGGCGATCCGCAGGTTGTCGTCGGTCAACGTTTTGCGCCACCAGGTGCCTTCTTCGGCGCTGTAGCCCGCGGCGTACTGCACCGTGGCGTCGGCCCCCAGGGCGCCGCCAACGATCGGGGCGTACTCCGGCTTGAGCCGGTTCCAGAACACCCCGGCGATCAGCGGCATCTCGTCGAGGCGCGCGGCCTCGCGCTGGACAATCGAGGCCATTGTCACCAGGTCGTGCACCGTGGCCCCCGGCACCTGCACACCGCGCTCGATAGTGGCGTACTGCTCGACGAAGCGGTTGAGCATGACGCGAATGATCTCCTCGGGGCGCGCCTGTTCGGGAAAGCGGTAGGTGTCGGGGAAGAGGTAGCCTTCGAGCGAGGCGCCGTCGGGCATGCTGCTCAGGAGGAAGAACTCCTGGCGAAAACGCTCCCCGTCGCGGGCGGCGGCCAGGAAGTCCGCCGCGCCGGTCACGCCTGCCGCTTCCAGGATGGCGGCGATTTCCTCCAGCCGCGTTCCCTCGGGGATGGTCACCTGCACCTCGGCCATACGGCTGTTCTGCAGGGCGATCATGATCTGGCTCATGGTCATGGTCGGGCTGAGGATGTAGCGCCCGGCCTGGAGTTTGTCCTCCAGTCCCTGGCTGCGGGCCAGCAGGGTAAACAGCGCCGGTTGGCGGATCAGTCCCTCGGCCTTGAGGGCCGTGGCAATCTCGCTGGCGGAGGCGCCCGGCTCAACGATGAACTCGACCGGGTCGCCCGAAGCGGCCGCGGGGGCGCGGATCTCGCTCAGGATGACGTAGCCGCCGCAGGCGATCACCAGGGCGAAGAGGCTGATTCCCAGCATCAAGGCGCGCACGTGGCGCATCAACGTGAACCTCCCAGGACAACGGCGGGCGCGGCGCCCGCGTGCCGAGCGCCGCGCGCCTTTTCTTCGTGGGGGTCATTATACCATTCGCCTCCCGGCAGGGGGATGGAGCAGCGGACGGGAGCGAGCGAAACTCCGCGCGTCTTGAAGCGGTAAAGCCAGGCCCGGTTATACGCGCATGCTACAATTCATTAACTTTACTTTGTCACTTGCCGCGGTTTCCGCTGCGAGGATGTTCGGAAGGGCCGCACCCCTCCGAGCTTTGCTCTTCCTGGTGCGGCGCGGCTTCGCCGGCGGGCCGCACACCGGGAAGGGAGGATATTTAGGGGCCTACGGCCCCCGCAAGCCCCGCCAGGTGCACACTGACAAAGTAGCCTGAGTCCAGGCCGAAGGCTATGATCAAGAGATGACGATGACGCGGTTCATTGAGACGCTCACCGAAGTCGCGACACCCGATCCCGACACCAGGCGCCGCGGGCGGATCTTGATCACGATCAGTCTCGGCATCATCGCCGTTCTGTTAACGGTCGGGTTGGGACTGACGCTGTTGCAACCAACACCCGGGCGGTTTGTCAATCTCGGGCTTGCAGTGCTGGTGTTTGCCAGTGCGGCGGCGCTGGCGCGTCAGGGTTTTGTCACTGCCGGGGCGTATATTTCGTGCTCAGCACCCTCGGCACATTAAGCGGTTTATTTCTTAATCCGACCTCACCGTTCAACACGTTTTATCTGCTTGTCGGCGTGCTGTTGTCCAGCATTCTGCTGCCTCCGTATCAGATCTGGATCGTGCTGGGGATGTTAATTGCCGGCGTCCTGGGCGCCTCTGCGCTGCTTCCTGAGGCGACCAGGCAGGCGATCAATTTACCGCTGGCCATCGGGCACCTCACGGTGCTGCTGGTTGTCAGCGCCTTTATCGGCTTTATGGGGTCGCTGGGCCTGCAGCGCGCGCTGCGAGAGGCCGAGAGCGCCCGGCGCCAACTCGAAACGACCAACCAGCAGTTGGCCGAGATGAATGCCACCTTAGAGTCGCGGGTCAAAGAACGCACAGCAGCGCTGCACCAGATGGTCGAGGAACAACGTGCCATGGCGTCCCGGCTGGCCGAGAGTCTCCAGGCCCAGCAGCAGTTGAACCAGATGTTTATGGCCGTGGCGACGCCGGTGATTCCGGTAAGCGACGAGACGCTGGTGATCCCGTTGATCGGCAACATTGATGATGGCCGCGCGCACACCCTGGTAACGACGGCGCTCCAGGCGCTTGAGGAGCAGCAGGCCCGCGTCCTTATCCTTGATGTGACCGGTGTGGCAACGGTTGATACGCAGGTGGCCGCAGTGCTCCTGCAGGTGGCCCGGGCTGCCCGGCTGATGGGCGCCGAAACGATCCTGGCGGGCATTCGTCCTGAACTGGCGCAGACGCTCGTGAGCCTGGGCGCGGATCTTGGCAACTTGCGCACCACTGCCAGTTTGCAGACCGCACTGGCGCTGATTACCAATGACAAGGTCGAGCCAGGCAGGTAAGCCGAAGGAGCGACACATCACCATGGAGAACCGCACCTCTCTCCTGGGCCGCCTCTGGGCGCGCTGGTGGCACCTCTGGGGCCTCAGCCTGTGCTACATGGGGCACACCACCCACGACCGCTCCTTCTACCGCGCCGGGGTCGGCTCGTTTCAGCGCGCCACACGGTGCTGGCCCGACTTTGCCCCGGCGCACTACCGGCGCGGCCTCATCCGCGGGCGCGAACTGGGCGAGTACGCCGCCGCCATTGTCGATCTGGAGCGGGCCAGCGCCCTGCGCCCGGAGTGGCCCGAACCTTACCTGCAACGCGGTCTGTTCCATCGCTTCAACGGTATGCCCGCGCGGGCCCTCGCCGACCTGCGGCGCTTCGTCGAACTGGCCCCCGAGGGCTACTGGCGCGATGAGGCCGGCAGGCAGATCGCTGCTATTGAAGCCGAGAACGCCGGGGGCGTGGTATAATCCTCGGCGGTGGTCGCCACAGCTTGAATCCCCGCCAGCAGGTCTTCCATGCCTACCTACCGCGCCTGGTTCGCCGCTCAGGATGATCCCGACGAGCGCTACCCGCTGACCGAGGTGGTCTACTACTCGCGCTCCGGCGGGTTGCTCGAAGTGCAGCACGATCTCGAGGCCCTGCGCCAGGTGAGCGCCGAGGAGTGGAAGCAACTCTTCGACCGCCGCTGGATGCGCACCGCCTGGCCCCACGGTTCCGGCGTCTGGGGCAAGAAGGAGTGGGTTTGCCCCGAACTGGATGACACGAACGTCGTCAGTATGTTCGAGGGCGGCACCAACCTCTTCTGGGCCGAGCGCTTCGGGCGCGAGATCGGGGTCGAGGACTTCTGGATCAAAATGTGCGGCAACAGTCATACCGGGTCGTTCAAGGACCTGGGGATGACCGTGCTGGTGAGCGTCGTCAAGCAGATGATCCGCGAGGGCAAGCCCATCCGCGCCGTCGCCTGCGCCTCCACCGGCGACACCTCCGCCGCTCTGGCGGCCTATGGGGCCGCCGCCGGCATTCCGACGATCGTCTTCCTGCCGCGGGGCAAGGTCAGCGTGGCCCAGCTGGTGCAGCCGATCGCCCACGGGGCCACCGTCATCTCCCTCGACACCGACTTCGACGGCTGTATGCGCATCGTGCGCGAGATTACCGCCGACCCCAACAATGGCCTCTACCTGGCCAATTCGCTCAACTCGCTGCGTATCGAGGGCCAGAAGACGGTCGGCATCGAGATCGTCCAGCAGTTCGACTGGGAGGTGCCGGACTGGATCGTCATCCCCGGCGGCAATCTGGGCAACACCTTCGCCCTGGGCAAGGGCCTGCTGATGATGTACGATCTGGGGCTGATCTCGCGCCTGCCGCGCATCGCCTGCGCCCAGGCCGAGCACGCCAACCCGCTCTACCGGGCCTACCGCAACGACTGGCGCTACGAGCCGATCACCGCCGGGACCACCGCGGCCTCGGCCATCCAGATCGGCGCGCCGGTCAGCATCAACCGGGCCATCAGCACCCTGCAGCGTTTCAACGGCGTGGTCGAGCAGGCCAGCGAGCAGGAGCTTGCCGATGCTGCTGCCCGCGCCGATCGCACCGGGGCCTACGCCTGTCCGCATACCGGCGTGGCCCTGGCCGCGGCAATCAAGCTGGTGGAGCAGGGGGTGATCCGGCGCAGTGACCGGGTGGTGGTCGTCTCAACCGCTCACGGGCTGAAGTTCAGCCGCTTCAAGGTCGAGTACCACGAGGGCCAGTTGCGCGAAGTGGTCAGCACCTACGCCAACCCGCCGATCGAACTGCCGCCCGACATAGATGCCGTGCGCCGCGTGCTCGATGAGCGCATGGCCGCGAAGGATTTTGGATTTTAGATTTGGGATTTGGGATTGGGTGTGATGCGCCTGGATGCGCTCGGGGGGCGCCGGTGCTCGCGCCGGTAGCCCGTTGCCCCTGTTTTCGCCCCGCGATAGTGTTCACATCTACCGAACACGTTCGCACCGCAGCGGGTGCGGAGGGCTTCAAAACGTTCACCCTCTACGTTCCTCTGCGCCCTCTGCGGTACATCTGAAGAGGTACTTTTCGCCCCGCGTGCCGCGCCGCAACCGCGGCGCACGTGAAGCGTCTATGGTCATCACAGGCTACGCCCGGCGCGTCAGCGCCTCCCTCACCCCCGGCCAGGTGATCGCCCCCGAGGTGGCCGCCGGCGGCGACCCCGCGGAGATCGCCGCCCATTGTCTGGCCGCGGTTGATGCGGAGTTTGCCGAACGTGCCCGCGAGGGTGACATACTGGTGGTTGATGGAGATCTGTCCGGCGGCGAGGGGGCCGAGGCGGCGGTGCTGGCGCTGCAAGCCGCGGGCATCGCGGCGCTGATCTGCCGGGAAGCGGCGGCGGAACTGGTGGCCGCCGGCGAAGGCTACGGCCTGCCGGTGTTGAGCGTTCCCCCCGCCGCGGCCCACCTCGCCGAAGGGACGCTGCTACGGCTGGACCTCGAGCGCGGGCGCCTCGAGGGCGACGGCCACACCTGGCCCTTCACCCCCCTGGGGCCTGCGGCCCTGGCGACGGCGCGCCGGGCGCAGGTGCTGGCGCGCATGCGCCGCGTGGTCGAGGAGGAGGGCCTGGCGGAGGGGTAATGTTATTTTGGATTTTGGATTTTGGGTTGGTGTATATGGCGTTCCGATGCGACCTGGCGATGGCGCGTATGAACCAGGTGCAACAGGAACCGGCATAGGCGCCCCCTCGGGCTGATATGGGTTCTGGAAGGGTCACGCTCTCCCAGCAATCCGCCTTCGGAGGGGCGCGGGGGGGGGGGG
>DAOUDA010000016.1:0-51596 GCA_034431835.1 Chloroflexaceae bacterium | reverse complement strand
CGCCGCAGGCGGCCAGGGCCGGTACCAGCAGCAGCAGTACCGCCAGCACGGTGGTGAGGGATCTGCGCATAGGGTGCGTGCTCCTTCCTTCAAACAGCGACTCAACCAGAGAAGGACCGGATGTCATACCGGGCGGATCGGCGCCGATTATAGCATATGCCGTGGCCCCGGGCGCCTATGGCGCCAACGATGCCATGGACGGGGCGGAGAGACGGCCCGCCGAGCCGTCTCTCCGCCCCGCCCGTTCTCGGCAACCCGTTCGTGCATCACCGCAACGCCCATCCCACCCAATCCAAAATCCAAAATCCAAAATCCCCCTACGCCAGCGGCTGCTCGGCGACGACGATGCCATCCTCGTCGGCGTAGAGGTAGTGGCCCGGGCGCAGGGTCAACCCGGCGATGTGCAGAGGCACGCCGCGCTGCCCCTCGCCCTGCTTGACGCTGCGGCGCGGCGAGGGAGCCAGGGCCATGATCCCCAGCGCGATCTGGCGGAGTTGGGCCGTGTCGCGCACGCAGCCGTGCAGCACCACGCCGGCCCAGCCGTTGCCCGCGGCCAGGGCCGCCAGATTGTCGCCGAGCAGCGCGCAGCGGAGCGAACCGCCGCCATCAACGACCAGGACGCGCCCGTTGCCCGGTTCTTCGAGGATGGCCCGCACCAGCGCATTGTCCTCAAAGACCCGCAGCGTCTCGATCGGCCCGCCGAAGCTGCTTACGCCGCCGAAGTGCCGCAGCAGCGGCTCGCCCACCTGGGCCTCGGGATGGGCGTCGCTCAGGTCGGTGGTTTTGAAGCTCATTGGCGTTCTCCTCGCTTCACGATGGGTCCTATGCGGCTGCGCCGCGCCACTGGCTGTTGCAATGGATTTTATCCGGCCCCCACCAGGTTTTTCAAGATTGGGCGGCTACGCCGCCCCGCTCCCCCCGCTGGGAGCGGACCTGGCATCGGCCCTGGGCAACCAGGTTGCCCCCCTATGCTACACTATCTCGCGACGTTCGCCGCGCGCGGAGCCGCCCATGTCCCTCACCATCACCAAACTGGACGCGACCTGGCAGCCGGGGGTGCTGGCCTTTCTGCGCCGCTCGCCCTACCGCAACGCCCTTCCCCTCTCCAACGTCACGCAGTTGCGGCAACGTTGCGCCGTGGTGCTGGCCCACAGCCAGGGCCAGGTGCAGGGCGTCGTCTCACACTACCGTGACCTGCCCTTCCCCGGTCTGACCTTCGCCGTCGCCTTTGACGAGGCGCTGCCGCCGCTGCTTGGCGCGCTGGGCGAGCGTGTGCCCACCCTGCGCGAGCGGCCGCTGACCACGGTGGCCCCCGAGCAGCGCGCGCGCCAGTTGGCCCGCTTCGTTCGCGTCGAAGCGACGGCGCTGGAGTACCAGATGGTGGTCGAACCGGAGACCCTGCGCCCGCGCGCCGCGCCGGGGGTGCGGCGCCTGCGCCACGCCGATCTGCCGGCAATGCGCGCCCTGGCCGCCCAGGGCGGCCTGATGGCCTGGCGTCCAGAAGTGCTTGACCTGGGACCGGCCTTCGGCGCCTTTGATGGCGAAGATCTGCTGGCCATGGCCACGACCCGCTTCGCCACCCCCGACGTGGTCGAGATCGGCAACATCGTCACCCACCCCGAGCACCGGCGGCGCGGCCTGGCCGGCGCCTGCGCCAGCGCCCTCGCCCGGGCCTGCTTCACCCTGGCGCCCCGCGTCTACCTCCTGGTGATGGCCGAGAACACCGCTGCGTTCGGCGCCTATCGCCGCCTGGGCTTCTGGCCCGCCGAGCGTTTCGCCTGCATGCGCTTCCGGTTGCGGTAGCGCCACCCTCGCGGTCGCGACAGACGACGCCTCGCTTCCCCACGTCCCTGCCGGACCTCAGATCCCTGGCCGCTGGCGCCAGAACCCGGTTGCCTGTTCGTAGGCATGGCCCAGCCGCAGTAGGCCGAGTTCATTACGCGGGCGGGCGACGATCTGCAGGCCCACCGGCAACCCCTCGGGCGTGAAGCCCGCCGGCACGGCCAGAGCCGGAGCGCCCGTAACGCTGATCCAGTAGCACGAGCGCATCCATTCCAGGTAACCGCCCAGCGCCACACCATTGATGCTGGTAACGTAGGGTTGCTCGACCGGAAAGGGCGGGACCTGGCTCACCGGGAGCACCAGGTAGTCGTAGCGCTCGAAAAAGGTGCGCACCCGGGCCAGCAATTCGCCGTGGAGCCGCATCGCTCGCGCCACCTGGGGGCCGGTGAGGCGCCGCCCCTGCTCGATGTTCCAGACAACCGTGTCCTTGAGCTGGTCGCGATGGGTGTCGAGCAACTCGCCGAGGTTCAGTTCAAAGCTCAAGGCCCGCAGGGTGAGAAAGATCTCCTCGGCATCGCGCAGATCGGGCGTGGCCTCTTCGACGACGCAGCCCATGGCCGTAAAGGTGGCACGCCGGGCCTCAACCACCGCGGTCACGCGCGGATCAACCGGCAAGCCGCCGAGATCGGGACGCCAGGCGACGCGCGCGCCGCGCGGGTCGTGGTCGAGGGGCCGCGCGAAGACGTGGCTTGTTTCATCGAAAGAGAGCGGATCGCGCGGATCGACCCCGGCAATCACCGATAGCATCAGGGCGGCGTCGCCCACCGTGCGGGCCATCGGCCCGTCCACCGCCAGGGGCAGGTAGGGGGCGCGGTTGGGCCACACCGGTACCCGCCCCGGGGTAGGGCGCAGGCCCACCACGTTGCAGAAGCTCGCCGGATTGCGCAGACTGCCGCCCATATCCGAGCCATCGGCCAGGGCGGTGAAACCGCAGGCCAGGGCCACTGCCGCGCCGCCGCTGCTGCCGCCGCAGGTCTTGCTCAGGTCGTACGGGTTGCGCGTCGCGCCGAACACAGGATTGAAAGTCTGCGAACCGGCGCCGAACTCGGGGGTGTTCGTCTTGCCGAGGGTGATCGCCCCCGCCGCCTTGAGGCGCGCCACGATCAGCGCGTCGGCATCGGGCACATGGTTGGCAAAGATCGGTGAGCCATAGGTGGTGCGCACCCCACGGGTGTCCATCAGATCCTTGTGCACGACGGGCAGGCCAAAGAGCGGCGCGGCGGCGGGAGGCGGGGCCGTGCCGGCCGCCAGGACGGCGTCACAGGCCCGGGCGGCGGCGATGGCCTGCTCGGCAGTGAGCGTCACGACGGCGTTGACCAGCGGGTTGAGGCGCTCGATACGGCGCAGATGGGCCTCCAGCACCTCGACGCAGGCCACCCGGCGCGCGCGAATCGCCGCCGCCAGTTCGCGGGCCGGGGCAAAACAGACCTCTTCAGACACGCGACACCTCCGGAGTGGTGTACAGGATAGTGTTCACATCTACCGAACACGTTCGCACCGCAGAGGGCGCGGAGGGCTTCAAAACGTTCACCCTCTACGTTGCGCGCTCTGTGGTACATCTGAACAGGTACGTGTAAAGATACTCTATGGGGAGGTTGGGAGGGGCGAAGCTCCTCGGAAGAATTTCTCGTTGGGGGCCTGTGGCTCCCCAACCCCCGCTTGCGGCGGCGCTGCCGCGAACTGACAAAGTAGCGTTATACTGATCCTGTCTGGCGGGCATGCGCCCATCCAGCACGGTGCAGGAGCGACTCCCCCGGAGACCCTCGCAATGCGGCAGGGGCGTGGACCAGAGAAGGAACCATGTGAGCGAGCGCATTCTCATCTACGGAGCGAACGGCTATACCGGCACGCTGGTCGCCCGGCACGCCGTTGAACGGGGGTTGCGCCCCGTCCTGGCGGGCCGCAACGCTGAGGCGATGGGCGAGGTGGCCCGCCATCTCGATCTCCCCCACATAGCGGTCAACCTGGATGATGTGGCCGGACTCGAGGCCGCGCTGCGCGGGCGGGTAGCGGTGATCCACTGCGCCGGACCGTTCAGCAAAACCAGTCGTCCCATGGCAAACGCATGTCTGCGCACAGGGGTGCACTACATTGACATTACCGGCGAGATCGCCGTTTTTGAGGAACTCCACGCCCGCGACGGCGAGGCGCGCGCGGCGGGAGTAATGTTACTGCCCGGCGCGGGGTTCGATGTCGTGCCGAGCGACTGCCTGGCCGTCCATTTGAAACGGCGCCTCCCCGAGGCCACGCATCTGGCGCTGGCCTTCCGAGGTCTGGGCGGGATCTCGCGGGGTACGGCCCTGACGGCGCTGGAGAGTCTGGACGTGATGGGGGCCATCCGGCGCGATGGGGTGATCGTGGCGTCACCCCTGGGTGAACTACGGCGCCAGGTGGACTTCGGGCGCGGCCCGGTTGACGTTGTGGCCATCCCCTGGGGCGATGTCAGCAGCGCCTATTATAGCACGGGCATTCCGAACATCATCGTGTACGCCTACGTGGGACGGTTGGGGGCGCTGCTGGCGGCGCCGGGTCGGATGCTAACCCCGGCTCTCAGCGCAGGCGCCGTGCGCCGCTTCTTACGCTGGCTGATCCGGCGCGGCCCCGCCGGTCCGAGCGAGGAAGAACGGGCGCGCGGTCACAGTCTGCTCTGGGGCGAAGTGACCGACGCAGCCGGACGCATCGCGATCTCGCGCCTGCGCGTGCCGGAAGCCTACACCCTGACGGCCGCGACCGCGGTGCTCATCGCCGAGAAGGTGCTTGCCGGTCAGGCCCCGCCCGGCTTCCAGACCCCCGCCCTGGCCTACGGCCCGGACCTGATTATGGAAATCGCGGGGGTGGAGCGTACCGACCTGGAACTCCAGGACGCCCCGGACAGTGTGGAGGGGCCTGCCCCCGAACCGGCGCCACCGGTGGCTGCGCCGGTCGAGGCGGAGCAGGACGAACTGGCCGCCGCGGAAGAGGCCCTGGCGCGCCTGGAAGATCGCATCGGCGCCTTCACCGCCTACACCATCGCCTCCGACTTCCTGGAACTTCAGGAGATCTACCAGGGTTCCTTCGAGCGCGTCAAGGACGACGACTGGAACCGGCGCATCGAGCGACGGGCCGAACCCTGGACCATGCGGCAGGCCCTGGCCCACACGCTCACAATGACCGAGACGTACAATCAGATCATCCGGAGCGGCCTCGAGGGGCGTCCGGCGATCATCCCCGGCCTTGCGAGCCGCGAGGACATCGGCTCCTTCAACGAGGCGGCGATTGCCGCTGGCGCGGAGCGCCCGGTGGGGGAACTGGTCGCCGCCTTCCTGGAGGCCCTCGGCACGGCGGCGCGTATGGCCGCGCCGCTGGGCGCCGAGAGCCTGGGACGGCTGGTCACGGTCCCGCTGTTCAGCCGCGCGGCCACGGTGGCGGAACTGTTCGGCTGCTCACTGGCGAATGCCGGCATCGTCCGTGGCGCGCACCTGGCCGTCTCCCGCTCGCGCCCGGTCTGGATCTTCTTCAGCCCCGGCATGATGCGGCGCCAGCTTACCCGCTTCTTCCATTTGCTCGGCCTGTCGTACTGGCCAGAGCGCGGAGGCGACCTCTACGCCACCATTGCCGTCAACGTCGAAGGGCAGGGCGGCGGAAGCTGGCACGTCCGCATCGGCCCGGAGGGCGGCACGGGCAAGATCGGTCGCGCCCGCACTACGGATGTCACCTTCACCTTTGCCAGCGCCGACCTGCTCTGCCGCCTGCTGACGGGCCAGACGAGGCCCTGGCGCCACATGCTGATGGGCCGCATGCAGGTGAGCGGCAACCTCGGACTGGCCCGGCGCGTTCCGAGCCTGTTTGCCCTGCCGTAGACCGAAAACCCCTTCTCGCTCGAAGAACCCTGCCACCTGAGAGCCCCCCTCCCAGCCTCCCCCCGTTGGGGGCAGGACCGGGGCGCCCTCCCCCGGCAGGGGAGGGTCGGTGAGGAGGTGGGGGTTTGGCGGAGAACGTCATCTACTGCGGTTGCCCTCCCGCCGCGCGCTGCAGGATCTGCTGCCGCTCCTCAGCGGTAATCAGGCCAAACTCCGTCCCGCGGTTGAGATAGACCAGTTCCTCGTTCTTGATCTGCACAATCAGGTCCGGTGAGGCATCACCGTTCAGATCATCGAGGCGCATGGTGACCGGGGTAAGATCCTCCCCCGCGCCAAACAGGTACGGTCCGGGTATGGTGCGCACCTTGTTCGGATCACTGCCGGCAATCTCCACGATGACCACCTGCCGATCCAGGTTCATGGCAATCAGTTGCGTAGGACCATTGGCCTCCTCCGGCCGCCCGACATTGGCGGTCAGATGAAAGGTCCGCGGCCGTCCGTAGGCCAGATCGTCACGCATGGTCCGTACAAAGGCGATGGCGCTGCTCAACACGACATAGACCGCGAGGAGGGCCAGGATGCCGGTGACCAGGTAAGCCATGGCGCCAAGGTTGCCAATGGGCAGATTGATGGGAAAGCGGCGTTCGCTGTGCAAATCACGGCTCTGAACAGCCATCGTTGTTCCTCCTCTCGCGGGCCTCGCAGAGTAGTACATTTGTACTATTAGCTCGAATGTGCTAAGTATAGCAAGGGTCGGCCCGCGCGTCAAGCCCATTGCCAGCCAATTCGGAGCGTATGCAATGCACGGGCCCTGTCTTGGCGCCAGGGCTGCTGCCACATCTCTGGGGCTTGCCCCGAACCCCGGCGGTTTCGTCGGTTCTGGCGGCGTAGCCGACGACCGTACCGGGCGGCGTGGCCGTCCGAACCCTTCGCTCGAGGCGGACGTGGCATCAGCCCCGGGACTGTTACAGCGATAGTGTTCACATCTAGCGAACACGTTCGCACCGCAGAGGGCGCGGAGGGCTTCAAAACGTTCACCCTCTACGGCGCACTCTGCGGTACATCTGAACAGGTACGTTACAGCGAGGTGTAGACGCAAGAGAACATATGTGCTACAATGTGTGGGCGCCAGCTTTCCCGCCCGGCGGGCGAAGGGTTCGGCGCAGCCTTCGCCCGCCCACGATACCGATCCGGTTCGGATCAGGAGCGCAGTGATGATCGGTAGAAACCGCATCCAGACAACCCAGGACGTTGTGATCCTCCAATACGCGAATGGCAAGAGTCTGGCCCGGGCCAGCCTTGGGGCGGGCCGCTTCGCGCCCTACGTTGGCTTCCATATCGAGGCCGGCAGGGATCCCGATCTCGACGAGGCGATGCGGGCGGCGAAGGTCGGACGGATCGAGATCAAGCACCAGCGCCAGGGAGGCGCCGAAGTGGTGCGGCACTGGGGGCTGGGCGAACACATCCGCTTCTACCCGGTGACCAGCGGGCCGGTCGCTTCAACCGTGGCGGGCAGCCTGAGCGGGCGCAACCGGCAGCGGACCGCCGAGGCCGGCATCGGGGTGCGCTGGGGCCAGGGCGAGCGCAGCCGGCTGGCGATTCGCGGCTATCTGGATGCCCTGGCGCCGGTCGGCTATCTGCGCCTGGTACAACTCTCGGTGCGCAGCCGTATGACCGATGTGCTCCTGGCGGCCTTGATCGATCATGGGCGGGTCTGCGAGGCCGCCGACGGCCTGGTGGATCGCTCCCGGCACCCGGAGGAGGTAACCTACCACGAGATCGCCCTGCCGCTCGGCCCGGGCGAGGAGGAGGAATGGGGCAAGGGTGAGACCGCCTCGGTGGTGCCGTTCCGCAGCATGCACCCCGCCGCGATCGATGCCGAGTACCTGCGGGGCGTCTGGCGGCCCGACAATGTTCACGCCGCCGCCCTGCGGGACTGGGAGAGCATTCAGCTATGGGCGCAGGAGTACGCGACGCAGAGCGAGGAGGGAACCAACGGCGCGCGGCCCGCCGAAGAACTGGCCCACACCCTGCCGCACGACGAGGCCACATCGCCGTGAGCCTGTTCGTGGGGCGCGTGGCAAGCCATCGGGTTGGGAGATGTTCCCCCTGGACGGGCCGGGCCCTCTCGTACTCTCCCCCTCTCAGGTGGAGGGTTGTTCGAGCGAGAAAGGTTTTTGGCGTTCCAATGCGCTTCCGATCCTCACCCCCCCGCCCCCCTCTCTACCGTAGGTAGAGAGGGGGGCGGGGGGCGTCCGAATGCCCCAGATGGCGCATGTGACGCGAGGATGGGTCGGAAACCCCGCCACCTGAGCAGTACCCTCCCCTCCCGCAGGGACATCTATGCCCCCCGCTGCCGCTTCTGGTCGAGGCGCTGCTCGGCGGCGAGGCGCTCCAGGCCGTAGTCGTGTTGATCGACGAAACGCATCCCGCTTGCCAGCGCCGGGTGAACGGCGCTGATCTCATGAAACATCGCCTGGGCGATCTTTCGATACGTCGGGTGACCCTGGCGCGCGCTGCGCAGTTCGATCAGATGATAGGCTTCACGCAGGTTCAGCTTGACGCGCCAGCGCACCCGAAAGGCAAACGGCACGGCATACTGAGCTTCGTTCGGGAACTCGGCCCGCATCGCTGCGAACACCTCGGCGGCCTGCTCCAGGGCGGCGCTGTACGTCCCGGCCACGCCGATGGCCTCCAGTTCCGGAGGCACAACAAAGCCATGCTCCGTCGTAAAGCTCTGCCGTTCCTGGGTGAGCACGCGGTGGCGTTGCAGGTCGCGGTAGGCGCCAATGTCGGCCAGAATGTCGAAGGTGTAGTACGGTTCCTCGAAGGCTCGCCCGGGGCGATGAAAACGGGTCCTGCGCTCGCCAATGGCAGCCTCGATGACAGCACCCCGTTCCGCCTCGGGCATGGCCGCAACCGCTTCCTGCACCGTCGTGAGCGGCGCATCCAGGTGCGGGTACAGCATTGCCGCCACGGCCTTGATCTCGGCCTGAGGATCGTAATCAACGAGCCGGACCGCCACGTCGTCCCGCGCTGACGGGAGGTCGAGCCGGGCGGCAAGGGCGGCCACGCGCTCGCGGGTCGTGGCGAGGTAGGTCGCGTACTCGCGCCCGCGCTCGCTTCTGGCGCGCTTGACGAAGGCGGGGATCACCTGGTCCAGTTCGGTCTGCATCGCCTGGCCGAGTTGCCGGGCCTCGGCGAACGGCGCGGCGGCCAGCTTGATGAGCAGGTATTCAAAGGCGCGGCCGTTGCCGAACAGTCCCACGTTCGTGCGTGTGGCCATGGGCAACAGGCCGCGCAGCAGGTCGAAGGATTTGGCCCGGATGGCGCTCGCGTGGGCGCGTTGCGAGGTCTCCGGATCGCGCGGAAACTGCGCCTGCAACCAGGTCTGCACCGGAGCGAGCAGGGCGCCGTAGGTGCTGAACAGGTTGTCCATCGCCGCGGTGAAGCGCGCGGCGTAGGGCGAGGCCATCAGCGCGGGCTCGCGCAGGTAGGCGTACCCGTCGGGCCCTGGCAGGTCAAAGCGAACGTAACGGGTGGACTTCTCGAGCGGTGACAATCCGAGCCGGCTGTCTTCCAGCAGCTTGGCGGCGATGTTGCTTACACCCTCGCAGGCGATGTGCGCGCCGCCGAGTTCGGCCACCGAGTCGTCGCCGTAGCCGATGAGCACCCGGTCATAGAAGGCCTCGGCCTCCCTGGCGGCGACCAGTTGCGCGGCGGGGTCGGCGCCGGCCCCGGCCACGAGGGCGTTAAAGCCGGACTCCGGCGCGGTAATGAATTCGTCAAGCAAAAGGCGCCGCAGGCTCTTTGCGCTGCGGCTGTAGCGCGAGAAGAGGGCGCCCTTGACCACCTCCGGCAGGTTGCGCAGGCAGAAGATCGGCCGTTCGGTGTTGGTCACGAACGGCTCTAACAGCGCCGTTTCCTGGGGGGTGAAACGTTCCGTGCTGTCCTCAAACATCTGGCGGCTCCCGAAACTCAGTATGAGCAAGTCGGGGTATTGTACGGCATACGCGCCTCAGGCGTCCACGGGGCCGCGGGCGCGATAGTGTGCACCTCTACCGAACACGTTCACACCGCAGAGGGCGCGGAGAGGGGCAAGGGGCCCGAAAAGCTCATCCTCTCCGTTCCTCTGCGTGCTCTGCGGTAAATCTGAACAACTACGCGCGCGCCAGCGGCTTTGTCCTGGCCTCGCCGGGGCGGGGTACGGCCGTGGGCGGAGCTTGAGGGGCGGCCAGAACACTCGTCAAATACAGCCGCTACCGCATGGGGACGGCCCCGAGCACGGCTCCGACCGCCCCTCGCCCGCGCGCGGGAGAGGCTTGCCCTGAGCCGGGCCGAAGGGGGCGGGGGGTGCTTGCAGGCACAAGGCGCAGCCTCCTCGCGCCCTTCCACGGCTGAATTACCCTTCCGGCAGCGGCGCCCCTCGACGCCGGGCGCGAAAGCAGATGAAACCCGGGCGACGCATCAGTTCAGCGTATTCCATCGGATCGCGGGTGGCAAAGGCGGGCGTGGGCCGGGGCTCTACCAGCCGCTCCAACAGAAAGCCAGCCTCCAGCAAGGGGTTGATCATCGCCTCTAGCGGTCGCCGGTAACAGGGGACACGCGCACGAATGCCCTGGTCGGTCCAGTTGAAGATATGCTCAACTGGCTCGATGTCGAAGTACCTGCCCTCCGGGTGGAGACGGTAGAACTCGTCGGCGGGATGACTCGCCGAGAAAGCCAGCAGGCCCCCCGGGCGCAGCACCCGCGCCAGTTCGCCGAAGAGCGCCTTCCAGTCACGTACATAGTCCAGGGCCAGGCCGCTGACGACCAGGTCGAACGAGGCGTCCGCGAGCATCGTCAGGGGTTTGCCGAGATCGGCTTCATGCACCGTCGCCCGTTCACCGAGACGCGCCCGCGCCAGGGCCACCATACGCGGGCTCACGTCTACACCCACCACCTCCGCGCCATGGGTCAGCAACCAGGCGGCGTACAGGCCCGGCCCGCAACCGGCGTCGAGCACGCGCAGCCCGGCCACCGAGGGCAGTAACCCCGGCAGGGCCGGACGATCGTAATGAGCATTATACGGGGCGTCCTCGGCTCGCGCGGCAAAGGCGTCGGCGAGCACGTCGTAGACTTCGCGTGCAGATTGGGATTCGTCCATTGCCATTCCTCTGGTGGTGCGATCGCGTGCCGGTGTTCCAACCATCCGGCTACAGGCAGCCGCCCGCGATCTTGGCGGAATCGCATTCGAGCCGCTGCTGCCTCCCCCGCTGCGCGTGGGCAGTTCGACCAGTATACACGCTGTGGAACGCGATGCGTCGCCTCCCTCGCTGCGGGGTGCGACGAAAAATCTTGAACGCTCCCCATCGCCCGGCAGCTGAAGCCGCGGGCTAACGACCTGCTGAAGCCGGCCTGCGCCGGCTTCAGCAAGTTACGCCGGTAGCCTTCGTAACGCGAGCCGGAGCCTTATGAAAGGTGAACCTTCGCGCCGGTTTCGAGCGAGAAGGTGTCGTTTACATGCCGGGGGGCTTCTGCCCTGACCTCGCCGATTTTTGTACAAAATGTACAAACTAAAAGCACTTCAGGTTGTTGATTTTGTACAAGACATCCGCTATACTAAGAGTGCACAGCGGCGTTAGCGCCGCGCCCCGCCACCGGCAATGGGGCCGTCAACGGGAGTCATAGAAGAAGCGCACTACCTGGAGGAGGGATCACAATGCGCAATGGCAATCTCGAAAACATCACGGTTGAACGGGTCATCCAGAAGCTCCCCGAGGCCCGCAGCTTCCTGCGCGAGGCGCGTATCGATAGGACCAGCATGCTCACCCTGCGGGAGGCCGCCGCGGCTGTCTCGATGGAGAGCGACGAACTGCTGGCCCAGATCGAGGATCGCCTCCGCCGCGCGGCCCGGCGCGCCCCGGCGCACGTCGAGGAGGCCGAGGGCGATCTGGCGCTCGCCTGATCACGCGCGAGTGGTACGCGCGGTCCAGCAAGGATTGCAACCGTGTAGGAAGATCGCGCTCTCTCCGCCCCCCCCTTCCCTCGGGAAGCCGGCTGAGAAGCGTTCCAACCCGCGATCCAGACCCCCGCCGGAACGGCGGGGGTCTTCGCGTTTGCGCTCCCCTTGCCCGCGCGCAACCGGGAGAGTCACCCTACTGGCTGTTCCCCGTCGGGCAGGGGCGCCAGGCAACCCGCTGCCCCCGCCCTCCGCCGCCCGCCACCGGGCCGCCCGCGGCCCTTCCCCAGACAGGGACACGGGCAAACTCGCTTTCCCCGCCCTCTTGACAGGGTGGCCTGCACCATGCTATTTTAGGCAAGGCTAAAAAGAAAGTCTTTGTCCAAAAGATTTTTTATTTGAGCATAGTAGTCGGTGAACGGAGTTCCCTTGCCTTTCCGCCCCCCTCCCAGCCTCCCCCAGCGGGGGAAGGTTGGGGGTTAGCGAAAAACTCTGTTTACAGACTAACAGTTTCAATGGTGCGCTATGTGCGCTTGTCTTCCGAGACCGTTCCGGCTGAGCCTGCTGGCGCTCCTCGCACTGGCCCTCACCGCCTGCGGCGGGGCCCGCGTCGTGGCCGGGGAAGAAGGGCCGAAACTGCGCGTCGTCGCCACAACCGGGCCGATCGGCGATGCGGTGCGCGCCATTGCCGGCGATGCGGTCGAACTCCGCGTGCTGCTCGGTCCCGGCATTGACCCGCACACCTACGTCGCCATCGAAAGCGACGTCCGCGCCTTCCAGCGCGCCGATGTCATTTTCTACAACGGACTGCATCTAGAGGCGCAACTGGAACGGATCCTGCGGCAACTCGGCGAGCGTGGCGCCGCCACCGTGGTGGCGGTTGCCGAAACGCTCCCCGGGGAGAAACTCCTCGGTTGGGAACCCGCAACGGGCAAGACCCATGATCCCCATGTCTGGCATGATGTGCAATTGTGGAAGGAGGCGGTGCGGGCCATCCGCGACACGTTGCTCGCCGCCGACCCCACCCATGCTGAACGCTACCGCGCCAGCGCCGCCGCGTACCTGGCGCAGCTCGACGTACTCGACGCCTACATTCGGGAGCGGGCGGCAACGCTGCCGCCCGAACGACGCATTCTCGTGACCGCCCACGACGCCTTTGGCTACTTCGGGCGGGCCTACGGCTTCGAGGTCGAGGCGATCCAGGGCATCAGCAGCGCCACCGAGGCCGGCGCCGCCGATATTCAGGCCCTGACCGGTCTGATACTCGAGCGGAACGTGCCGGCGATTTTCGTGGAGACCACCATTTCCCCGCGCACCATCGAAGCCGTGCGCGCCGCCGTGCGCGCCGCGGGCCGCGAGGTGACCCTGGGGGGCGAACTCTACTCCGACGCCCTTGGCGCCCCGGACGGGCCAGCCGGGACGTACATCGGCATGATGCGCCACAACATTGATACGATTGTCGCCGCGCTGGGCGTCCGGGCGGCGTCGCCACGCACAACCAAGACCGATCTTCCTGGGAGGGTCACACCCTCCTTATTATCGTGATACGTTACGTTCTTGCAGGGGCGCGGGGAGGCGGCGCTGCCCCGCAATTCCCTTATTTCATCCGTGGCAAGGGGGCGCCCCGTCGAAACGCGGACGTGCCTGCCGCCGCGGACGGAACACTACGCATCGCCGAGGTACAACCAGAACCAGGAGTTCCAGATGCTACCTGCCCTTGAAATAACCGATCTCACCGTGGCTTACCACGACCGGCCCGTACTCTGGGATGTTGATCTGCGGGTGCCCGCCGGGGTGCTGATGGCCGTCGTCGGCCCGAATGGCGCCGGCAAGACCACGCTGATCAAGGCGGCCCTGGGGCTGGTGCGCCCCGCCGCCGGGCAAACGTTGATCTTCGGGCGGCCCTACGCCGAGCAGCGGCGCCTGGTGGCCTATGTGCCGCAGCGCGGCAGTGTGGATTGGGATTTTCCCACGACCGTGCTCGATGTGGTGATGATGGGACGCTACGGCAACCTGGGCTGGTTCCGGCGCCCGGGCGCCCGCGAGCGCGCGCAGGCCCTCGCCGCCCTGGAACAGGTACGCATGGCCGAATTCGCCCACCGGCAGATCAGCCAGCTCTCCGGCGGCCAGCAGCAGCGCGTCTTCCTGGCCCGCGCCCTGGTGCAGGACGCGCAGATCTACATTATGGACGAGCCGTTCCAGGGTGTTGACGCCGTGACCGAACGGGCCATCGTCGCCCTGCTGCGCGACCTGCGCACCCGCGGGCGCACGGTGGTGGTGGTGCATCACGATCTGCAGACCGTGCCGGAGTATTTTGACTGGGTCACGCTGATCAATGTGCGACGCATTGCCAGCGGCCCGGTGCAGGAGGTCTTCACCGAGGCCAACCTGCGCGCCACCTACGGCGGGCGGATCGCTTTCCCCGGGCCGGTGGGCGCGGAGCGGCTCTCGGAGGCCCAGGGACAATCCCTCTCCACGGCAACGGATTAAGATGATTGTGGATCGCGGTCGCTTTGGGGGAATGAAAGATCCGCCCCGTTCGGCAAAGGTATGGAACCTCTGACGGCTCTCTTCACCGACTATACCTTGCGTACCGTCGCCCTGGGCGCAGCGCTGCTGGGTGTGGTGAGTGGCGTGCTCGGCTGCTTCGCCGTGCTGCGGCGCCAGGCCCTGCTGGGAGACGCCATGTCGCACGCGGCCCTGCCCGGCATTGCCCTGGCGTTCTGGCTCACCGGCCAGCGCCACCCGCTGGTGCTGCTCATCGGCGCGACGGTTGCCGCCTGGCTGGCCGCGCTGCTGATCCTGGGCATCACGCGGGTCAGCCGGGTCAAGGAAGACAGCGCCCTGGCCATGACCCTGGCAGTGTTTTTCGGATTCGGGCTGGTGCTGCTATCGGCGCTGCAGAAACACCCCGACGCGGCCCAGGCCGGGCTAAAGACCTTTCTGTTCGGGCAGGCCGCCGCGCTGGTGGAAGAGGATCTGCTGGTGATGGCCCTGCTGGGCGTACCGGCCCTGCTGTGCGTGGCCCTGCTCTGGAAGCAGTTCAAGCTGCTTAGCTTCGACCCGGAGTACGCCGCCAGCCTGGGGATGCCGACCGGCTTTCTGAGCGTGCTGCTGACCAGCCTGATGGTGCTGGCCATCGCCATTGGCCTGCAAACGGTGGGTGTGGTGCTGATGAGCGCGATGCTGGTCGCCCCGGCGGCCGCGGCTCGCCAGTGGACCAACCGCCTCAGCGCGATGGTGCTGCTCGCTGCGGCCTTCGGCGCCAGCGCCGGGGTGGTCGGAGCGTTGATCAGCGCCACCGCGCGCGGCGTTTCCACCGGCCCCGCGGTGGTCCTCTGCCTGACGGCGATCACCCTGGTCTCACTGCTGCTGGCGCCGGAACGGGGTCTGCTGTGGTCGGTCTGGCGGCGCCGGCAACTGATCGCGCCGATGGAATAGGGTCAGCGCACCGCGAGGAGCGGGGGCGCGGGGAAACCTGGTTTCGCCGCTTTCCAACCGCCGTAACGCGACAGCTATGTCTCCCGAACTCGAAGTACAACTCATCGCCGTCATCGTCGCCGCGACCTGCGCGCTACCAGGGGTGTTTCTGGTGCTGCGGCACATGGCCATGTTGAGCGACGCGATCAGCCATACGGTGCTGCTGGGCATCGTGCTGGCCTACTTCGTCAGCGGCGCCCTTGGCTCGCCGCTGCTGTTTGTCGGGGCAGTGGCGATGGGGGTGATCACCGTCACCCTGGTGGAACTGGTGGGTGGCAGCGGCCTGGTGCGCGAAGACGCGGCGATCGGCATCGTCTTTCCGGCGCTGTTCAGCATCGCGGTGATCCTCATCTCGCGTTACGCCGGGAACGTCCATCTCGACGTCGACAGCGTTCTGCTGGGCGAACTGATCTTCGCGCCGTTTGATCGCGTAACGCTGTTGGGGCTGGATGTGCCGCGCGCGCTGCTGATCGGGGTGGTCAGCCTGGCGATCAACCTGGCGCTGATCGGACTGTTCTACAAGGAACTGAAGCTCACCAGCTTCGATCCTGGCCTGGCGGCGGCCCTGGGCTTCGCCCCCACGCTGGTCCACTACGGGCTGATGACCATGGTCTCGGTGACGGCCGTGGGAGCGTTCGACGCCGTAGGGTCAATCCTGGTGATTGCGCTGATGGTCGCCCCCCCCGCGGCGGCCTACCTGCTGACCGACCGGCTGCCGGTGATGCTGCTGCTGAGCGTGCTGATCGGCGCGGCGAGCGCCATCGCGGGCTACTGGACCGCCTACTGGCTGGATGTCTCGGTCGGGGGGGCGATGGCGACCATGACCGGGGTGGCGTTTGGCCTGAGCCTGCTGTTCGCGCCCAGGCGGGGGTTAGTGGCGGGCGCGGCCCGGCGCGCGCGGCAGCGCTGGGAGTTCGCTCAGCAGATGCTCGCGTTGCACCTGTTGAACCACGAGGGGGCGGCCGAGGCCAGCGAGGAGTGCAGCCTGCGCCACCTGAGCAGTGACCTGCGCTGGCGCGCCGACTTCGCCGAGGAGGTGGTGCGCCGCGCCGAGCGCGGCGGCCTGGTGCGCCGCGCGGGGCCGGTGCTCACCCTCACCGAGCGCGGGCGCCAGGCGGCGCAAGAGGCGAGTCTGCGGTGAAGAAACGCCGTTGCTGCTGACTTGACGATTTTCTCACCCATTGTGAATTGACGCCGTAACACGGGTGGAGTATACTCGCCCGTGGCGTCCTGTCCTGGGGCGCATGTTTATTTGCCTGCACACGGAGCATAGCGCATGGCAGCACCGGAGACCGAACCGCGATCCTTTTCGCCGCTGCGCCTCTTTTTTACCGGTTTCGCAATGGGCATTGCCGACCTGATCCCTGGCGTCTCGGGCGGCACCATGGCGTTCATCCTGGGCATTTACGAACACCTGCTGGCGGCGATCAAGGCCTTTAACCTGAACCTGCTGCGGCTGATCGGCCGGTTTCGCTGGCGCGAGGCGCTGGCCCAGGTTCCCTGGGGCTTTCTCATCCCCCTCGGGCTGGGGATCGGCGTGGCCGTGATCTCGATGGCGCGGGTGATGCGCTACCTGCTCGAGAACCAGCCGGTGTTCCTCTTTTCGTTCTTCTTCGGCCTGATTCTGGCCTCGATCATCGCCGTGGGCGCGACGGTGCGCTGGCGCCCCTCGTCGGTGGCCGCCCTCGCGCTTGGCTCGGTGGGAGCGTACTTCCTCGTTGGCCTGGTGCCCCTGACCATGCCCCACGACCCGATCACGCTCTTCTTCAGCGGCGCGGTGGCGATTATGGCCATGATCCTGCCGGGGATCTCCGGTTCGTTTATCCTGCTGATCCTGGGCCAGTACGCCTACGTGCTCGATGCGGTCTCCGATCTGAACCTGCTGGCGATCATCCCCGTGGCCCTCGGCGCCGTCGTGGGTCTGCTGGGCTTCGTGCGCCTGTTGAGCTGGCTGCTCCGGCATTACCATAATGTCACCGTGGCGGTGCTGATGGGCTTCATGGTCGGCTCGCTGCGCAAGATCTGGCCGTGGAAGGAAGTGCTGGAAACCACCCTCGACCGCCATGGCGAGGTGATCCCCCTGCGTGAGCGCAACGTGCTCCCCGAGTTCGCCGCCCCGGAGTTCTGGGTGGCCCTGGCGATTGCCGTGGCGGGCTTTGTGCTGTTGAGCGTCATCGATCACCTGCAGACGGGAAGCAATCCCGTTTTGAGTTGGACGGGGTGGGGCCGCCGTGTGGCGGCGCCGGCGCTGCGTGACGAGGGCGCCGCGGCGGGGGAGCCTGGTTCGGCCGCGTCCTCGTGACCGGTCCGTGGAGGTGTGGAGGTGTGGAGGTGTGGAGGTGTAAAGTGATCCGAGAACATCTCCACATCTCCACATCTCAACAACGAGGTGAGCCGTATGCCCCCGGCGCCCGCGACCATCTGCCCCCAATGCGGTGAGGACCTCCCCCCGGGCGCGCCACGCTTCTGTATCCACTGCGGGGCGCAACTGCTCCCCCATGCCCCCGATCCTGATCCGCCGGCGCCTCTGCTCCCGGCCACCGGCGCCACGGTGAAGCTGGCCAACGCCGGTGTGCCGCAGGAGGTGATCGGCGGCACGGTGCGCCTGCCGGTCTCGGGCGCAACCCCGCCGGGCCTGTGGGAGCGCGACGAGCCGCCTGGCCCTGCCGATGTCATAGCCATCTACCCGCCGCTGCGGGCCGTGCGCGGCGGCTGGAGCGGGCTGGTCGGGCGGGGCTGGGAGGGCGCCGGCCACACCGGCAAAGGTAACGACCTGATCTACCATTTCCACGCGCCGGTGCGCTGGTTTCCCGCCCCGGGGCGCGGCGGCGGCCTTACACTGCTGGTGGAGGTTATCGCCAACTCAAGCGCGACGTATGGCCGCCAGCGGCGCGGTTTTCGCTTCGGGCTGCGCCGCGACGGGCCGATGCGCGTGGCCCGGGCCACCTGGTTCGATGCCCACGAACGCCCCCTGCCCCAGCAGCCGCTGCCGCAGATCCAGATCATGGCCCCGCCGCGCATTCCCCGCGTGTCCGACCTCGACGAAACGCCCCTGGAACTTGACGCGCGCTCGGCCGCGGAGTGGGCCACGGGGTCGCAGGCGCACGGCGCCTACCGTCTCTACCGCGACACGCTGATGCAGGAGCATACCCCCGTCGGGCGGGGGATCACCCTGGTGCCCTTGCGCGAGGGGCGCGAAGGCGGGCGACCCTGGTGGCACCGCTTGCTGCCCGGCGTCATCCCTCAGCGCTTCCGCGCGCGCCTGGAACGACCCTTCACCTGCGACCTGGAAGAGTGGCCCCTGCGCCTGGAATCCATCCGCGCCGAGGCGCGCGGTCTGGGCCTTGACCTTGACCCGGCGCAGGCCGCCGAGTGGTGGTTGGACCGCTACGGGTACGATGGGGTCGTGTTCACCGGCGCCCATAAACGGTACAACGCGGCCCGGGTGGTGATCGTCTTCCGCCGCGGCCAGTTGGCGCGTATCGTGGATTGAGGGGGCGGGTTCGGTGGCGTAGAGCCGTCCCGGCGGGACGGCTCTACCCCGGGTATAATAAAGACATGAACCGTCTGATCGTCATCGCGCTCATTGCCGTGACCCTGGCGGCCTGTGGCCGGCAACCCGCCGCCACCGCGCCGGCCATGCCACCGGCGGGCGGCGCGGTGATCGCCAGCGAGAGCCGGTTGATTGACCGGGGCCACGGCGCTCCCGCCGCCGGCGACCCGGCGCCCGATTTCAGCTACACCCTTCCCGACGGAACGACGATGCGGCTGAGCGATCTACGCGGCACGCCGGTCGTGCTCAACTTCTGGGCCACCTGGTGCCTGCCCTGCGTCGAAGAGATGCCCATCCTCCAGGCAGCTTACGACGCTGCCGAAGGGAAGCTGGCGGTGCTGGGGGTGAACCGCAATGAACTGCCGGCGGCGATTGCCCGTTTTACGGCGACGACCCCGGTCACCTTTCCGCTCATCGCGAATATCGGCGGCGACATCGGCGACCGCTATGCGGTAAACAGCCTGCCCGTCACGTATTTTATTCGCCGCGACGGCACGATCGGCACCCGGCACATCGGGGCGCTGAACGAGCGCACGCTCGCCGAACAGCTCGAGGCCCTCGAATGAGCTCACCTTCTCCCGATGAAGTGATTCGCATCGCGCAGCAGCGCATGGGCGAGCGCCGGGTCGTCGAGGCGCGCGTGGAGGTGCGCCGCGAGCGCCCCTGGCGCTGGTTCTTCGGCGCGCTCGTCGCCGTGCTGCTGGCGGCCCTGTTCTTCTGGCCCGGCGCGCCCCTGGAGTGGAAGATGTACGCCGTGGTCCACGGCGTCTGCGCTCAACAGCACAACATCTTCCTCGGCAACCTGCAGTTCCCCCTCTGCGCCCGCAACAGCGGCATCTACCTCAGCTTCATGCTGACGCTGCTCTCCATCTACGCCATGGGCCGTGGGCGCGCCGGGGGCCTGCCGCCCTGGTCCATCGTGGCGACCCTGCTGCTCTTCGTGGCGATTATGGCCGTGGATGGCTTCAATTCGCTGTTCGTGGACCTGGGGCGGCCGCACCTCTACACGCCCGATAATTTCCTCCGCACGCTTACCGGTATGGGGATGGGCATCTTCATCGCCGTGCTGCTGCACATCATCCTGGTGAAGACCCTGCGCAAGGACGTTGATGACCGGCAGCCGGTGCTGCGGAACTGGTTGGAACTGGCGGGGATCGTTGCCGTCAATCTGCTGGCCCTGGGGGCCATTTACGGCAATCTGAGCCTGATGTTCTGGCCGCTGGCCTTCCTGGCCTTCTTCGGCATCACCGGGGTGCTTTACCTGGTGGCCCTGTTGCTCACCAGTCTGGTGATGGGCTACGAAGGCGCGGTCACCGACCTACGGCAGCTTGCCCGCCCGGCGGTGGTGGCGGTGATCCCCACGCTGCTCATTCTGGGGAGCATGTCGTGGCTGCGCTTCTGGCTGGAGGGGCTGGGGCTGGGGTTGTGATCCATCTTCTGGGGTGCAACCCTCCGGGTGGCACCCCGGGCATGGTCCACTTTCACCTCAGATGTAGTACATCACCGATCCGGCGCGTTGCCGCTTACGCTGGCAGAGGTCATCGAGGGTGGTGCGGCTGAGGATGGTCTCGATCTGCGCCCGGAGTTCGCTCCAGACCTCGTCAATCAGGTCGTGGTCCTCAGGGACGCCGGGGACCAGATCCTCGCGCGTTCCGTCGCCGGGGAGCAACGGCCCCTCTAGAGCGATAAGCACATCGCGCAGCGTGATCATCTCGGGGGCGCGGGCGAGCATGTGCCCGCCCTGCGGGCCGCGCAGGCTTTCGATCAGCCCCGCGCGGCGCATGGTGATCAGTAACTGGTTGAGATAATTGATTGGAATACCCTGGCGTCTGGCGATGTCTTCGCTCTGGACCGGCCCCTTGCCGTAGCGCTGGGCAAGGTCGAACAGAGCGCGCAGACCGTAGTCGCCTTTGCTGGAGATGCGCATGGTGTGGCCATAGTAGAGCAAATTGCTCAAGAATACTGGCTGTATGGTACCATTCGGGCGCCGGGGTGTCAATGGGCGCAGAAAGGCCGAAGCGCCGGCACAACCGGCGCTTCGGCCTTTCCATGAACTGCGCCCTCACCGCACGAAGAGCCGGTCAATCGCATCGGCCAGTTGGCGCAGGTTGGTGACCTCGTGCAGCGCGTCGCACATCGGCGCGTAGCGGTAGATGTCGCTGCTGAGTGAGCCGGGGTCGTACACCCCCCACTTCCAGCGTTCCTCCGTGGCGAACCAGACCACCCGCCGCGCCCGGCGACAGATCTGCTCGAAGGCCTCCAGGTTCGGGTCGTTCTCGTTGTTGCGCGCGTCTCCCAGTACGATCACCGTGGTACGATGGTCAATCGCGCTCAGATTCTCACGCACAAACTGGCCCAGGGCGCTGCCCAGGTCGGTGCTGTAACTGCGCGTGGGCCGGATCTCGCGCATCACCCGCTCGATGGCCTCCTCAGGACGCGACTCGGCGAAGTACATGGTCATATCGTAGAGCCGGTCAATGAAGGCGAACGAGCGGGTGCGGCTGAGCTGGTCGTGCAGGGAGTAGATCATCAGCAGCATGAAGGTCATCACGTGCTGGGTTGAGACGCTCCGGTCGCAGAAAACCACCAGTTTGGGCTTCAGGTGGCGCTTCCGATGCCTGACCACCATGGGCACCCCGCCGAAGCGCTGGTTGGTGCGGATGGTGTTCTTGGCATCGAGGGTGCCCATCTTGCCGCGCCGCTGGCGCAGGGCGAGGCGGGTGCGCAGGCGGGCGGCCAGGCGATTGACGATCTTGCGCATATCGGCCAGATCGCACTCGTCGAGGCGCTCGAAGGGGCGGTCGAGCAATTCGGCCTCGGAGCGCTGCCGGGGGCGGGCGCGCCCTTCGCCGCGGGCGATGTCGGCCATTTCGCGGGCCACTTCCTGGCCGATCTGCTCGGCGAGGGCCTGCTGGTTCTCACGGGCGGCCTGCTCGATCGCCCGCAGGGCCTCTTCGGCCATGCCCTGCTGGCGCAACTGCTCAAGCAGCTCGCGCAGGGCCTGTTCGAGCTTGTTGAACTGCAAATCGCGCAGGGCCTGACGGGTCATCCACTCGCGGTAGCGCTGGTTGCTCATCGCCGGCGGCCCCGCCTGGCCGAGCATGGCCCGCATCTCCTGGCCGGACACTGGCTCGCCGGTGACCATGGAGCGGAACAGATTGGCGAGGTGCCGGGGGCTGAGCTGGGCGAGCATCTGCTGGAGTTGCTGCAGCAACTGCTCACGCTGCTCGTCGGAGAGCTGGCCGCCACCGGCCGGTTGCAGCGGCGGCGGGGTCTCCTTGCCAAAGTAGAGCGGAAACAACTCCTGATAGGCGCCGAAATCCTTCGCGTCCTTGATCAGGCTGGCCTGGAGGGCCAGGCGAAAATGGTCGCGGTTGATGATGCCGGCCTGCTCGACGGCGCGCATGGCGTCGGCGGTCTCGGCCAGGCTGATCCGCACCCCGGCGGCGCGCAGGGCGGCAATAAACTCAGTGATGCGACGATCCATGCTCACTCCGATCGTGCGGTATCAATTCGTCCATTCGCCGCCCCGGTAGCCGCCCCGGGGCCGATCGGGCCGGTCGGGGCGCTCGGGCCGGTCGGGCCGGTCGGGGCCGCCCTGCAGGGCGCGGCGGGCGCGGCGGATGTCGCTCTCGTACTTCAGCAGCACGCTGAGCGTCGTATCGAGGGTGGCCTTGTCGAGCTGACGGCTGTTCAGCTCCACCAGCGCCCTGGCCCAGTCGAGCGTTTCGCTCACGCTGGGGTGCTTCTTCAGATCCATGTCGCGGAGCCGCTGCACCAGTTCCACCGCCTGCCGCGCCAGGCGCGGGGCCAGCCCGGGCACCTTGAGTTGCACCACCCGCAGCTCATTTTCCAGGTCGGGGTAATCAATATGGATGTAGAGACAGCGGCGCTTGAGGGCCTCGCTCAACTCGCGGGTGTTGTTGGAGGTCAGCAGCACCGTGGGCATGTGGCGCGCCTTGATGGTGCCCAGTTCGGGCACGGAGACCTGGAAATCGCTGAGCACTTCGAGTAGAAAGGCCTCGAACTCGGCATCGGCCCGGTCAATCTCGTCGATCAGGAGCACCACCGGACGCTCGCTGGTCAGCGCCCGGAGCAGAGGGCGCGGCAGCAGGAAGCGTTCGGAGAAGAAGACATCCTCTTCGCCCGCCAGGCGGTCGGCGGCCTCGCGCAGCGTCTTCGCGTCGCCGAGCAGATCGCTCAACTTCTCGCGGAGCAACTGGGTGTAGAGCAACTGCTTGGCATACTCCCACTCGTAGAGCGCCTTGGTCTCATCGAGGCCCTCGTAGCACTGCAGGCGGATCAACTCGCGGCCGGTCGCGCCGGCCCAGCTCTTGGCCAGTTCGGTCTTGCCGACCCCGGCCGGTCCTTCGGCGAGCAGGGGCTTGCCGAGCTTGTCGGCCAGGAACATGGCCGTAGCGATCTCGTCGGAGGCAATATACTGCTGGGTCGCCAGCAGGTCGCGCACGTCGCTGATAGAGGTGAGCATGCCGTTGGATGCCTTTCTGTCGAAGTGATACCGGCGCCTGATGTGAGCGTGGGAGCATCCGGGAGGACATCACCTCCCAGGAACACTCTTTGCATCCCGGTGATGCGCGGCGCAGCCGCACGGGCATCTGACGTGGATAACAGGGAGATCTGATTGTCAGTATACCATGATGCCGCCGCACGCGCCGGAGTTGTGACCCGGAAAATCGGGTGGTATAGTGGAACGCAGACGCGCGCGGCTCCCCGTACCATTTCTCGTTATGTCAATCCTTTCGAACCGCGCCAGGCCCAATCTACAAGCGAACATCCAAAATCCGCACATGAAGGTTCCCCACTACCGCGCCGTACTCTTCGATCTGGACGGCACGTTGACCGACCCATACCCTGGCATCACCCGCACCTTTGTGCACGCCTTTGAGCGCCTGGGCGTCAACCCGCCCGACGACACGACGCTGCGCTCGTGGATCGGGCCGCCGCTGCACGACAGCTTTCGGGCCTACCTGGGCGACGAAGAGCTGGCCATGCGCGGCGTGTGCGCCTATCGCGAACGCTACCGCGCGATCGGCATGTACGAGAACCGGGTCTACCCGGGCATTCCCGAACTGCTGCGCGACCTGCGGGCAGGGGGGTGTCGGCTGTTTCTGGCCACCTCCAAGCTGCACAGCGTGGCCGAGGCGATCCTCGACCACTTCGGCCTGACCGGCTACTTCGACGCCTCTTTCGGGGCCTCGCCCGACGCCAGCCTCAGCGCCAAGGCCGACATCATCGCTGCGGCGCTGGCCCATATGCGACCCGAGGAGCGCGCGTCCTGCGTGATGGTGGGCGATACCGTCTATGATGTGGCCGGGGCGCGGGCCAATGGCATCCCCTGCATCGCCGTCACCTATGGCTACGGCGCCCGCGAGGCGCTTGAGGCCGCCGGACCCGACGCGCTGGCCCATAGCGTCGGTGAGTTGCGCAAGCAGTTGGGATTTTGGATTTTGGATTTTAGCAAATCCAAAATCCAAAATCCAAAATAAAAACCATGCCTCTTCCAACGATCGAAGACTATCCCGAACGCTACCGTTTCCGCTTCTGCCCGCGCTGCGCCACGCCGCTCGAGGTGGCGCAGATGTTCGACATGCGCCGGCAGCGCTGCCCGGCGTGCGGCTGGGTCCACTATCCGCTGCCGAACATCGCCTCGACGGTGGTCATTTTTCACCAGGGCGGCGTGGTGCTCGTGCAACGGGACATCGAGCCTGATCGGGGGATCTGGCACCTGCCGATCGGCCATGTGGAGTACGGCGAAGATCCCGCCGATGCGGCCGTCCGCGAAGGCGAGGAAGAAACCGGCCTGCGCCTCGGCGCGCCGCGCTTTCTCACCTACACCCACAGCCCTTCGTATGGCGATCCGCGCATGTTCTACATTGTCTTCAGTTTCGCCGCCGACAGCATCGGCGGCGTGTTAACCGGCAGTCATGAAGGGCGCCACACCCGCGTGGTACCCTTCGACGAACTGCCGCCGCTCAAATGGACCAGCCAGCAGGCCGCCATCAACGCGCTCCGCGCCAGCCAGGGGCGCTGACCTTGCTCGCCCTCGAGCGCATCTGCAAGACCTACGGCGCCACGCCGGTGCTGCGCGATGTGAGCCTGGACGTGCCGGCCGGCGCCATCGCGGCGCTGCTCGGTCCCTCGGGGTGCGGCAAGACGACCCTGCTGCGCATCGTGGCGGGGCTGGAGCCAGCGGATAGCGGGACGGTGCGCGTGGCGGGCGAGCCGGTTGACGGCGTGCCGCCGCACCTGCGCGGCTTCGGGCTGATGTTCCAGGATTACGCCCTCTTCCCCCACCTGGACGTGGCCGGCAACGTGGCCTTCGGGCTGCGCGGCCTGGCGCGGGCGGAACGCGAGCGCCGGGTGGCCGAACTGCTCGAACTGGTGGGCCTGCGGGGCTACGGCTCGCGGCGGGTCTACGATCTGTCGGGCGGGGAACGGCAGCGCGTGGCCCTTGCGCGCGCCCTGGCCCCCCGCCCGCGCCTGCTGATGCTCGATGAACCCCTGGCGGCCCTCGACCGCACCCTGCGCGAGCGCCTGCAAGACGAACTGCGGAGCATCCTGCGCGCGGTGGGGGTCACGACGCTGTACGTCACCCATGACCAGGAGGAGGCCTTCGCCCTGGCCGACGTGGTAGCGCTGCTCAACGCCGGGCGGGTCGAGCAGATCGGCGCGCCGGAGGCGATCTACCGGCAGCCGGCGAGCGCGTGGGCCGCCCGCTTCCTCGGGTTGGGCAACATCCTCAGGGGAACCCTGCGCGCCGACGGGCGGGTGGAGACGCCCCTGGGGCCGCTGGCGTGCCGCGCGGCGCCGGGGCTGCGGGCGGGCCGGGCCGTGGCCGTGGTGATTTACCCCGACGCGGCGCGGGCAAACGGCGAGGATGAGGGCGCCTGCATTGAGGGGACGCTTGGCGCAGCGCAGTTCCGGGGCCGGTTCTATCGCATCGAACTGCGCTGCGCCGCGGGGTCGCGGTTGACGTTTGAACTGGAAGCGCCGCCGGGCGCGCCGGGCGCGGCGGTGACCCTGCGGCTGACCCCGGAGGGTGTGTATGCGCTCCCCGAGGGGTGAACGATGACGCGCGGAGGGGCGTAGCCCTCCGCGCCCCCCAAACTGGTGCGAAACAGGCCGTGCAGTGAAACCATTCACGAACGCACTACCGCTCTCACGACGCGGGCGCTTTGAAGGCCAGCAACACCACGCCAAGCTCCTGTTCCAGAGCTTTGAGCCGCTCGAGCTGATCCTCGCTCAAAGGGGCGAAGGGACTATCGGCCTTGTAGGCCACGATCACGCTACCCAGCTCCTGCTCCAGGTTCCGCAGACGTTCGAGGCTGTTCTCATCCAGGGTCGCGGGCCGCACGGTGGGGGGAAGCATAGGAGGCGCTCCTTTCTATCGCGATGCATGGTCTCTTCTCATTATACTCCGTAGACCCGGTTCACACCCACGTTCCCGTTGGAGGGACAGGGCTGATGCAACGTCCGCCCCCTATGGAGTTTGGGGTCCGCCCCAAAGACGTTGCATCAGCCCTGCGTATGGGCCGGCTCTACTTTCGCATCCACGGCACATGTGGTATCATGCCCCCGTTCATGACGCGCTGCATATAACCCCGGTTTATCGTCCCGGTCAAGGAGGACCCGATGCAGGACCAGTTGAAGCGTGTCGCCGTCATCGGCGCCGGTACGATGGGCGCCGCCATCGCCGGCCTGGTTGCCGGCGCCGGCCTGCCCGTACTGTTGCTCGACGTGCCGCCCGATAAGCTCACCCCGGAGGAAGAGGCGAAGGGGCTGACCCTTCAGCACCCCGCCGTGCGTAACCGTATTGTGCAGGGCGGCTACGACCGCATGCGCAAGGCGCGTCCGTCGAACCTCTTCAGCGAGCGCACCGCCGAGTTGATCACCCTGGGCAACACGGAGGACGACTTCGCGAAGATCGCCGATTGCGACTGGATCGTCGAGGCGATCATCGAACAACTCGGCCCCAAGCAGGCGCTGATGGAGCGCCTGGACGCCATCCGCAAGCCGGGGGCGATCATCACCACCAACACCTCCGGCATTCCCATCGCCCTGATCGCCGAGGGCCGCAGCCTCGAGTTCAAGCGTCACTTCTTCGGCGCGCACTTCTTCAACCCGCCGCGCTACCTCAAGCTGCTCGAACTCATCCCCGGCGACGATGCCGACCCCGCCGTGGTGGCCGCCTTCCGCCGCTTCGCCGAGGATCGCCTGGGCAAGGGCGTGGTGATCTGCAAGGACCGCCCCAACTTCATCGGCAACCGCATCTTCTCCTACGCCGGCCAGGTGGTGCTCAACTACGCCCTGGCGAAGGGTTACACGATCGAGGAGGTGGACGCGCTCACCGGCCCGCTGATCGGGCGCCCAAACACCGCCAGTTTCCGTTTGCTCGACCAGGTCGGCGTGGACGTGATGCACTACGTCGCCTCGAACCTCTACAAGGCCATCCCCGACGATGAGAGCCGCGAGGTCTACCGTGAGAACGACTTCCTCGAACGCATGGTGGCCAGCGGCAAGCTGGGCCGCAAGGTCGGCCAGGGCTTCTACAAAGAGGTGCGCCAGGGCGACAAGCGCGAGTTCTGGCCCCTCGACCTGACGACGCTGGAGTACGCGCCCCCACGGGGAACCGCCAGCGTGGACGCGCTGATCGAGGAGGCCAACAAGATCAAGGGCCTGCCCGAGCGCCTGCGCTTCCTGCTGCGTCGCAGCGCCGAACAACCCGACGACCGCGGCGCGGCCCTGGTGGCGGAGGCCCTCCTGCCGATGATGGCCTACGCCGCTCGCCGCCTCCCCGAAATCGCCGACAGCGTCGCCGATGTGGACAACGCCATCCGCTGGGGCTTCGCCCACCAGATGGGGCCGTTCCAGATCTGGGACGCCCTGGGCCTGGCCGAGACCGCCGATCTGATGCGCTCGCGGGGCCTGGAACTGCCGGCCTGGGTGGACCAGCTGGCGAAGGGTGACGCGCGCTTCTACAGGCAGGAGGCCGATGGCAAACAATCGGCGTACAACGTCACCACCGGCCGCCACGAGATCATCGAGCGCGACCCGCGGGCGATTGACCTGGCCGCGCTCAAGGAGGCCGGCAAGCTGGTGCACGGCAACGCCGCCGCCAGCCTGGTGGACCTCGGCGATGGCGTCCTGTGTCTGGAGCTCCACTCCAAGGCCAACACCATCGGCGGCCAGGTGATCGAGATCATCCTGGCGGCGGTCGAGGAACTCAAGCAGGACCGCTGGGTGGGGATGGTCGTCGGCAACCAGAGGGCGCGTTTCTCCGCCGGCGCCGATCTGAACGACTTCGGCGCGGCGGTTGAGGCCGGGGCCTGGGAGGATCTCGAAGAGTTGCTTGGACTGGTCCAGCAGGCCTACCAGGCGCTGCGCCATAACCCCAAACCGGTGGTGACCGCGCCCTTCGGGCAGACGCTGGGTGGCGGGGCCGAACTGGCGATGCACGGCGCGGCCGCGGTGGCCGCCGCCGAGACCTACATGGGTCTGCCGGAGTTCGCCGTCGGGTTGATCCCCGGCTGGGGCGGCTGCAAGGAGCTGAACCGGCGCATCATCGCCGAGGCGGCCCGCACCGGCGGCGACACGCTCAAGGCCTTCCAGCAGGTCTTCGAGACCATCGCGTTCGCCAAGGTCGCCACCAGCGCCCACGAGGCCCGCGAACTGGGCTTCCTGCGCCCCACCGACCGCATCGTCTTCAACCAGGACTACCTGCTCGGCGAGGCCAAGCGCGAGGTGCTGCGTCTGGCAGCCGAGGGGTATCTACCACCTGCCAGCACCAAAACGTGCTACGCCCTGGGGCGCGATGGCCTGGCCGCCGCGCGGATCGCCATCTACCAGCTTGCCCAGGGCGGCTACGCCACGGAGTACGATACGGTCATTGCCGATAAACTGGCCTACATCCTCTGCGGCGGCGACCTGAGCAGCCCCCAGTTCGTTGATGAGGCCTACATTATGCACCTGGAGCGCGAGGCGATCCTGGCCCTGCTGAAAGACGCGCGTACCATGGCCCGCGCCCGCCATATGCTGGAGACCGGCAAGCCGCTGCGGAACTAGAGGCCGGGATCGGGAGACATGCGCCCCGGCAGGAGCGTCGGGGAAACGATGGTTCGACCCCTGTCGGCAGGCAGGGGACTGGGGAAACCTGGTTTCCCCATCTGGTGCAGTTGGGCAGAACGTAGGTCGAACCGTCGTTTGCCCCCACCCGCGACCATCCGGCAGGCAGGGGCAGGGGAAATCCGGTCTCCCCATCTGGTGCAGTTGGGCAGGGAGTGGTCCCACGCCCGCGAAGGAGAATAGACCCATGCGAGAAGCAGTCATCGTAAGCGCGGCGCGCACGGCCGTGGGCAAGGCCCCACGGGGCGCACTGCGGACCGTGCGCCCCGACGACCTGGGGGCCATCGTCGTCAAGGCGGCGATCGAGCGGGCCCCGGGGCTCGACCCGCGCGAGGTCGAGGATGTGATCATTGGCTGCGCCATGCCCGAGGAGCCGCAGGGCATGAACCTGGGCCGCATCGTCGCCCAGCGCGCCGGCCTGCCCGATACGGTCTGCGGCATCACTATCAACCGCTTCTGCGCCTCGGGGCTACAGACGATCGCCACGGCGGCCCAGCAGATTATGACGGGCCAGGCCGATGTCATCGTCACTGGCGGCGCCGAGAGCATGAGCATGGTGCCGATGGGCGGCAACGGTTTCTCGCCCAACCCCTACCTGGCCCAGCACGACCCCGCGGTCTACATGGGCATGGGTCTCACCGCCGAGAACGTCGCCCGTGAGTTCAAGGTCAGCCGCGAGGACCAGGACGCCTTCGCCCTGAGTTCGCACCAGAAGGCCCTGCGCGCCCAGCAGGAGGGCCGCTTCGCGCCGGGGATCGTGCCGGTCGAGGTGGAGCTGGTCGAACTCGATGCCGAGGGCCGGCGCGTGGAGAAGCGCTTCCGCTTCGACACCGACGAGGGGCCAAGGGCCGATACGTCGGCGGAGGCCCTGGCGAAGCTCAAGCCGGTCTTCGCCGTCAATGGGACGGTCACCGCTGGCAATAGCTCGCAGACCAGCGACGGGGCCGCCGCGGTGGTGGTGATGAGCCGCGAGAAGGCCGAGGCCCTGGGCCTCAAGCCGCGGGCGCGCTTCCTGAGCTTCGCCGTGGGCGGGGTGGCCCCCGAGGTGATGGGCATCGGCCCGGTGGTGGCCGTGCCGAAGGCGCTGAAGCTGGCCGGGCTGAACCTCAGCGACATTGACCTGATCGAGCTAAACGAGGCCTTCGCGGCCCAGGCCCTGGCGGTGATCCGCGAACTGGGTATGGATATGGAGAAGGTCAATGTCAATGGCGGGGCGATCGCCCTCGGCCACCCCCTCGGCTGCACAGGCGCCAGGCTGACCGTGCAGATCCTCGACGAGTTGGAGCGCCGCGGCGGACGCTACGGCCTGGTTACGATGTGCATCGGCGGAGGCATGGGCGCCGCGGGCATCTTCGAGCGCCTGGCGTGAACGCAGGGGCAACCCGGTTTCCCCACGCACGTGCTGAACGGAATGCCGTGGGAGGGCCGCGCCCTCCCACGGCTTTTTCCGGCTAATACGTGATCACCACCCGCGTGCCCACATCGGCCCACTCGTAGAGCCACTGGGCATCTTCGATCCGCAGGTTGATGCAGCCGTGCGAGGGGCGCGCCCCGGTGCCGTGGCTGTTGTGCCAGTACGTGCCGTGCAGGGCCACGCCGCCAACTACGTACTGCACCCAGGGGATGTTCGGCACGTTCCAGCACTCGCCGCCCATGCAGCCGAACATGGTCTGCATATCGTACTTCGCGTAGATGGCGAAGTCGCCGACGGGCGTGTTGAAGCCATCGCGCCCGGTCGCCACGGGCGCGCGAAAGACCAGTAGATCGCCTTCATAGGCGCTTAGCCACTGCTCGCTCAGATTGACCTCGATCCGCCGCTCCCAGATCGCCGGGTCCCAGATGAGGGTGCCCTCGAGTTGAGGCGCCGGCGCGAGGTTCAGGCCGCGGATCTGGGCCAGTTGACGCCCCAGGTCGCTGAACTGCACCTCGAACAGGCTGCTGAGATCAAAGCCGTTGGCGGCCTGCATGCTCTGGAAGAAAGACGGCAGATCCTCGGGAACGTAGACGAACCTGGCCCGCTCGAAGTACTGCACACTGCGCCCCTCTTCGTCCACCACCTCGCTGAGCGGATAGCCGAAGATGCGCAACTGGCCACGGCGCTCCCACACGCGGCGAAACTCGCCCCAGAGGCTGTGGCGCGTTTCGGGGAAATAGCGGGCGCCATTCTGCGGGTCGTCAATCCCCCCGGGGAAGCCCTGCACCTCGAGGATCTCGCGGCCCAGCAGCCCCAGTTGCACCTGGTCGGGCGTGCCGGCATACTCCGGGCTGTACTCGAAACGGGCGCGCTCGAAGTACTGGACAATGCGACCCTGCTCAACGAACTCTTCGGTGATCGGATAACCGAAGACATGTAACTGCCCGTTGGCGCGCCAGAAGTCGAGAAAGCCGCTGCGATTGCTCAGATGGTGACCGGTGGCGGGGAAGTAGATCGTTTGCAGCAGCGGCAACTGGGCCGGGTCGATAGTGGATAACTGCTGCGCCGCCGCCGCCCGGAGAGCGGCCTCCCGGGCGCGGGCGGTTTCGACGGCGCTGCGGGCCTCGGCGTAGCTCATGGGGGCGGAAAAATCGGCGGCGGGATGACGGGCGGCAATGGCGCGCGCCCAGCCCATCCCCGCGCCCAGGAACGGCGCGGCGAGCATCAGGACGAGCGCCAGCATCGAGCGGCGGCTCAGCATACGGTCCTCGCACATGTGAGCGATGTTACACTTTACAGTTGTAACCGTCGCTACGCGACATTTTTTTCATTATAGCCCATAAGAACGAAGAATGATAGGGGGTCTGGCGTAGATTCGGTGTAAAATTGCTGCGGATCACGCCTTATCTGACATAGTTGTGTTCCCACGTCACCTGACCTGGCGCCAATGATCAGCATCGTTGTTCCGACCCACAACCGCTGCCGCTCGCTCCAACGCACCCTCGAGGCCCTGCGGGCGCAGCAGTGTTCTCTTGAACGCACGGAGATCATCCCAGCAACCTTCTCCCCTACCTGTCGAACCGCTGCCAGGCATCCCGCCCCGGTGGGAGGGTCCGGGAGGGTGGCGCCCTCCCGAGATCACCCGTCCGGCCCGACCAGACGCCGTCAATAATCCGCCGCCCCGCGAATCGCTGAAGTCTAAATATTCACAACTTAGAACTAGAAATGTGTCGTAGTTTTTGCTATAATGCAAAACAGGGTCAGCATTTGCGACAGAACGAAGCGGCTGTGCGGCCGCACCCTGGCTGATGGCCACAGGCGTTCTGGGAAGGTCTTACCCTCCCAGACCCTCCCGTAAGGCGGGGGGGTGGGGCAACCAGGTTCCCGCACCCTCCTTCAATCAGGGGCAGTGGTGAATGTGGCGCCTTCGCGTACCCACATAACGAGGTGTCCTGGGAAGGCGTGGCCCTCCCGGACCTTCCTGAAGGAGTTATCTGGACAGACTGTTATTATGGCAGCGGCGCCGTGCGAATACGTGGAAAGCAAGCATCCCACGGTGCTAGAGGAGGGCGAGTATGTCCAGCAGCGATAGCCCGAGCGAGCCCGGGTCGCGCACGATCGCCAGTGAACTGGAAACGTTTCTGAGCGATATTCAGCGCGAACACGGGCTGAGCGCGAACACGATCACATCGTACCGGTGTGATCTGCGCACGGCTGCAGCGACACTGACGATGCCGCTGGAGGCAATTGCCACCGGCGACATCAAGGCGTTTCTGGAGAGTCGGAACGAACAGCCGGGTACGACCAACCGGCGCATTGCCAGTCTGGGGCGCTTTTTCCGCTGGGCGCTGAGCCAGGGGTACGTCGGAAGCAACCCGGTCGAACAGGTGGGCGTGCGCTACCATGCCGAGCATCGGCCGCAGCCCATTGCCAGCGAAGCCGAACGCCGGGCGCTCGACGCCGCGATTAACGCCAGCCCGCAACCCTATCGCCTGATCTTCACCCTGCTGCGCGAGATCGGCGTTCGTACCGATGAAGTGCTGAACCTCAACGTCGGCGACGTGATCCTGGAGCCGGGGCGCGAAGTGCTGCTGGTGCAGGACAGCAAGAGCGGCACCAAGCGTATGGTCGTGCTCACGCCGGATGCCATGCCCCGCAGCCTGCGTGGTTTGCGGAGCTGGCTACGCGAACTGGGCGACGACGTGTCCCCCGACACGCCGCTGTTCCAGTCGTCGCGCGGCAACCGCGCCTCCTACGATACCCTGCATCGCCGCTGGGTGCAGGTGTGCAAGCAGGCGCGTCTGGTGGACGTGGTGGACGGCAAGGAGGTGCCCCGCTATACGCTACACCACCTGCGCCACACCGCCGCCGCCGAGTTGATCGCCTTCTACCCTGAGCAGGTGGTCCGGCGCATCCTCGGCCATCGCGATCCGCGCAGCACACGTCGCTACGCCGAAATCGTGCGCGGGAACGGTTACAAGTCAAACAACGCCGGCGCCAGCAGCCAGATCGGCCAGCGACGCGAGCAGCAGGCGTCTTAGACGCTACCGAGCGAGTGCCGGACCGGACGCCAGGTTACCTGACGCCACGGCCCGCGCACCCGCTGGCAAAACAGAGGACCGCGTTCGTCACACCCGCTGGCAACCGGACGTGCGCGGCGAAGCTCATTCGCGCAGCCAGGCCAGCAGGGTTGCCATTGTTGCGGCATAGCCGGGGCCGCGAAACATGTTATGGTTCGTTCCCGAGACTTCTTCGACCTGACCCCGACCCTTACGCAGACGGGCGCGCAACTCCTCCAGCACCGGCGCTGAAACCACACTGAAGGCCGGCTCGCATACCAGCACGAGCAATGGCACAGTCACACGCTCCACCTGTTCCACCAGGCTCCACCCCTCCCGCGGCAGAAAGAAGCCTTCGACCTGGATGCGCCGGCACTGCTCGAGCGCGACGCTCTTCCAGTACACGTCGCCTTCGTCCCAGGCGGGATTATTGGCGCGCACCCGTGGGCGCACGACGTCAGCCGGTTCCCCTACCCCCGCCAGGAACTCGGCCAGCCGCGCCGCGCCCCACTTCGGCGCAAGCGCCAGCGCCGGGTCCACCAGTACCACGCGCGCCAGGGCGGCGCGGGCCGGATGGGCGCCGCTTGCCAGGGTCAGGGCGGTGGCCCCGCCCCACGAGTGGCCGATCAGCCGCACGTCGCGCAACCCGAGTTGTTCGATTGCCCCGCCAACCAGTCCGGCGATCATGTCCAGATCATGGGCCGGGCTCACATCGCTCTCGCCGTGACCGGGCATATCCAGGGCGATCACGCGGTGGCCCGCCGCTCGCAGCGCCGGGGCCACCCGCCAGAAGGTCGCGGCGCTGCTGGTGATGCCATGCAACAGAACCGCCGGCGGCCCATCCCCGCCCCAGTCCAGATAACTCAGCCGAACGCTCCCCACGGTCAGATAGCCGCGCGCGGCATCAATGCTCTGGGCCATGATTTCCTCGTTGCCTGACATTGTGGATCAGCCGGGTCACCCGCGCGGTTGAACCGCGCACCGCCATCGGGTTGCGCAACCCGGAGGGTTGCGCAGTGCGCTCCTTCCAGAAGGGGAAATGGGGAAACCAGGTTTCCCCATTTCCCCTCCAACCGGCGGGGCGTATGCTTACCTCAGCGTAGCTGGAAACAATGCGGATTGGCGCGCATCAGGTCATCGGCGCTGCGAAAGCCCTGCAACACCAGCGGCGTCCCCAGGCTGCCCAGGGCCACAATCGGGCCACTGATCATAAACGTGTAGCGCCCGGTGCGTTTTGGATCGGGCAACGAACAGTAGCGCGCGAAACCTTCCTTGCCCAGTTCCGTTTCCACATATTCACGATCGGCGCCCAGTTTGAAGCCCTGGCCGAAACACTTGACCTGGAGCTGACGGAGCACGATTTTGTCGAAATCGTGGAGCGTCTGGGTAATGAACATCCAGCCCACGCCGTACTTGCCGGTCATGCGCACGCTCTGGGCCAGCAGGGCGCGGGTGCGCGCCCCATCGCTGCTCTCGGCGGCGTGCTCCCCGGCGAAGAGGTGCGCCTCATCGAGCACCACCAGGGCGTTGGACTGCTGCCCGTGGTTGAAGCTGCGGTGGATCACCTGGCGCAGGCGGGTCAGAATCTCGTTGAGCAGGAAGTAGGGCACCGCGTCGTGCGCGCCCTCCTGGGCGAAGGAGAGCACCACGACCTCGCGATCGGCGAGCACGCGCTGGATGAGCTGCGAGAGGGGCACGCGGCCCGTGTCGGTGCGGAAGGCCGCCAGGGAACCGGCCCAGACCCGCTTGAGACGGGCCTCATCGAGCTGGAAGCGCGCCAGCACGTCCTGGGCGCGCTGGCCCTCGCCCGGGGTGGTGCCGGGGCGACTGGCGTAGATCACATCGGCGAAGCGGGCCAGGTCACGCACCAGGAGGGGCAGATCGGCCCCGCGCAGGTCGCGCACGGGCCGGCGCCGGCCCTCGGCGTCGGTCAACTCGGCAATCAGGTTGGCGAGCCGTTCGCTGGCCTCGCGTTCCTTGGCGGCCCCTTTGAAGCCCAGGCTCTCGAAGAACCCGGCGCGTCGCAGCGTTTCGGTGAAGGCCTCGGGTCCTTCGAGGGCCACCTCGTCGGCGCCGACGACGTTCACGGCGCGGCTGACGCGCAGGCTGCCCAGCAGGCGCCTGATGCTGAAATCAACCCGGTGGTCGCCGGCGGCGAAGCGGTCGCGCCCGAACTCGCCCTGGGGGTCGAGCACCAGCAGACCCATCTGCGGATTGCTGGCAAACCCGGCAAGCAGTTGCGCGGCGAGAATGGACTTGCCGCTGCGGGTCTGGCCGAAGATGCCCATCATGACCGCTTCGCCAAAGCCGCCCGCCTCGGTCGGCCCGAAATGGCGCAGGGTCAGCGGCACGGGCAACCCGTCACCAGGGGAGGTGCCGGCATAGAAGATGCCCGGCTCCGTATCTACCAGCGCCTGGAGCGCCTCGGCGGTGGCGGGAAACACGGGGGTGCCGCTGGGCGGTGGGGTGGAGAGGGTCGTGCGGCGGCGCACCCGCCCGTCGTCCTCGAGCAAAAACACGCCCAGGGCCGTCAACTGGGCGCTGGTCAGGTCGCTCTCGCCGGAGAGGGCCGGCAGGGCGCCCTGGTGCTTGATCACCGCGCGGATGATCGGGTCCTCGTGCCAGCGGTTGCGCGTGACGATGCCGCCGAGCTGGCAGAGGGCCCGCTTGCGATAGGCCCGGCCATGGAAACGCTCCACCACCTCGAAGGTCACCCAGGCGTGATCCAGGGCCCGATCGCGGGCGGTTTCGAGGATGTCCACGGTGAAGGTAGTGGTGCTATTCGGCGAACCGATGATCGCGATTGGCTGCATGAACGTCTGTGCGGCACAAAAATGCTAAACACCCGTTCTGATTATAGCAGCCGCTGGTGATATGTCAATCGTCGGGCTGTTAAGGCTTTTGGGGAGTGTTGAAGGATGGAGGGGCGTGGGGAAACCTGGTTTCCCCACGCCCCTCCTTAGAAGAGGCCAATCACTCAAACCGCAGGCTATCCCACTCCAGCTCGGCATCGGCGATGTAGACCGTATCGCCCTCCTGGAGGCCGGCCTCGATCAGGGCCTGGCTGATGCCGCTGGCCGCGAGCACGCGCTGCACCCGGTCAAGCGCCTCGGGTTGGGCGAAGTTGGTCATTTTGATCAGGCGCTCGATGCGGACGCCGCGCACGCGCCAGCCCTTGCCCTCGCGAGAGATGGTGAAGGCATTCTCATCCACCGGTGGAACGGGCCAGGTCAGCGGCGGCTCTTTGGGGTCAACCGGATCGCGGGCCGGAACGGGCAGGGTGCGGAGCACGTCGGCAACCCGGCGCATGAGCGCGTCAACCCCTTCGCCGGTCGCGGCGGCGATGGGGAACAGGTTCTCGGGGGCGACGGGTAGTTCGGCGCGCAGGCGCGGCAGGTTCTCGCGGGCCGCGGGCAGGTCCATTTTGTTGAGGGCCACGATCTGCGGGCGCTCCGCCAGCGCCGGCTGGTACAGGCGCAGTTCGGCGTTGATGGCGTGGTAATCGGCCACCGGATCGCGAAAGTCAACCCCGGCCGCGTCGATGATGTGGATCAGCACGCGGGTGCGCTCGACGTGACGCAGGAAGTCGTAACCCAGCCCGATGCCGGCGTGGGCGCCTTCGATCAGCCCGGGGATGTCGGCGACGACGAAGCGATCGCGGACGCTGACCTCGACGATGCCCAGGTTGGGCTGCAGGGTGGTGAAGGGATAGTCGGCGATCTTCGGGCGCGCGGCGCTGATCACCGAGAGCAGGGTTGACTTGCCGGCGTTGGGAAAGCCTACCAGGCCCACGTCGGCGAGCAGCTTCAACTCGAGCTGGAGTTCCAGCTCCTGGCCAGGCTCGCCCAACTCGGCGATGCGCGGCGCCTGGCGCGTCGGCGTGGCGAAGTGGACATTGCCCAGCCCGCCCTTGCCCCCGCGGGCGGCGAGGAGGCGCTGCCCGGGGCGCGCCAGGTCAACTTCGTAGGTTACCCCATCAATGGTGGTGCGCACGACCGTACCAGGGGGGACGCGGATGATCAGATCCCTGCCCTGGCGCCCGTGCATGTTGTTCTTTTGCCCATGACCGCCGTTTTCAGCGACGAATGTGCGCTCGTAGCGGAAGTGGAGCAGCGTGTTGAGGTTCGGGTCGGCCACCAGGTAGACGTGGCCGCCGCGCCCGCCATCGCCGCCGTTGGGGCCGCCGCGGGGCACGTACTTCTCGCGGCGGAAGGTGGCGGCGCCGTTGCCTCCCGCCCCCGAGCGCACCACGATGGTCGCGCGGTCGTAGTAATCTTCAGCCATATACGATATACGATATTACACTATACGGGCGCTTCGTCTCGGCGGAGGGCGCGGAGCCTGCGCAGGGATCGTGCAGGGTCTTTGGGGCAAGCCCCAAACATGATGACCGTACCGGGCGGCGCAGCCGCCCCTGTCCCCGCCGGAGGCGGGACATTGCGTCGGCCCTGGGAGCCTGCGGGGGCCTGTGGCCCCACGATCCCCATTCCGGTGCGGCGCAGCAAGGCCGCGCCGCACCGGAAAGTGGCTACGCAAAAGGGGCGGAACACGTTCCGCCCCTGAGCTTCACGGTACATTTGAGCACACGGCCAGGAATGAGGCAGAAGCGCCGGCTGCGCCAATGCTCCGGCCCTGACGGCTCGCGCGCGGGAAGACCCGCGGCGCCTACGCCTTGGTCCCGTCTTCGGCCTTCGGCTCGGCCTTGACCGCGGGCGCCTCGTCGTCCTTAACCGCCTTCTTGAACTCGCGGATGCTGCTGCCCAGCGCGCCGCCGATGCCGGCCAGGCGCCCGGCGCCAAAAATGGCAATCACAATCACCAGAATGATCAGCAACTCACCCCAGCCGAGGCCAAACATATGCCCATCTCCTTCCGTCTCGCCGCGCAGCGCGTGGGGGACGCGGATCAAAACGCCGCTGATACGGCTTCATTATACCTCAGGCAGGTGGCATGTCAAACCAGATGGGGGGTGTGAGAAAGGTTTTGCGTGATCCACACCGCGCGCAGCGGACCGGGTTTCAGGAGCGTGCGGCGTCCGTCCCCGGCGGATGCCGCCTCGCCCCCTCCCTGACTCTCCCCCGCTGGGGGAGGGAACCGCGCTCCTCCCCCCAGCGGGGGGAGGCTGGGAGGGGGGACGCCCCCCCGACGCCGCGCCCCGCGCCGCGGGGCAAACCGGCAACCAGGGCCGCGCGCGAACCGGCGGGACGCTTGCCGGGTTCCGGGTCGCCAGACGCCTGCACCCCCATCCTGCAGAACGTTTCGTCACACCCTCAGATGGGCGGGTAGCGGGCCTCACCCTCCCCCCGGCCCTTCTCAGGTGTAGGGTTTTTCGAGCGAGCAGGGGTTTTCGGCATTCCAATGCGCTTGCGGTCCTCACCCCCCTGCCCCCTCTCCACCGACGGTGGAGAGGGGGCAGGGGGCGTCCTGATGCTCCAGATGGCGAATGCGACGCGAGGATGTGCTGGAAAACCCTACACCTGAGAACCCCCCGGTCCCCTCCCTCTCCACCAGCGGTGGAGAGGGAGGGGACGGAGGACCAGGCGCCCTCCTGCTGGACGAGGATCATGGGGAAACCCGGTTTCCCCCGCCCCCGCTGAAGCAAGATGGACATCCTGCACCCGTGGTATCATATCGGCATGCTAGATGATCGCACCAGGCTCGAGTTTCCCCCAAATGGCGTCGCCGACATCCCTATGCGCTTTTCTCCGCAGGTGCTGCGCTGCACCGCGGCGGGTCCAGGCGGGCGCCCGCTCACCGTGCTGATCGATACCGGCACCGATCCCTCGGCGATTGACCTGGGGTTGGCCCGGCGCCTCGGCCTGCGTATCGGCGATTTTGCCTTTGGCTCCGACGCGACCAGCGATGGCGTGCCGTTCACCGAAACGGTGCTGCCCTGGTTGCGCCTGGGGGATCTGTGCCTGCGCGATCTCTACCTGCTGGCCGTGGATCTGCGCCAGGCCCCGTTTGAGGTGGACGTGGTGCTGGGTTATAACGTTCTTAGCAACCTGTCCCTCGACATCCACTACGCCGAGCGGCGCCTGCGCCTGTGCCACCCCGACCTGGAGCCGCCCGCCCCCGGCGAGACGGGCGCGGTCCTGCCGCTGTGTTTTTTCGACCATTTCCCGGCCCTGGCAGGGGCCGTCCTGCTGGCCCCTGGGGACGACGCAGCCGGGCCGCGGCACTGTCTGGAACTGCCCTTGCTGACGATTGACACCGGCTCCAATGGCGCGCTCACCCTGAGCGCCGACCTGGCGACCCGCGCGGGGCTGGGCCGCGACAGCGCCACCGGCGAGGGCCACGGGTTCGCCAGTGGTTGCGCCGTGCGGCGCGGCGTGGCCGCGGGGCTGCGCATCGGCCCCTTTGAGGTGCGCGAAGTGGCCCTCGACGCCCCCGAGGGCGGCCACGGCGACCTGGGCCGCGCCGGGCGGGCCAATCTGGGCAACGGCGTCCTTGCCCGCTTCCACCGGGTTACGCTCGACTACCGCCGCGCCCTCTGCGTGCTGGCGACCGGACCGGACGGGCCAGGGGATCTCCGGGTGTGGCGGCATGATCTGGCCGAGTCGGTGTAGCGCCCGTTCGCATAATCAGGTTGTCTTCCTTTCTGGGAGGGCTACTGGTCTGTAAATAACGTCTTCGCTACACCTCCGCCCCCTCCCCAACCCTCCCCCGCCGGGGGAGGGAGTCCGGCGCCTCCCCCAGCGGGGGGAGGCCGGGAGGGAAGCGGACATGCCACGAAACGTACTTTACAGACTTGTTACGCCCTCCCGGACCCTTCCATCGGGCTATGCTCACATGGGGACAAAACGTCTCGCCGTCCTCATCGCCCTGGCCCTGCTTCTGGCCAGCCCGGCCTCGGCCCTGCCTCTGGCGGTCGCGCCCGTCGCGCCGCCCATCCGCACCCCTGACTGCCCCACGGTTGCGTACCCCGACACGGCGGCCCTCCTGACGGCCCTGCCCGGCGCCGGGTATGCCTGCGCCGAGGACCTCGCCGTCGCCCTGCGCCCCCGCGCCGACCTGGCCGTCACCGACGCGCTGCTCGACCTGGCCGCCAATGGCCCCCACGCCCGCGCGCGCCGCAACGCCCTGCGGGTCCTGGGGCGCTTCGCCGAGGCCCCGCGGGGCAGCCGCGCCCACGAACTGGTGACCCGCGCCCGCGCCTCTGCTCTGCGCGCCACCCTGGCCGGCCTCCTCGACGGCGAACACGATGCCCTGGTGCTGGCCGAGGCGATCTGGATCGTTGACACCTTCTTTTACCCCGACTTCGGCGCCGCCCCGGCCCTGGAGCGGCTGTCCGGCGACACGGCCCTTGCTCCGGGCCTACGCTACCGCGCCGCCCTGGCGCGCGCCCGTCTGATCCACGCCCATCCAGGCCCGCTCGCCGAGGCCGACCGGCGCTTCATCCTGGGCGGGCTGCGCTCCGACGATCCCGGCGCGCGCGCTGCCGCCGCCACGGCGGTGGCGCATCTGCGGAACGCGCAACTCGACCCCGGCGCGCGGGCCACGCTCGGCGCGGCCCTGGCCGCGGCGCGAAGCGCCGAGCCGCCCCTCGAACTGATCCCCGATGACCCGCCGCCCGCCGGCCCCACAACGGGGGAGAGCCATCCCACTACCCTGACCGCCAGCGCCGCCATCGCCCGCGCGCAAGATCGCCTGGCGGGCGGCACGGCCCATCTGGATCGTCTGCGCTCCGACTACGAGGCCCTGGCCCTGCCCCACGCCCGCTCCGGCGGCGGCGTGACCATCCGCTCCGGTCTGCCCACGGAGAGCCTCGCGCCGCTGCTGGACGAGATCGAACAAACGCGGAAGCACTTCTTCGCTATCGTGGGGTCCGACCTGCGTGAACCGCTTCCCGGCGAGGATGCCACGGCCCTCACGGTGCTGATCTTCGCCCGCCAGGGCGTCTACCGCGACTACCTGCGCGCCTTTACGGCCTTCAGCGTGGAGGTTGACGGGGTGTACGACGAGACCAGCGCCACGCTGTACACCTACGCCCGGGCAGCGGAGCAGAGCGCGAACAGCCTGGAGGAGAGTCTGCGGCACGAACTGAGCCACCACCTGGCGGGGCGATACCTCTTTCCCGGCGCCTGGCACACGCCGGGATACCACCGCGAACCCCGGGGCTGGGCCGACGAAGGGCTGGCCGAAGTGCTCGCCGGCAGCGGCCCCGCCGGCCCCGCGCCGCGACGGGCGCAACTCCAACGCCTGTGCGCGCGGGCCGCGCCGCCGGCGCTCGCCGATCTGCTGGCGCGCCGCGAGGGCTACGATCGCTTCGGGGTGTTCGACTACGACGCCGCCTGGGCCCTCAGCTACTACCTGTTCACCGAGCGGCCCGAGGGCCTGCGGCGCCTCTACCGCGCCTACCGGGACGGCAGCTACCGCCTCCGCGACTGGCCGCGCCTGGCGGGAGCGCCCCTCGCAACCGTCGAACGCGAGTGGCGCGCGACGATCGCGCGCTGGTGTGCGGGCGAGCCAGCCCGCCCTTGAAGCATCGGCGACACTATGGGATAATCAGGGTAACCGTGCCTTCTACACCGTGGGAGCAACTCATGTCTGGCGACCTGCTCTCGCTGCTCGCGGCCCGCGCCGAGGCGGGCCGGCCCTTGCGCGTCGGGTTGATCGGCGCCGGGAAATTCGGCACGATGTTCCTGGCCCAGGCCCGCCGCGTTCCCGGCCTGCACGTACTGGGGGTCGCCGACCTGGCCCCCGAGCGCGCCCGCGGCGCCTTGCTGCGGGCCGGCTGGCCCGAGGCCAGCTTCGCCGCCGCGAGCCTGGCCGAGGCCCTGGCCACCGGCGGCACCCACGTGGGCGATGACGCGGCAGCGCTCATTGCCGCCGCGGGCCTGGACGTGATCGTTGAGGCCACCGGCGTGCCCGCAGCGGGCATCGCCCACTGCCTCCTGGCGATTGACTACCATCGCCATATCGTGATGGTCAACGTCGAAGCCGACGCCCTCGCCGGCCCCATCCTCGCCCGCCGCGCCGCCGAAGCCGGGGTAGTCTACTCCCTGGCCTATGGCGATCAGCCCGCCCTGATCGCCGAACTGGTCGAATGGGCGCGTGTCTCCGGGTTCGAGGTGATCTGCGCCGGCAAGGGCACCCGCTACCTGCCGGCGTACCACTACTCAACCCCCGAAACGGTCTGGGAACATTACGGCCTGACGCCCGAGCAGGTGGCCCGGGGCGACTTCAACCCCCAGATGTTCAACGCGTTCCTCGATGGCACCAAATCGGCGATCGAGATGGCCGCCGTCGCCAACGCCTGCGGTCTCGCTCCGCAGCCCGACGGGCTGCGCTTCCCCCCCTGCGGCGTGGACGACCTGCCCCACATCTGCCGCCCCGAAGCGGAGGGGGGGCGGCTGGCCCACGCCGGGACGGTGGAGGTCGTCAGCAGCCTGGAGCGCGATGGCCGCCCCGTCTACCGCGATCTGCGCCGGGGGGTGTTCGTCACCATTGTCGCCCCTGACAATTATGTCAAGCAGTGTTTCGCCGAATACGGCCTGGTCACCGACGCCAGCGGGCGCTACACCGCGCTCTACCGGCCCTACCACCTGATCGGTCTGGAGCTGGCGGTCAGCGTGCTCCGGGTGGGGCTGCGCGGCGAGGCCACCGGTCGCCCCGATGCGTTCCGCGGCGACGTGGCGGCGGTCGCCAAGCGCAACCTGGCGGCCGGCGAGCGCCTCGATGGCGAGGGGGGCTACACCGTCTACGGGAAGTTGCTGCCCGCGGCGACCTCGCTGGAGCGCGGCCTGCTGCCCATCGGCCTGGCCCACGAACTCACCCTGCGCCACCCCGTTCCCGTCGGCCAGGCCCTGCGCTGGGACGATGTGCACTACGAGCCAACCAACCCGACCGTGCGTATGCGAAAATTGATGGAACGCACCTTCGGAGGGTCGGGATGAGCGAGTCGATCAGCCTGCTCGGGCCGGGCCTGATGGGCCGCCCGATGGCCCGCACCCTGCTCCGCGCCGGCCATCAGGTGCGCGGATGGAACCGCTCGCCCCTGGCCCCCGAACTGGTGGCGGGGACGCCCCTGTGCGCGAGCCTGGCCGAAGCCGCCGCCGCCAGCATCTGCATCCTCGTGCTTGCCGACTCGCTGGCCGTGGACACGGTACTGGAGGGTCTGGCTCCGCATCTGCGTCCGGGTTGCCTGGTGGTAGACATGGGCAGTTCCGACCCCGCGCGCTCGCGGGCCTCCGCCGCGCGCCTGGCAAGCCGCGACATCGGCTGGGTGGACGCCCCGGTGTCAGGCGGCCCGGAGGGCGCCGCGGCCGGGACGCTGGCGATAATGGCCGGCGGCGAGGAGGCCCACGTGGCCCGCGCCCGCCCCGTGCTGGAGGCCCTGGGCCACGTGACGCATCTGGGCGGCCCCGGCGCCGGGCATACCGCCAAGGTGATCAACCAGTTGATCGTCGGGCTGACCATCGAAGCGGTGGCCGAGGCAACCCTCCTCGCCGAGGCCAGCGGCGTGGACCCGGCGCGGCTGCGGCAGGCCCTTGCCGGCGGCTTCGCCGACTCGAAGGTGTTGCAGATCCACGGCGCGCGCATGGCCGCGCGAGACTACACCCCGGGAGGGCGGGCCAGCACCCAGCTCAAGGATCTCCGGCTGGCCCGCGAGCTTGCCGACGCCGCGGGCCTGCGTCTGCCCCACCTCGACGACACCCTGGCACGCTACGAACGTCTCGTCGCCCGCGGCTACGGTGAACTCGACCACTCGGCCCTGCACCGCCTGCTGCTGGAAGAACATCTCTTGGACGGCCAGCCTGTCGCCGCGGCGACCGCGCCGCGGCATACTATCGGGGAGCCATGAAACGCATTCAGATTGTCCAGATTGGCCTTGGCAGCGTGGGCCGCGAACTGGCGCGGCAGATCCTCGCCCAGCACGACGCCATCATCCGGCGCTACGGCTTTTCGATTGACTACCTGGCGATTGCCGACAGCACCGGCATGTTCTTCTCCGGCACGCCCCTGCCCGGAGAGACGGTGCTGGAGATCCTGGAGGCCAAAGCCGCCGGGCGCACCCTGGCCGACCAGGGCGCGCCCCGGCGTGGCAGCCTGGGGGTGCTGCCCATCACCGCCCCGGGCATCGCCGTGGACGTCTCGGCGTATGCCGGCACGACGGTGATCCTGGCCGACGCGGTACGCTTCGGCCACCGTGTGGTCACGGCCAACAAACAGCCCCTCTGCGCGGCCTATCACGATTTCGTAACCCTGACCGAGAACGGCGCGACGCGCTACGAGGCCACGGTTGGCGCCGGGTTGCCCATCATCGGCGCCCTGCAGGGCCTGCTCGACAGCGGCGACGAGGTACTGCGCATCGAGGCGGTCATGAGCGGCACCCTGGGCTACCTCTGCACCGAACTGGAGGCCGGCAGGCCCCTCTCGGTCGCCCTGCGCGAGGCCCACGCCCTGGGCTATACCGAGCCTGATCCCCGCGACGACCTGAGCGGTCTGGACGTGGCCCGCAAGGCCCTCATTCTGGGACGCACCTGCGGCCAGCCCTGGACGATCGAGCAGATCCCTCCCGAGCCGTGGTACCCGCCCGAGTTCGCCCAGCTCGAACTGGACGAGTTCATGGCCCGCCTGGAAGAACTCGACGCGCCAATGGCCGAGCGGGTCGCCGCGGCGCGCGCCGCCGGCGGCGCCTTGCGCTACGTTGCCAGCATTACGCCGGAAGGCGCCAGTGTGGGCTTCCAGATCGTGCCTGCCGATCATCCCCTCGCCAGCCTGCGCGGCCCCGACAACCTCTTCACCTTTACCACCGCGCGCTATGCCGAACGCCCGCTGATCATTCGCGGGCCCGGCGCGGGCATCGCCGTCACCGCCGCCGCCGTGCTGGCGGATATCGTCGCCACGGGGAGGGAGATGCACGCCTGATCCGATTTTGGATTTTGGATTTTGGATTGCCGTAGGAGATGCACGCCTGATCCGATTTTGGATTGCCGTATCTGGCGTTCCGATGCGACAGGGCGATAATGCGCATGCACCGTGTGCAACGGGAATTGGTATAAGCGGGTCGCCCTGCCAGAGGCCTGGAGGAACCTTGCTCCTCCGAAAACCGCTGTCTCGCGCGACAGCGAATTGATGCGGGACCTTAGGCCGCAACATCACTGGCCGAGCCGGAGTCTCATCGTTACGCAACCGACCGGCTCTGAAGTCCATGATCACCACCACCACACGCTACGCAATCCTTGTCGTCCTGGCAATCCTCCTGCTGGCCGCCTGCGCCGCGCCACCCGCTCCGCCACCGGCAACGGTGACGGCCCCGGCGCGCGTCACTCCCGCGCCGGTGACGCCGGTTGCCACCCGGCCCACGCCGGCGCCAGCGCGCCGTCCGCCGCTCGGGGCCTTCTTCTTCTACTGGTACAACTGCCCTGAACAGGAGTGCGACCCGTCCCAGGTGCGCTTTCTGCCGCCGGGATGGGTCACTCCGCTGCCCAACGACCCCGACCCGCGCGACGGCGCGAGCTATTCCTCCTATAACTACGACTGGTACGAGCAGGAACTCCGCACCATGGCGGCTACCGGCATCGACATGGTCTTCCCTGTGAGTTGGGGCGACCATCCCCATCCCTGGTTTCGGCAGGATCGCATGAACCTGCTGGTCCAGGCGAATGGCGTTCTGGAGCGACCGCTGCGGATCGGCATGTTTCTCGACACCACCGCGCAGCAGGGCATGTTTCAGGACCACCTGGGCAAGGGCTACCTGACCGGCGCGGACGCGCCGCGCATGCCGGTGAGCGATCCGCGCAGCGGCTACTTCTTCTACGACCGGCATATCCGCGATTTCTTCCGGCGGGTGCCGCGGGAAATGTGGGCCACGGTCAACGGCCGGCCGATTATCATCACCTACACCACCATCTGTTGCGATGAAATCGGCTATGGTGGCGAGTTGTGGAACAGTGTGAAGCGCGCCTTCGCCGCCGATTTCGGGGTGGAACCGTGGCTGATTCTGGAGGAGACGTGGCTGAGCGCGCCGCCACCTGCCGGTCTCCCCGCCGCTGCCGAAGTGGCCGATGGCGTCTATCGCTGGGGCACGGCGCTCAATGGCCCGCACACCGGCGAATTGCGCGGCTACCGGGTGAGCAGCGTTGGTCCGGGCTTCGACAACTCGCGCCTCCCGTGGGTCAGCGAGCCGCGCATCCAGCCGCGCGATCTGCCGCCCGGCGGCGGGCCCCGCGCGCCCGGCGCGTTCCTGCGCGCCAGTCTGGCGGCGGTGCCCGAGGATGCCGACCTGGTGCTGATCGAGACCTGGAACGAGTGGCCCGAGGGCACCGCCGTCGCCCCGGCGGCCTACACCGACGCCAATGGGCGCCCCCTGCCCGCCGATTTCTACCTGCGGATCATTCACGCCTGGCGGGGCCGGTAGGCGCAAGTGATATGTTTGGGAGGGCTGCGCCCTCCCCGTCCCTCTCCGCTGGCGAGGACAAGGGTCCTGGCGCTTGCGCTTCCTTGACGCAGCGTGTTATGATAACGCATAGCAGCATTTCCTGTCCCTGACCCGGATCGCCAAAGGAGCAAAGCGATGGCGCTTGAACCCCCCGAGACCGATGTTCCGTACCACCAGTTGTTTATCAATGGCGAGTGGTGCGATGCGGAAGGCGCCGCGACCTTCGATGTGACCGAGCCGGCCACGGGCCGGCTGATCGCCCGCGTCGCCAGCGCGAGCGCCGCCGATGTGGACCGGGCCGTGGCGGCGGCGCGCAACGCCTTCGACAACGGCCCCTGGCCGCACACCCCCCACTTCGAGCGCGCCCGCATTCTGCACAAGATCGCCGATGTGATGGAGGAGCGCGCCTTTGAACTGGCCGAGTTGGAGAGCCGCGACGTCGGCGTGCCCATCCGCAAGACGACCTACAACGACATCCCCCTCGGCCTGCACATGATGCGCGTCTTCGCCGAACTGGCCCGGCGCTCGCCCTACGAGCCGCTGCCCTGGAACGACTTTCCCACCCTCACCTGGAGCTTCGTCTGGCGCGATCCCTTCGGCGTCTGCGCGCAGATCATCCCCTGGAATTACCCCTTCTGCATGGCCGTCTGGAAGCTCGGCCCGGCCCTGGCCACCGGCAACACCGTGGTGTTCAAGCCGGCCACCCAGGCCCCGCTCACCTCGATCGAACTGGTGCGCATGATTGATGAGACCGGCCTGCTGCCGCGCGGCACGCTCAACATGATCACCGGTCCCGGCGGGGCGATCGGCGACTACCTGGTGGCGCATCCGAAGGTTGATAAAGTCGCCTTCACCGGCTCCACCGACGTGGGGCGACGGATCATGGCCCTCGCCGCGCCGCATATCAAGAAGGTTACCCTGGAACTGGGCGGCAAGTCGCCCACCATCCTGCTCCCCGACGCCGACCTGGACAAGGCGGTTGACGGCGCGCTGTTCGCGATGTTCTACCACGCCGGGCAGCTCTGCGAGGCCGGCACGCGCTGCTTCGTCCACACCTCGATGTACGACGAGGTCGTCGAGCGGATGGTCGCGCGCACGCGGCAGTTGCGCATCGGCGATCCGCTGGAACTGGAGACCGACATCGGGCCGCTGATCAGCTTTGCCCACCGCGAACGGGTGGAAAAGTACATCCGCATCGGGCGCGAGGAGGGCGCGCGGCTGGCCATCGGCGGCGGGCGGCCCGTCGGGGAGCTGTTCGAGCAGGGGCCGTACCTGGAGCCGACCATCTTCACCCACGTGGACAACCGCTCGCGCCTGGCCCAGGAGGAGATCTTCGGCCCGGTGCTGGCGGTGATCCGCTACGATGAGATCGGCGACGCCATCGCCATGGCCAACGACTCGATGTACGGCCTGGCCGCCTCCGTCTGGTCACGGGACGTGCAACAGGCCGTCGAGGTCGCCAAGCGCCTGCGCACCGGCACCATCTGGATCAACGACCACCACATGCTCAACCCCTACGCGCCCTTCGGCGGCTTCAAAGAGAGCGGCATCGGGCGCGAAATGGGCGTGGCGGGCATGCTCGAATACACCGAACCCAAACATATCCACGTGGACTTCCAGCAGAAACGCTCCGGCAAGATCTGGTGGGACGCGCTGCTGCCCCCCGAACACGAGGACCACGAATAGCGTCGCGCCGGCGTGGGGCAACCGGGTTGCCCCACGCCCCGGCCTGTGGGAAGTCTGGGCGGGTTGCGTCTTCCCGGACGTACCCCTTTCGTGATCCTCACCCTCCCCCCGGCCCCCTCCCTCTCTACCGTGGATGGAGAGGGAGGGGGCGCCGAGCGCAGCGAGGCGGGGGAGGGTGAGGACCGGCCCATCCCCCCGCCTGCCGGTCTCCGCGGTGGCGCAACCCTCCGAGATGCGGTACACTACGCATACCCAAATCGCATCGTACCCATAACCGTGGCGAGGAAGCCACGCGGAGGAGCGTCAGTATGGAGACCACGCGCTGGAGCTACGTGAGCGGAACGAGTGACGTGCCCCTGCTGGGCGTAACCATCGGCGATTGTTTCGACGCCATCGCCGCCCGCTTTCCCGACAACGAGGCCCTGGTGGTGCGCCAGCAGGGCCTGCGCTACAGCTACGCCGATCTGAGGACCGAAGTGGATCGCTGCGCCCGCGGGCTGATGGCCCTGGGGATCGCGAAAGGCGAGCGTCTCGGCATCTGGGCGCCCAACCGTGCCGAATGGCTGATCACCCAGCTCGCCACCAGTAAGATCGGCGCCATCCTGGTCAACATCAACCCGGCCTACCGCCTCCACGAACTCGAGTACGCCCTGCACCAGTCCGGCTGTAGCGCCCTGGTCTTCGCCCCGCAGTTCCGCGGCGCCGACTACAGCGCCATGCTTTTTGAACTGCTGCCTGAGTTGCGCCAGGCCCAGCCGGGGCGCCTGGCGGCGGGACGCCTGCCCGACCTGCGCACGGTCATTCGCCTGGGCGACGAACCGGCCCCCGGCATGTTCACCTGGAACGACGTGCTGGCCGCCGCCGAACAGGTTAGCCCCGCCGACCTTGCCGCGCGCCAGGCCGAACAGCAGTTCGACGACCCGATCAACATCCAGTACACCTCCGGCACGACCGGCTATCCCAAAGGCGCGACGCTCAGCCATCACAACATCCTCAACAATGGCTACTTCGTCGCCCGCCTGATGCGCTTTACCGACAGGGACCGCCTGGTGATCCCCGTGCCGCTGTACCACTGCTTCGGCATGGTGATGGGCAATCTCGGCTGCATCACCCACGGCGCGACGATCATCTACCCCTCCGAGGGCTTCGATCCTCTGGCCGTGCTCCGGGCCGTGCAGGAGGAGCGCGCCACCGCCCTCTTCGGCGTGCCGACCATGTTCATCGCCGAACTCGACCATCCCGACTTTAGCCGCTTTGACCTCAGCAGCCTCCGTACCGGGGTGATGGCCGGCGCGCCCTGCCCGGTCGAGGTCATGCGCAAGGTCCACTCGCTGATGAACATGCGCGAAGTGGAGATCTGCTACGGCATGACCGAGACCAGCCCGGTCAGCACCCAGACCCGCATCGGCGCGCCGTTGGAGAAGCAGGTCGGCACGGTCGGCCAGGTGCACCCCCACGTCGAGATCAAGATCATTGACCCGGTCAGCGGCAAGGTGCTGCCCCGCGGCCAGACCGGCGAGTTGTGCACACGGGGCTACTCGGTGATGCTGGGCTACTGGAACAACGAGGAAGCCACGCGCAAGGCGATAGACGCCGCCGGCTGGATGCACACCGGCGACCTGGCGGTGATGGACGAGGAAGGGTACATCAACATCGTCGGGCGGATCAAGGATATGATCATCCGCGGCGGCGAGAATGTCTATCCCCGCGAGATCGAGGAGTTCCTCTACACCCATCCCAAGGTCAGCGACGTGCAGGTGATCGGCGTGCCCGACGAACGCTACGGCGAGGAGATCATGGCCTGGATCAAGCTCAAGCCCGGCGAAACCGCCGACGAGGAGGAGATCCGCCAGTTCTGCCGCGGGCAGATCGCCCATTTCAAGATCCCTCGTTATGTCAAGTTTGTAGACAGCTTTCCGATGACCGTCACCGGCAAGGTGCAGAAGTTCCGCATGCGCGAGCAGAGCATCGAGGAACTGAACCTGCGCGCCGCCGCCTCCCTGCGAACGGCCTGAGGCACGCAGGGGGTGGCCCTCCGCGTTCCCTCGCGTTCCACCCGCAGCGGCGGCTGGGTCCTGACTTCGCCAACGCGCGCCCGCCGCGTGCGGATCGGGGATACGAGGAGTTGAGACGCCATAAGCGGCAATCCAAAATCCAAAATCCAAAAACCACCGGAGGAACACATCCCCCTATGCCCAAACACCCCCTCGCCATGGCGCTGGCCAAGGTCGTCATTGCTGCCGCCTGGGCCGATGGGCACCTTGCCCACGATGAAGTCAACAGCTTGAAGAACCTCCTCGCCGAAATGGGCCAGACGGCGGGCAGCGGCGAGATGGCCCTGACCATGCAGGACTGGGCCGAACTGGATATTTACCTCTACTCACCCGTGGAAGCGGAAGAACGCCAGCGGCTGGTCACCGAACTGGCCGCGCTGATGCGCGGCCTGCGCGACCGGCAACTGGCCCTGCAGGCCCTCGACCGGCTCTTCGCCGCCGATCGCGTGCGGCACGAGGCCGAGCGCCAGGTGGCCGCCGAGATCCGCGCCGCCCTGGAACGGGCCGACCCGGGGCCGCTGGCGGCCCTGGGCGGGTTCGTGCGCCGCAGTCTCGGTCTCCAGCCCGCCGGACCGAACCGCGAGCAGTACCTGGAGGAGTTCCTCAACAACCGGGTGTACTACGCCGTGCGCGTGCGCCTGGGCAAGGCCCCCGAGGAGGATCTGGGCATCCCCGCCGGGGAGGCCCGCGCCCTGGCCCTCGCCGGCGGCATCCTCGCCAGCCTGGCGCACCTCGACGCCCAGGTCACCGAGGAGGAGCGTGAGCGCATCATCGCCGCCCTGCAGCAGGGCTGGGGCATCAGCCGCGACCGGGCGGTGCTGGTCACCGAGGCCGCCATCGTTGAGAGCAAGGAACACCTGGACCCGTATACCCTGACCAACGCCTTCGCCGAGAGCACCAGTGTCGAGGAGCGCATCCGCTTCCTTGACGCGCTGTTTGCGGTTGCCGCCGCCGACGACGGCGCCATTTCGGGCGAGGCCAGCGCCATGATCAGCCGCATCACCAGCGCCATCCGCCTGGAACAACGCCATTTTATCGAGGCCAAACGCCGCGCCACGAGATGATACGATTTTGGATTTTAGATTTTGGATTTTGGATTGCCGTATTAGTACTACAACGAGGGTTGTCATTCCGAGCGAAGCGAGGAATCCCGGCTTTGATGCCAAACCGAGACCCTTCGCTCCGGCTACGCCTCCGCT
>DAOUDA010000015.1:0-33463 GCA_034431835.1 Chloroflexaceae bacterium | reverse complement strand
CCGATAGCCGATAGCCGATAGGGCCGCAGCCCGCGGCGGCCGGACGCGGGCCGGTTGTCATCGGGCGGTGGGTACGCATTGCCTGGACGGCTGATGTGAGACTAGCCAGTGGTAGCATACCTCTACTTTGTCACGTACCGCAGTTTCCGCTGCGAGGAGGTTCGGAGGGGCCGCACCGCTCCGAGTTTTCCTCTTCCTGGTGCGGCGCACCAGGAAGGGAAGATCATCGGGGGCCTGGGACCCCCCAATCCCCGCCAGGGGCGCCAACCCTACTCGGGGGAGCGCGGCGCAGCCTCGCTCCCTCCCCTCTTGCCCTGCCACCAGGCGGCAGTCAGGGCTTCAAGGTTGTCGCCGTAGCGCGCCGTGAGGCTCTGGTAGCGCTCGCGACGCCGTGCGTACAGGGCGTGAAGCGGTGCGGGATCGCCGGTGGCCAGCAAACGTTCGACGGCCCCACTGATGCGTTCCAGGGCCAGGTTCAGGACGCTGTTGCCGAGCGAGGCCGAGGCGGCGCCCCGCGGATCGCGGCCCAGAACGGGGCTGCTGAGTTGATCGAGCGGGCCGGAGCCAAGGGCCTCCATTTTGATCAGGTCGGGGCGCAGGGCGAGCAGGACGGAGCTTTCCCAGAGCGCCCCGTGATCGAGCATGTCATCGTCCACCAGCGCCAGTGGCGGAACGGCCAGCACCAGCAGGCGCTGGTCGGCGAGCGCCTGTTCGGCGGCGTCGATCAGCAGCAATTCGTGCCCCGGCGAGTAGTACCCGCTGATCACCACCACGACGCGCCAGCCGTTTCGCGCCAGCGCCACCAGACTCTCGGCGAGCATGGCCCGCAGCGTCGCGGCGCTCAACCCCAGCGACTCGCCGGAGTGTGGCAGCGCCAGGGGCCAGGTCATCGCCGGCAGTAACACCCCCCCGGTACGCCTGACGGCCCGCTCGGCGATCGCCTCGGCGATGATCGTGTCAAGCCCCAGGGGCAGATGGGGGCCATGCAGGGTCAGCCCGCCCCAGGGGAGGTAGGCCGCCGGGGCGCGCGCGCGCAACGCGACGAGATCGTCGGGGCGCAACTCGCTGTATCGCCCCCAGGATGGGGTGTCGTTCATAGGTTCCAATCAGTTGTAGGGCCGAAGCATTGGCGCTTCCAATGCTTCAACCTTACACTGGCGCAGCCAGTGCGTCGGCCAGGAGATCCCCAGGCGCGTCCAGGCTTAAGCGCCGCTCGTCGTGGCGCTCCAGGTCACGCCAGACGAGGCTGCGACTGGCCCGTTCCTCTACGCCAACGATGGCGACGTACCGGGCGCCGCGCCGCGCCGCGTCACTCAGGTTGCGCGTCAGGGCGCGCCCGCGCACGTCCACGCTGACCGCCAGGCCATGTTCCCGCAAGCGCCCCGCAACCTCCTGGGCGTAGGCGTAATCGTCATCGGCAACCGGCGCCACCAGGGCCAGGGGGCGGCGGGGCGGCGCTGGCGCGCTGGCCGCGGCGACCACCCGCTCCAAACCGTAGGCGAAGCCTACCGCCGGTACGTCTTTCGGGCCGCCCAGGGCCGCGACCAGTTCGTCGTAGCGCCCGCCACCGCAGAGTTGCGTCCCGTTGCTATCGGCGATCTCGAAGATCAGGCCGGTGTAGTAGTGCAGGCCCCGTCCCAGGCCAAAATCGAGGTCGATCTGGTCAGGCTCGATGCCGTGCGCCGCGACCAGCGCAAGTATCGCCCGCACCTCGTCGAGGGCGCGGGCCTGCAACCCCTGCTCCTCCAGCAGGGCCGCCAGCGCCGGCAGTGCCCGCGAGGCCGGCCCCTGAATGGCCACCAGGCGCTCCAGCACCTCCAGGGCGCGCTCGATGGCGGCGCCCTCCTCGCTGCGGCGCAACTTCCGCAACAGCCGGGCCACCACATGCTCCAGCGACCGTGTGCCCGTGCTCAGATCGATCTCCATCGCCTGCAACGTGCGGAGCAGCCAGGCCCGGGCCTGCTCCTCATCGAAACCGGGGGGCAGGTCAATCGGCGGCTCGCCCACGCGCTCGTGCAGGTGCGCGCGCACCACCGCCGCGCCTTCCTTGCGGATGCGCTCCAGGCTCCACACCAGCGCGTCCTGGCTGCGCTCGGTCAGGTGGAACTGCGCCAGCAGTTCACGCGCCACCCCCACGTGCCCCATCAGCACCCGGTAGCCCGTCACCCCCACCGCGTCGAGCCCGGCGCGGGCCAGGGCCAGGGCCTCGGCGTCGGCGCGCGGGGACGGCCCGCCCACGATCTCGACGCCTACCTGGGTGAACTGGCGATAGGTGTTGCGCTGGGGGCGCTCGTAGCGAAACACCGGCCCGCTGTAACTGAGCCGCAGCGGCAGCGGCTGGTCCTGAAGATGGGCCACATAGGCCCGCAGCACCGAGGCCGTCCACTCCGGGCGCAGCGCCAGATCGCGGCCGCCAAAGTTGAACTCGTAGACCTTGCCTGCCAGTTCTTCGCCGAGCTTGCGCAGGTAGAGTTCCCGCGACTCGATGATCGGCAGATCGATCGGCTCGTAGCCGTATGCCTCGAAGGTCGCCTCAAGGGCGCGCCGGGCCGCGACCGCCTGCCGCTGACCGGCAGGCAGCACATCGCGCATCCCCCGCACTGCCTCGATCGTTGCGCTCACCTGTCACCCCTTGCCTGCCAAAGTGGAGGTAAATGGCGCGGGTGTGAACCATGCCCGCCATCCGCGCCCGGTATTGTATCCGATCGCCTGAGCCAGGACAAGCCGTTGACAGCGCGGCGCGCAGCGAGTATCCTGCCCGACCGGCGCTCTGTGTGGGTGTGGAGCTGTGGAGATGTAGAGGTGTGGAGATGTGGTTCATAGGCAGGGATACTCGCCCGGAAGGCCGTTCCACACCTCCACACCTCCACACCTCCACACCTCCGCGCCCCCGCACGACAGAGGTGCAGCCCGATTGGCGGCCCTGACTGTAATCTGATGTGAGAACCTGCCATGCGTCGTTCCCTGCTGCCCTATATCGTTCTCTTTACCGGCGTTTTGATCGTTTCAACGGCCTCGATCCTGATCCGCTACGCCCAGGCCGCGGGGGTGCCCTCGCTGAGCATTGCCGCCTGGCGCCTGGCGCTCGCGGCCCTGCTGCTCACGCCGCTGGCCTGGTTCCGCGCCGGCCCGGAGTTGCGTTCGCTGCGGCGCCGCGATCTGCTGCTCGGCGTGGCCTCGGGGACCTTTCTGGCCCTGCACTTCGCCAGTTGGATCAGTTCGCTGGCCTACACCTCGGTGGCCTCCAGCGTGGCGCTGGTTACGACCAACCCGTTGTGGGTCGGGCTGGCCTCGTTGCTGTTCTTCCGCGAACGGCTCGGCTGGCGCACCCTGCTGGGCATCGCGGCTACGTTCCTCGGCACCTTGTTCATCGGCCTGTCGGATCAGATGAGCAGCAGCGCGCCCGATCCCGCGCTGGGCAATACGCTGGCGCTGGTGGGCGCGATCACGGTGAGCGGCTATCTGCTGATCGGGCGCGACCTGCGCCGCCGCCTGAGCGTGCTGGCCTACATCTACGTGGTCTACTCCACCGCCGCGGTGGTGCTGGTGCTCTGGGCGCTGGCGGCCCGGCAGCCGCTGTTCGGCTTTCCGCCCTACGCCTATCTGCTGCTGCTCGGCCTGGCGATCGGCCCGCAGTTGCTCGGCCACACCGCCTTCAACTACGCCCTCTCCGCCCTGTCGGCCACCTTCATCGCCGTCGCCATCCTCGGCGAACCGGTCGGCTCGGCGCTGCTGGCCTTCGTGGTCTTCGGCGAACGCTTCGCGCCCCTGCAACTGGCCGGCTTCGTGCTGCTCCTGGCCGGGATTGTCATTGCCTCGCAGGAGGAGGCGCGCCGTGCCGCGCTTGCTGTCCGCCCCGCTGAGTCGGGGCAGGGGTAATGCAACCCTCCAGGTCGCGCTATCCCTTCGGGGAGGCTCGGAGGGGCCGCGGGCCCCCGAACTTCCGCTGCGACGAAGTGTGGTTGTGGCGCCTACTTGTGCTACAATAAAAAACCCTCGAACGCATCGCAGGAGTTGCCCGTGCACATCGGCCTGTCCGCCCTGAGCTTCAGCTACCGGTGCGGGCTGGTAGGGCGCGATACGCCCCGGTTCGTCAGCCAGCCCTTTGGAATCGAAGACATCGTCGCCCTCGCTTCCCGCGCCGGGTTGCATGGCATAGAGTTTCCGCTTGACATGCTGCCCGACCTGGAACCCGCGCGCCTTGCCGCGCTGCGCCGCCTCTTCGCCAGAAGCGAACTCGTTCCCGTGGTTGATACCGGGGTCGTTGACGTGGCCGGCCTGGAGCGCGCCCTCCCCGCCGCCGCGGCCCTCGGCGCCCGCGTCGTGCGGGCGCTGGTCAGTCCGGTGCTGGAGGGCGCCCGTGGCGCCTTTGCCCATGATTGGGAAGCCTACCTCGATACGGTGATCGCCCGCCTGCGCATGGTGGCGCCCCTGGCCGAGCACCATGGGCTGGTGATCGCCGTCGAGAACCACCAGGATGCCACCGCCGACGACCTGCTGCGCATCGTCGCGGCGCTTGACAGTCCGCACGTCGGGGTGACGTTCGACCCCACCAACGCCCTGATCGTCGCCGACGATCCCTTCGCCGCCCTCGAACGCCTGGGACCGTACATCCGCAACATCCACCTCTCCGACTACGTGGTGTACCCCAGCCGCGAAGGCTGGCGCCTGGCGCGCTGCGCCCTCGGCGAGGGCGACCTGAACATTCGGCGCCTCTTCGACCAGGCGCGGGCCTGCGCCCCTCAGGCGCCGTTCCATATCGAGCTGGTCAGCCACAGCGCCCGCCACCTGCGCCTCTTTAGCGACGCCTGGTGGCGCGGCTACCCGTCCCGTGACGTGCGCGACCTCTTGCCCGTGCTGCGTGAACTGGCCGCCCCATCCCGCTCGCGCGATGATGACTGGCGCACCCCCTGGGAACGCGGCGCTGCCGAACACCAGATCTGCTTCTACGAGGATCAGCAGTTCGCCTCCAGCATCACCTACCTGCGCGCCCTGGGCGCGCTGCCGCGACGGTGACCGCCTGATCCCGACCCCCGGACCTCATCGAAGCATTTCGTCGGCCAGCATCCATGCCCTTCCCCGCGCCGCGCGGCCCCCCTGTCATTCCGCGCGCAGCGAGGAATCTTCCCGGCCATGCCTCGCGCCGCGCGGCCCCCCTGTCATTCCGCGCGCAGCGAGGAACCTTCCCGGCCCTTCCCCGCTCCGCCCCCTTTGTCATTCCGAGCGCAGCGAGGAATCTTCCACCCGCGTGGCTAGAAGACCCCTCGCTGCGCTCGGGGTGACAGCCGCCGCCAGCGCACCGGTCAAGTACAAGATGTTCCCGACCTGTGCGGAAAACGAGCTTCACAGGCTACTCAGTACCCAATTCCTACCTTCCCCCCTTACATCCCTTATACAGTTCATGCTAGAATAGCCCTGCGTACTATCAGTACGCGATTCTACACTTCAACCATCCTTTGTCCGATTCTAAAGCCGCCGCTCCGATCGCGGCGTAAGGAGTTCGCGATGTCTCCGCGCAGGCTTTGGCCCCTCCTGCTGTCGGTCCTCGCTCTCGTTGTCGTCCCTTTCGCCGCCCACCCTCGCGCGGAGGCTCAGGGTTTTGATCCGGCCAGAACCTATACGGTAACGAACGATCTTGATAATCAGTCCACCCCGTGCGGGCCGGACGCGAATCCCAGCCCCGGCGGTTGCACCTTGCGCCAGGCCATCCTCGCCGCGAATGCCGATAATGGGGAAAGTTTGATCCGCTTTGACTCCAGTTTCTTTGCTGTGCAGCGGACTATCTCTCCGGTCGCCTCGCCTTTTCCGGCATTAGCAGGGGAGAATGACAGGATTGAAGGCGCAGTGGACGGCTTTGGCCGTCCGCTGGTGGTGATTGATGGCCAGGATACATACAGCTTCGGCCTGCGCATTACGGGTAAAAACATTACCGTTTCCCGGTTGATCTTTATTCGCTTCACCAGTCTGGTCGAGCCGGGGGGCGCCGGTGTGTGGATTACCACCCCCAATGCTACCGGGAACCGGGTTGAGGGATGTTACTTCGGTGTGCTGCCTGCGGAAACCATAGCCCGGCCGAATCGGTACGGGGTGCGCATCACCAATGGCGCCAGCCAGAATTATGTGGGTGAGGATATTACTAATCCACCCCGGCGCAATATCTTCGCCGGCAATGCTGTCAGCGGGGTCTCTATCGCCGGCGCCAGCGGGAACTTCGTCTACGGCAACTATATCGGGGTGACGCTCGATGCTTCCGGCGGTTTCGCGCCCCTCGGCAACTCCGGTTCAGGCGTGGAACTGACTGATGCCACCGACAACGTGATCGGGGCCAGTTCGACTGTAGGAACGTCCCCTGACAACCGGCGCAATCTGATCTCGGCCAATGGACAGGCCGGGATTCGCATCAGTGGCGGCAGCAACAATTTCATTCGTGCCAATTATGTTGGCACGAATTTTATTGGCCAGGCCGCCCTGGGGACCCAGCCCGTCGGGGTGCTGCTCGAGCTGGGGGCCAGTACTAACCAGTTAATCGGTCTCCCCATAACTGCTCCGCTGGTGATCAGCGGTAATACGCAGTACGGCGTGCTGATCACCACGAATGCCACCGGCAACCGCGTGCAGGGCGCGTTCGTCGGTACGAATTACCTCGGCGACATGGCGCTGCCCAATGGGGCCGGCGGCATCCGCATCGAAAACGGAGCTGAGAATAACATCATCGGTCCCGGCACGGTTGTCTCCGGCAACGGTGGCAACGGCATCGAGTTGACGCGCGGCGCCGCACCCACCACGACGCCGCCGGTGGGCAATCGCATCGAGCGTTCGATCATCGGCCTGAACGCTGGCGCCACCGCGCCGGTACCCAACACCGGTCGTGGCGTGGCAGTGCTCGAGGGGACCCAGGGTACGGTTGTCGGCATCGACTCGACCCCCGATGCGTTTCTGGGCAACATCATCGCCGGCAATGCCCAGGAGGGCGTGCTGGTCCAGGGCCCGTCCAATCTGAACACGCTGGTGCGCGGCAACGTGATCGGCCTGCGGCGCGCGCCTCCTCCGACGTCTCCTCCTGGGCCGATTACCATCGCCGAGCCGAATGGCGGTGACGCGGGCATTCTGGTGACCGGCGGGGCCAGGGGCGCGCGGGTGGAGCGGAACACCGTCGGGGGCGTGGCGACCCCCAGTTCGGGCATTCCCGGCATCTGGGTGCGCGGCGATGGCAGCGGCTCGGTGGGCGCGCCCAGCCCGACCAATATCGAGAATGTGTCGCTGGTCGGCAACCGCATCGGCTGTTTGCCGACCAGTAACGCCAGTCCGCCCTGCAGCCCCATGCCGATCGCCCGTCCCAACCGCGAGGGCATTGTGGTAAGCGGCGGGGTGCGCAACGTTGACCTGATCACCAATACCGTGCAACTTAACTTCGGGGCCGGCATCCGGCTCAGCGATGCCTACACCGTCACCCTGCGCTCCGACACCTCCGACGCGCGCTCGATCGCCTTCAATACCGGCAGCGGCATTCGGGTTGATGGCAATAGCTTCAATGTGAGCCTGCTCGACACGACGGTGCGCGAAAATGGCGAACACGGCATTCTGGTCGCCGGTACGACCTCGCATGTCATCGTGCTGAACAACACCCTGCGCGCCAATATCGGGCGGGCGATCCGCCTCGAGGACAGCGTGCAACGGGTCAGAATGCAGAACAATCGCCTGACCCGCAACGGCGGCGCGATCGAACTGGTCGGCACGAAGGTCAATTTTCCGCCCGGCAGCAATCCGGGCGACCCGAACCGCCCCAACCACGACATCGACCCGCCTATCGTCGATCCGTCGTTTGCCAGCCCGCAACGCCTGCGCCTCTTCCAATCGGGGCGTATCGAGGGTTACGCGCTGCCCTCCAATGATCCGGCCGATCTACCGCCCAACCCGCCCTCGGCCTGCGTGAACTGTAGCATCCAGATCTTCGAGCCTGATCCTACGCTGCCCACACCCGATGGTCAGGGCTTCAATCTGCTGCGCGCCGCGGCCGACATCGGCGCCTCCGGGCAGGAGACGCTCCCTACCGCCGCCAACGGCTTCTTCAGGGGCTTTCTGCAACTGGCTGGCGGGCGTCTCCCGCGCCAGTTGCTGCTGATCGCCACCGATGGCCGGGGCAATAGTTCGGAGTATGCCCGCTTTGATGTCACCACCGGTCTCACCCTTGAGGGTACCTCGCCGCTGGCCACCAGTCGCGGCCCCGGCGAGACGGTGACCTACACCCTGCGCGTGCGCAACACCGGCAGCGTTGATTTCGATAACCTGGTGCTGGAGACCAGCGGCACCCTCAGCGGCTGGCAACTCACCGCTACACCGGCCCCGGGCACGATCTTCCTGCCCCCGCTGCCCGCCGGTGGAACGCGCGATATCACCGTGACCCTGACCCTGCCCCTGGGCAACCACCCGAACGTGCGCGTGCCAGGGCGCGATGTCACCACCGTGACCGTGCGTTCTCCCGCCGTGGCCACTGCCACCGCCACACTGGAGACCACCGTGCTCGGGCGCCCGATCATCCGCGTGACGCCGCTCCGCAGTATTGGTGCGGGCCGGCCCAACGAGCGGGTGCCCCATAGCTACGTCCTGCGTAACGACGGCAACGTGACCGTTACCCTCGGGTTGACGTTCTTCACCCGCGATCCGGCGATCAGCCCCGGCATCTGGCCGACGGCGCTCAATACCACCACCCTGCGGCTGCCGCCCGGCTCGCAGCGGGAGCTGCTGGCCGAGGTTACCGTGCCCGCGGGCGCCCAGCAGAGCGTGGGCGGGCAACTGGTGGAGGCGACGACGTTTATCACCGGCACCATCCCCGCAAGCGCCGAGTTCGGCTACCCATTGATCACCGTGCCGTTCAGCGCCACCACGCGGGTGAACGTCGCGCCGCGGGCGATCATCTACCCTGATCAAGAACAGCGCGCCGCGGCCGGCAGCGAGGTGCGCTTCGTCCACACCGTCGAGAACAAGAGCAACGGCCCGGCACGCTTCTGTCTGGCGGCGGTGACGAACCAGCAGAGCAGCGTGCGCTTCGAGTCGGCCACCAATGGGTTCGTCATTGACAGCCAGGGCTGCTTCTCGATGGACACGACGACGGACTTCGTCGCCGGGCGCTTCCAGATCGCGCAGTTTGTGGTGATCGTGCGCACGGATGCCCGCCTGCCCCTTGGTGAGACTGAGACGATCAACGTCTTTCTGCGTAAGGACACGCAGGGCGGCGAGACCCTGGCCGAAGCCAGGCTGGTGGACCGGATCATCATCACCAGAGGCGAGCGGTTCCTGTGGTTGCCGCTTGTGCGGAGATAAACAACCACGCTGCTCTTGCGATAAGCCTGTCCGTATGTCCGGGTTATCTGCTGTCTTGCTGGGGGGCCACGCCCTCCCAGACCTTACCTGAGGGGAGGGTCGTGGGGAACTCGGCTTCGCCACCCTCCCGCAGGTCTGACAGGCATCAAACAAGCACACTGAGGAGAACGCCTGTGCCAAACCTCGCGCGCCGTTGTCGCTTCATCCTGCTCCTGGTCCTGCTGGCGGCAGCGTTGCCCGCCCCGCGGGCCGTCCTCGCGCAGAGTAGTCTGGTCGTCACCTCCTCCGCCGATACCGATGATGGCGGACCCACCTGCGGCGCCACGGATTGTACGCTGCGGAAGGCCATCCGGCTGGCCAATAGCATATCCGGTCCCAATACGATCACCTTTGCGTCGGGAGTGACCACGATCCAGCCTCAGAGCCAGCCCCTGCCGCCCCTCACTGATAATGGGACGACGATTGACGGCGGGAGCAGCCGTGTGACTATCAGCGGGGTGGTGTTGGCGGCGAACAGTGTCTCGGGGCACGGGCTGAACATTGTCTCGAGCAACAACACCATCCGCGGCCTGGTGATCGTGGGCTTTCCCGCCGGAGGGGTAGCCGCAGCCAGCGGTTCGGGCATCTATATTGACGGCAGCCTCAACGGCGGCGACAACAACCGCGTCTACAATTGCTACCTGGGCGTTGAGGCCGATGGCGTGACGTCGAATGGCAACGGGCGCTTCGGCGTGGCTATAGCCAATGGCGCTAGCAACAACATCATCGGCGGCACGGGTGCCAACGAGCGCAATATCATTGCTGCGAATCGAGTTGCGAATGTCGTCGTTGCCAACACGGGCGAGATCGCTCTCAACGAGAACAACCAGATCATTGGCAACTACGTTGGCACCAACGCCGCCGGCACGGCCCAACCCGCGAATGTGAACACCAGTTCGACCGAGGCCGGCATCAGCGTTTCCGTGGGTGCGCGGGGCACGCTCATTGCCGATAACCTGGTCGGCGGACACACCTCTACCGCGCCCGCTAACCAGATCATCGCAGGCATTACTGTTTCGAGCTTTGAAACGACCTTTAACAGCGCGCTGACGCCGCGTGACACGACTATTGTGCGCAACCTCATCGGGGTCAACGGCGCCGGTACGGCCGTTCCCAACCGGGTTGGCATTCTGATTGGCGCCTTCCCCAACCCGAACTACGGCCCCTACAATACGGTGATCGGCGATCCGCTCGACCCCGCCGGGGGGCGCAATGTGATTGCCGGCAATGCGAACCGGGGGATCGAGATTACCGAGAGCACCCAGAAGTATGGCAACGTGACCATTGCCGGCAACTACATCGGCCTCGATGCCAGCGGCGCGCCGCTGGCCAACGGCGCCGAAGGGATCTTTGTCGGGCGCTACAACACCGCCGCGGTGGGCGATGATCCGGTGGTGACGGTTGGCCCGGCGAACGTGATTTCGGGCAACAACCTCTACGGGATCAGGTTCCGCTCGGGCGGCCACGTGGTGCGGGGGAACATCCTGGGCGCCAATCCTGATGGTTCCTCTTCCCAACTGGCCGCGCCCCGCACGGCCAATAACGCGCCCAGTATCTGGATCGAAAATGGCAGTGGCATCAGCATTGGCGGTTCCGGCATCGCCGACCGCAACATCATCGCCTGGAGCGGCTCGGCGGCGGGCGGCGTGGGGGCCGGAATCCTGATTGACCCCGAGGCCTCGGGCACACTGAACAACTGTAGCGGTCCCTGCGCCACCGGCGGCCATACCATCGAGAATAACTTCATTGGCGTGCGCCGCGATGGAACCGCGGCGCTGAACAGCGTCAACCCGGTGTCCCGCGAGGGCATCCGCGTGCGCCGGAGCGCCAACAATACCATTCGGGGCAACGTCATCTCCGGGGGCGGGATCGGGATCAGGCTGGGCAGCGACACTGCCGGGCAGGAGGCCAGCAACAATACCATTGTCGGCAATCGCATCGGCACGCGGGCCAGCGGGTCCCTTGCCGCGGGCACAGGCATCGGCAACCGGCAAGACGGCCTGTGGCTGATTTCCGGTTCGAACAATACCATCCAGAACAATCTGATCGCCTTCAATGGCAGCGACAGTTTGCCCTTTGACCCCTATCACGGCATTCGCGTCAGCGCGCCGAACAATCAGATTGTCGGCAATCAACTGGCCCTCAACGGCGCTTTAGGCGACGGTGATGGGGTGCGGGTGAACGTGGCCACTGCGGTCAGGATCTCGCAAACTACCACCACCCAGAGCAGCGGCGATGGGATCAGGCTCTCCAATGGCGGCAATGGCGGCCAGGCCCCCCCAACCCTCACCGGCGTGAGCGCCGGCCCCCCTCCCGTGCTCACCGGCACGACCTGCGCGAATTGCACGGTTGAGGTCTTTACGTCATCCGTCGCCGAGGATCGCGAGGGGCCGCTCTTCCTGACCAGCGGCACGGCCGACGCTAGCGGCAATTTCAGCATTCCTATCCCCGGGTGCCTGCGCTTCCTGACGGCCACGGCAACCACCGCCGGCAACAATACTTCACCCTTCACCACCGCTCTGGATAGCGGCGCACCGGGGCCATGCACGGCTGCGCCAACGTTCAGCCTCGGCGCGGCCTCGCCGAGCAGCCGCAATGTCAATATTGGCAGTTCCACGATCTTCACGCATACGCTGACCCACAACGCCCCGGTAGAGCGCACCTATGTCATTCAGATTAACTCATCCCTGGGGTGGGCCAGCGGCCCGACCATGGTGACGGTGCCGGCTGCGCCTCCAGGCGGGCAGAGTTCGGTAGAGTTCGGCGTGACGGTCGGCGTGCCTCTGGGCACGGCGCCCAATACCACCCATAGCGTCACCGTGCGGGCCGTGTTTGGCGCCACGAGCTCCAATGAAGTAACTGATACCGTCACTGCGGTGCAGCCCACCGTGCAGCCCGCCACCCCGGAGGTCACGCCGATGACCCAGACGCTGCCGCTCTCCGGCGCGTCGGTGACCTTCACCCATACGGTGCGCAATATCGGCGATCTGCCCGGCAATTTTGAGGTGGTCGGCCTGAACTTCGTTGGCGCGCCGCCAACGGGCTGGTCCATCGGTTCCGTGACGTTAACCCCCACGAATCTGCCTGCTGGCGGCACGGCTACGCTTACCATCGTGGTCAATACTCCAGGCGCCACGCCGCCCCCTGGAGAGGTGCGCGTGCGCTTCCGCGTAGGCGTTGTGGGTACCGAGCGTCGTACCGATCCAGTGGATGATATCATCAGCATCCCGACCATTCGGAGCTTTACGTTCCTGCCCGCCGACGATCCGCTGATCCGCACCGTGCCCGCCGGGGCCGACGCGATCTTCGAGTATACCCTGACCAACACCGGTAACGCGCCCGATAGCTTCATAGTAACGCCTACCCTGCCGGGTGGATCGCCGCTGGTGGTGGAGGGCGTCAGCGCCACGCCGTCCCTGACCGGTCTGGCGGCGGGCGCCGCTTCGACGGTGCGCGTGACCATCCGCGTGCCGTCGGGTACGCTGCAAGGGCCGTATAACTTCACCGTGACCGCTGCCGCATCCGGCGGCACGAGCCCGCCGCCGGCGGTGACGCGCAATGCCCGCGTGGTGGTCACCGGCGGCGGGGCCGCGCGGATCGACCCCGGAACCGGAACGCCCGACCCGGTGGACGTGCGTACCGCCCCCGGCACGGTAACCTTTGTGAACACCGTGACCAATACCGGCAACGCCGCCGTGCCGATCAACGTGCCGGCCACCTTCACCGGCCCGGCAGGCTGGACGGTGACCACGACCGCCAATACCTGCGACGATACGCCAACCATTGCGCCAAACGGCACGTGTACGTTTACGGTCCAGGTGAGCGTGCCGCAGGGCGTGGACGCGGGCGCGTATCCGATCCCGATCTCGGCGACGGCTGACAACAGCGCGCAGGTCCCACCGGTGAGCAATTTCACCGCCACGGCCACCATCACCGTCAACGTGCAGCGCTTCCGCGGGGTGGAACTGGCGCCCAATCGCGAGGGCGAAGGCGGGCCAGGTGCCACGCTGACCTTCACCCATACCCTCACCAATACCGGCAACGCCGCCGACAGCTTCGACCTGAGCGTGAGTTCGAGCGCGCCGGGCTGGACGGTCACGGTCTCGCCGGCGGCGGCGCTGGACGTGCCGCGCAATGGCACGCGGGCGGTCACCGTGCAGGTGGCCATTCCGGCGGGCCTGGGGGCCGGCGCGGAGACGACGATCACCGTTACCGCGACGGGCCGTGAGGGCGGGCCCAGCGCCAGCGCCACCGACGTGGCGCGCGTCGCCAGCATCACGGCTGCCGACCTGTCGCCGGGGCAGCGCCGCAACCTCAACCCGGGCGAGTCGGTGACGTACACCCATACGGTGACCAACACCGGCACCACCACCACGGCCTTCCTCATCGAGACCAGCGACAGCGCGTCCGGGTGGAGTTCGACGGTGACGGGCAGCCCCACCCCGGTGCTTGGCCCGGGCCGGACCGCCACGATCACGGTACAGGTGACGGCGCCGGCTTCCGCCGCACGGGGTGATCAGAACACCACCCTGGTGCGCGTGCGCGCGGTTGGCGCGGGCACGCCCGTGCTCGACGAAGCGGAGGACGTCACCGCCGTCGGCCCGGCGCGAGGGGTGATCATCGAGCCGAATCGCAGCGCTGAGGGGCCGCCCAATAGAACAGTGGTCTTTACGCACACGGTGCGGAACATCGGTGCGGAGCAGGGCCTCTTCCGCCTCACGGTGGCCGAGGCCAACGGCTGGCCGGCCACCGTCGCGCCCGATCTGGTGAACCTGGGTCCGGGCCGGGAGATCGAGGTCACGGTGCGGGTCTTTATCCCCGACGGGAAGCGCGCTGGCGATCCGGGCTTCGCGCGGGTGCGGGTGGAACTGGTCGGCGATCCGGAGATCTTCGATGAGGCCGAGGATCGGCTGACCGTGAGCCGGGTGGCGGGGGTGACCCTGGCAGCCTCGCAGGTGCGTTTGATCCAGCCCGGCGGTCGTCCGCAGATCCTGAGCGGGCTGGCGGTGACCAACCGGGGAAGCGCCGCCGATGTCTTCGACCTCGTGCCCATCGGTTTGCCCGCGGGTTGGAGCATGGCGATCACCCCGCCAACCGTCTCGGTGGATCGTGAGGGCACCTTCCGGGTAGGCATGCAGGTGACCGTGCCGGACAGCGTCGCGCCGGGAACGATCACGCGGTTCTTTGTCGAGGCGCGTTCGCAGTTCGACAGCACGGTGCGTGACCGGGTAGAAGTGACGCTGGTTGTGCCCGAAGCGCCCACAGTGACAGAGGTGCGTCCGCGGATCTACCTGCCGCTGGTGCGGACGGCACAGTGATCTTTCCAGCCGGCAGAGGCAACGGGGTCGGTCAGGATGCCCCCGTTGCCTCTGCCCTGTACCATCTTGTAGGGGTCGCAGGCCCTCACAACCCCATCTCTCGATCGGGTAACGCAAAATCTTTGGGGCGAAGCCCAGACTCAGCATGTCTGGTTGGTTTTGGCGGCCTGGTCGCCGAAACCAGCCAGACATAACCGTGTCGAGCGGCCTAGACGCCCCGGCCTCCCCCTGCCAGAGGCGGATTGGCATCAGCCCTGTCGTCTCGATGGGGTGAGTTGCCGAAACATCAATCAGCAGGTATAGTAATCAGCGTCGGTCAGACCACACGTGGAGGAGCTCCATGAACCTTGATGAAGCCATTAGCGAGATCAGCCGACGGATCCACGCTGCTTCACCGGACGCGGTCGTTCGGGTGACGCGCGTTTCGAGCGAAGAGGCCACCATCCGCGCCTATGCCCCGGTCAGTGAGGAGGGCGCCATCAAAGAAGCGACGCACGATTACACCCTGCAACTGCTGGCCGGCGAAGGGCTTGATGTGCAGGTGCTGGTGTATGATATCGCCACCTCCCTTCCCCCCGAAGAGTGAAGCGTGTTGCCAATCTGAACATAGGCCCCTCACGGGAGGTCCCGGGAGGGCGCAACTCTCCCGGTAGGGCCGAAGCATTGGCGCAGCCAGTGCTTCGGCCCTACGTCCCTGGCCCCCGGCCCGCCCGGGGGTTCTCCCGTTCGGCGATCAGCCATTCGAGCGCCAGCAGGTAGCCCCGCCAGCCCAGGCCGGTGATCTGCCCCGTGGCGACCGGGGCGACAACCGAGGTGTGGCGGAACGGCTCGCGCCGGTAGACGTTGGAGAGATGCACCTCAATAATCGGCGCGCTCAGCGCGGCCAGCGCGTCACGCAGGGCCAGTCCGTAGTGGGTCAACGCCCCCGGATTGATAATCACCCCGGCGGCGTGCCATCCTTCGTTCTGCAAGAAGTCGATCAAGACACCCTCATGGTTCGACTGCACGCTGATCATGCGCAGGCCGGCGCTGGCGGCGCGGGCGCTCAGGGCGGCGTCAATCTCGGCGAGGGTGGTGTGGCCGTAGATGGCCGGCTCGCGCTGGCCGAGCATGTTCAGATTGGGGCCGTGGATCACGGCGATGGTGTCGGGCATAGGTGCTCCAGGTTCTCTCAAGGGAGAGCGCAGCCCTCGCGGACTCTCTCGTGACCAGCACCGCCTCCGCGTCGGGTCGAAGCAGTGGCGTAGCCAGTGCTTCGGCCTTACCGGGCGAGGACATCGCCCTTCTAAAGCCACGCCATTAGCGTCGTAGTCGGGGCGGGCCAACGGATTGCAGTTGCGCGCAAATCGGATCGCTCCGCGTAAGCGTGGCGCAAATCTGTGTGTAGTCGGCAACGGCCTGTTCGAGGGCGCTCGCGGCGCCGAGGTAGCCGGCGGCGACGCCGAGGTTGTAGAGGGCCAGTGCCTGCCGGCTGGAGCCTTCAGGGGCGACCTGCGCGGCCCCGGCGTAAGCGCGGGCCGCCGTTGGCCAGTCGCCGAGGCGCGCCGCGCAGTCGCCCTGGAACAGGTAGACCCGTTCGTCCCTCGCGGCGAGTTCGGCGGTGGTAGGCATGGCAGCGCAGAAGCGCGCGGCGGTGTTGACGCCGTTGAGCGCCTGCTGGTGAGCGATGGAGCGCTCCAGCCAGCGGAAGTGGTTCAGCGCAGGCGTGGCAACGAGGGCCAGGGCCAGACCCACCGCAACGACGATCGCGCCCACGCGCGGAAGGATCTGGCCAGGGCGGATCAGCGCCGCCAGGGCCTCGGCCAGCAGATAGGCGCCCCACACCACCAGGGTGTAGCTCAGGGCCTCGATCTGAATGAACCACCGGCCACCGGTAAGACCAAGTAAGATACCGGCGCTTCCCAGACCGGCGATCACCAGCGGCCAGTGACGGCTCATCTGGAGTGACGGCGGCAGGTGTAGCGGCCTGCCAGCGATCCAGATGGCCAGGGGCGCGAGGATGAGCACACCGCTCAGGGCGAGGAACCACGTGGCCGCGACGAGGGGCAGCGGAACGTTGACGCCGAGGCTCAACCAGCCGTTGTTCAGGCAGGCGATGAGCAGGAGCAATGCCAGACCGGCGCCGGCTGAAAGGCCCGAGGGGCTACGCAGCAGGCTATGGCCGAGTTCCTGACGCTCGACGGGCGGGGTGGGCGGCTCGTGCGCGTCTGCAAGGTGGCGATCAATTTCCTGCTGGACCTCGGTATACCAGCTTGTGACACCCTCAATGGGCAGGGCGCAGTCCGGCGCCCCTTCCAGCACCGAGCGCGAAATCAGGCCCAGCGGCCGATCCCACAGCGGGCAATCGAACGTCAGCCAGCGTTGCACGGCGCTCCAGGCAAGCTCCGCGCGCAAATTGCCCCATGCATCATAGCGGGCGATCACGCCGGGGCGGATGGCGATGACATCCGCGAGGGTGCGTTCGATGCGGGTGAGTGGCAGCCAGTAGAGCACGGCCGCAGCGACAGCGGCGTACACGGCCAGGGTGATCGACAACAACGTGGCCACCACGCCGAACGCGCGCCAGGGATGAAAGAAGCTGCCAAGCGCGATCAACCCGTCGGGATGCGGCGTGATCCGTTGTACGGGCGCGACGACGGCGATCAGCAGGACCAGCAGAGGTATGGCCAGCACGGCGGTGACCGGCAACAGACCTGTGGAGCGCGGAAGGTTATGGGCGATGTAGCGTTTTTCGGGTTCGGCGGCGAGCAACCGGTCAAGGGCGCGCCGGGTTTCGGCATCGGCGCCGGGGTGGGAGCGCCAGGCGCGTATCTGGTGCAGGATGCGCTCGCGGGTCTGGGGGTCAGGCAGCGTGCGTGCGCGCTCCAACCCGGCGGTGAAGTAACCGAGCGCGCCCGATGTGTCCCCGGACAGACGGGCGGCATAGCCGCAGGCGGCAAGAACGCGCGACTCGCTCCGCACATCGCCGAGATCGCGAAAAAAGACCAGGATCGCGGCGAGTGTGGCCCGGGCCGCCTCCGCATTGCCGGCCGGGAGGGAACATTCGGCCAGGGCCTGGTGCAGCGAGGCGCGGAGGTAGGGGTCGCGCGCGACCGGTTGCTGTAACAGTTCCTCGATGATCGCGCGCGCCTCATCGTGGTAGCCGTAGAGCAACAGGATGCCGGCGAGGCGCTGCTCGGCGTAGACCGTGTTCCGGGCATCCTCAAGGTAGCGAAAGGTGTCGCGGGCCTGGATGTACCAGAAGCGCGCGGTGTTGTTCAGCCTGATGGAAAGCCAGTTTTGGTGATGGGTGCAGAACGCCGGGCGCGGCAGGAGGCGGTTGCCCGGCCCCAGGGCCAGGGCGGCGATAAAAAAGGGCAGCGACAGCACTCCAATCCAGAGCGTGTACCCGGCGCGCAGGGCCATGTGCGGCGAAGGCTCGGGCACGTACCAGGCGCCGGCGCCGAGCCCGTGATAGGCGTCACCGAGGAGCAGCATCGTCCGAGCAAGCGCCGGTTGCTCGCCGATGCGGGCGGCAAAGGCGAGACTCTGGCGGAGGGCCTCAATCGCTGGCGCGTAGCGACCCAGTTCGAGGTAGGCCTGTCCCAGGCTCTGCCCTACCTGAGCCGCCAGATCCAGTTCCAGGTCCTCATAGGCGCGGAGCGCCTCCAGGTGGGCGGTGGCCTCGTCGAGGCGGCGCGCGGCCAGCAGGGCGCGGGCGCGCAGATACTGCGCCCAGCGGCGTTGCCGTGATCCCAGCACCGCGTCGGCAATGGCCGCGCTGGCCATATGCGCCAGTCGCTCCAGTTCTGCCAGACGATGCACGGCTTCAAAATACGCAAAGGTGGCGCGGAGTTCGTCAAGGCCGCGCTCGGGATCGGCGTGCAGCAGATGGTACAACGACTCGCGACGTAGCAGGTCCGCCTGGGCGGTAAGCGGCGCCGCGCTCAGGGCCGTGCTCTCGGGCAAGAGCGGCATGGTGCCGCTTGCGGCGTCTGGGGGTACGGCGCGCTGCGCGAAGTGATGGTAGAGGCGCCAGTGAAGCGTCTCCAGGTCATCGGGCCGGTCGCGGCGCCACGCCGCAAGGAGCGCCTGGCGCACCGGATCGGCATAGGCGAGGCGACCGTCGCCCAGGTCGCGCACGAAGCTCAGCCCGCGCACCTGTTCAAACAGGGCCCCTGGCGCCAGCGCAGGCTCGCAAAGGGTCCGCAGCACCTCGATGTCGAACCAGCGGGGCAGTGCCGCGCGGCGCAGCGCCTCGGCCTGTTCGGTTCCCAGTCCGCGGAAGAGTTGTGCGACCGCCCACGCCAGCGCGGTCACGCTGTCGGTGTCATGGGCCGCATCGGCGAAGACAGAGAAATCAAGTTGGGGCTTACCCGACATAGGATTGCATGTGCGCGCAGGCTGGAGGTGCGTGGAACCCCGGCTTCCCCAATCCTTCCCTCAGCGGAGGGTTCAGGAGGGCAGCGCCCTCCCATCCGGCGGCCGGACGCGGGGCGACCAGGTTGCCCCGCCGCGCCCCTCCGGAGAGGGCCCGGAGGGGCGCATTGCACCCAATCCCTCCCGTGCCTGGCCCATGTTCACGGCAGTTCTTGGTCCGAAAGGCCATCGAGACCAGTCAGGGCATCGCCAATCAGCCTTACCAGTTGTGGTTGGCCCCGCGTCAGCGCGTAGATGGCCTGCACCTCGGCGTCGCTCAGACGTTCTCCGCTGTGGCGCGCGCGCAGGCAGCGCGCTACCTCGGCGTGCGAGAGCGCCTCAAGCGTGAGCATGCCCAGCGCCGATGCCCAGCTTGCGTCGAACGGGGGCAGCAGACGCCCGGCTAGCACCACCACCGTGTTGCGTACCTTCCCGTCGCGGACGCGGCGCAGCAACTCCTGGCGGATCCAGCGATCGGCCACACCCGGCAGCCAGCGTTCACTGTCGAGGGAGGCATGTTCATAGCTGTCGAAGAGCAACAGCACTGGCGCCTGCGCAGCCAGATCCTCGAGGCATGCGAAGAAGGTCCGGGTGACCCGCTCATCAATGGCCGACAACAGACGTGGGTCATCAGTTTGAACGACGAAGAGATTGTCTTTTACACCCGGGTGACCGGCGCCGGCAAGCGACGGCTGCGCCGCCGGGCGCGAACGGGCGCGCACGTTCACCGTAAGCCGCGGCGCGGTCACCTCGTTGATGGTCAGCGTCAATGGATCGAAGAACGGCGCGCCAAGCGCGTCGCGCAGTTGGCGCACCAGCGCGAGTGTATCGTAGGCCCGATCATCGCTCAGGTCAAGCAGACTGACGCGCGCCCCGAGTTGGAGGGCGTCGTCGGCGAACTGCCGCAGCAGCCAGGACTTGCCCATCCCTGGTCCGGCGCAGAGGACAAGGATCTTCGGTTCGTTGGCCCCGGTCAGGCTCCGCCGGAGCGCCTCGCGCTGCCGGGGCCGATCAATCCAGAGCGGATGTTTCACGTCGCTTCCTCCGCTATGCGGCGAAGCCGCACAATACCGGGGTGACCATGGCTCTTCCTGTGAGGGCTTTGCCCTGCCAGACCTTCCCGGCAGGGGTTGCGGGGAGGCTCAGCCTCCCCGCAACCCTCCAACCCTGACGCGGGTGTGAACCACGGCTCAGATGACGTTCTGCTCGACGTGCTGTTGCCCTGTGCGAAAGCGCGTGATCCGCAGGTCGTCAATGTCGATGGTGTGCGCGCGACCGTCGAGGATCTCTTCGGCGATGAGCATGCCGGTGGCGGGAGCGTGCATGATCCCGTGGCCGCTGAAGCCGCTGGCATCGACGTAATTCGCCAGGTCGGGATGGCGCCCGAGGATGGGGTTATGGTCGGGCGTGATCTCGTACAGACCGGCCCAGCACTGACTGGTGGCGAGGCTCGCCTGCTGAAGCACCGGAAAGCGGTACAGGCCGGCTTCCAGCACATGGTCGAGCCAGTCCCAGTCCACCGTGGTATTGAAGCTACTCGGCTCATGGGGATTGGAGCGGCCCATCAGAATGCTGGCGCCCTCGTGGCGCATGTAGAAGCCGCTGCCGACATCGACCGTCAACGGCATGGGGCCAGGGATCTGCGGGAAGGGCGCGGTCATATACACATTGCGCCGGTAGGGGCGCACGGGAACCTCGAGCCCGGCCAGCGCCGCCACCTCTCCGGCCCACGGACCGGCGGCGTTGATCGCAATGTCGCAGGCAACCGCGCCGCGGGTCGTGCGCAGGCCGCTCACGGCGCCGCCGCGAACCTCGAACCCCGTCACGGCGGCGCCGCGGAGGATGCGGGCGCCCATGCGTTGGGCGGCGCGCAGGTACCCCATTGCGATGCCGTAGGGGTCGCAGTAGCCGTCATCGGGGCCGAACGTCGCGCCAATAAGGTCGTCGGTGCGCATACCGGGCACGAAACGGGCGGCCTCCTCGGGGCCCAGCACCTCGACGCGCACATCGAGCTGCCGCTGAAGCGCCACGTTGCGCTGGTATTGTTCCCAGGCGGCGGTGTCATTAACAAGAAAGAGATAGCCGACCAGGTGCAACTCGGCATGCCCGCCGACCTCCTCATCGAAGGTGCGCAGCTTCTGGATGCTGTAGCGCGAGAGCAGGATGTTGGTGGCGTTCGAGAACTGGTGCCGAACGCCCGCCGCCGAGCGGGCCGTGCTGCCGCTCACCTCGGCCTCCTCCTTCTCGAGGATCAGCACGTCGGTACATCCCCGAACGGTCAGATGGTAGGCGATGCTGGCGCCAATGACGCCGGCGCCGATGATCGCCACCTGTGCGCGGCTTACCATGGGACGCTCCTCGGACGGATTACAATCTTTTGCCAGGAGAGGGTTGTCCTGGGGGTGCTGCACCCTTTCCGCCTCTCCTGTCGGGCAGAGGGTGTAGGGAAACCGGGTTTCCGCAAACCCCTCCAACCGGCGTCAGGGTTGCTGGAACTCGCCCCACCGCCAGGGGCAGGAGAAAGCTGCTTTCCCCGGTATTCTCGCGGGGATGCCGTGCATTATACACGGTTGCGCTCACCCCTTGCGGCGGCTGACCCGCGCCGGGCGCGGTCCGGGCGGGGGCGTCTCCGGCGGCCATTCCTGCGGCTCTTCGCCGGAGAGGGCCTGGGGGTCGTGGGTCGTAGGAGCGGCAGCGTCGTGGTTCTGCGCTGGCGCCGTGGCAGTTGCGTCTTCGCGCCGGCGTTCTTCGCGCCAGGCGAGCCGCTCGCGCACCAGGCTCTCGAAGCCCTGGCCGGTCGGCTCGTAGTAGATGCGGCCCTCCAGGTTGGGGGGCAGATGGGCCTGGTCACTGCGGCCCGCGGGCAGATCGTGGGCGTACTCGTAGCCCTTGCCGTAGCCCAGGCGTTTCATCAGATCCGTCGGCGCGTTGCGCAGGTGCAGCGGCACCGGTTCGTTGCGCGTCTCGGCCACGTCGCGCATCACGGCGGCATAGGCGCGATAGACGGCGTTGCTCTTGGGGGCCTGGCAGAGATAGACCACCGCCTGGGCCAGGGCCAGTTCGCCCTCGGGTTGGCCAAGAAAATGCACTGCCTGCTGGGCCGCGATGGTCTGAGGCAGGGCCGCCGGATCGGCCATGCCGATGTCCTCCACGGCCATGCGCACGATGCGCCGGGCGATGTAGAGCGGATCCTCGCCGCCGTCGAGCATGCGCCCGAGCCAGTAGAGCGCCCCGTCGGGGTCGCCATCACGGACGCTCTTGTGCAGGGCGGAGATGGCATTGAAGTGCAATTCGCCGCTTTTGTCGTGGCGTGTGGCGCGACCCTGCAGCGCGTCACGAATGTCATCGAGGGTGATCAGGCGCTTCTCCCCCAGGGCCGGAGCTTTGGAACGGGCGGCGGCCTCCAGGGCGTTGAGGGCGGTACGGGCGTCGCCGTTGGCCATGTTCACCAGATACCCGCGCGCATCGGCGGCCAGCAGCACGTTCAGTTCACCCAGGCCCCGTTCGCGGTCGGTGATGGCCCGGTCGATGACCTGGGCGAGGTGGGCGTCGCTCAGGGCCTCCAGGGTAAAGACGCGCGCCCGCGAGAGCAGGGCGCTGTTGACCTCGAACGAAGGGTTCTCGGTCGTGGCGCCGATCAGGATGATCGTGCCGTCTTCGACGTATGGCAGCACCGCGTCTTGCTGAGCCTTGTTGAAGCGGTGGATCTCGTCGATGAACAGCACGGTGCGCTGCTGGAACATGCCCAGCCGGTCCCGCGCCTCCTGGATGACCCGGCGCAGGTCGTTGACCCCGGCGCTAACGGCGCTCAGCGGCTCGAAGTGGGCGTTGGTGCTCTCGGCAATGATCCGCGCCAGGGTGGTCTTGCCGCTGCCGGGCGGCCCCCAGAGGATCATGGAGAAGAGCTGGTCGTTGGCGATGGCCCGGCGGAGCAGACGGCCTTCGCCCACCAGGTGCTCCTGGCCGACGAACTCGTCCAGACTGCGCGGGCGCATACGTGCGGCCAGGGGCGCCTGGTCGCGGAGGGTCTGGTCGCGTTGGGCATCAAAGATGGTTGGGCCGCGTTTTGGTGGCATGAGCGTTAGCGTCGCAAGTTCGTTCTGAGCATATTGTAGCACGGCTTGTTCGCGCTTCCCACTTTCGTAACGTTATCTGGCTCATGTTAAAGGGGGAACAAGGGACTATTGAGTCGTGGGTGTGGGGAGTGTATGCTAGGCTCAACGGAAGAACGCGCAGCCAGCAGGGGTTCCGGTCGGCGAGGGCATTCCTCGCAATGCGTTCCGCGTGTGTTGCCCCCCCTCTCTTCCACTTCTTCCCCTGACGGCCCCCACCTCGCCTATCGCGAGGCCCTGCGCTGGCGCGTCTCCGGTACTGTGGATGCGTATGGCGACCGTTACGGTCGCCATTCTTTTTGAATAACCCGGGGAAACCAGGTTTCCCCGGGTCCCTGCCCCGCGGCGCTGCCAACCCTGTGCCCTCGCTGGCGTTTTGGTCGTATTCGGGGTATAATGCAAAGAAAGGCTTTGCAAAAAGGTTGCAAATGATCGAGTCGCCGGAAACGCCCCTGATTAGATTCGAGCGCGTCTCCAAAACCTACGCCGAGGTCGGGCGCGATCGCGTGGTGCTTCAAGAGGTTAGCATCACGTTCGCGCGGGGCGAACTGGTCGTCTTGCTGGGCAAAAGCGGTAGCGGCAAGAGCACCCTGCTCAACCTGGTCAGTGGCATCGACCTTCCCACCAGCGGCGAGGTGTGGGTCGAAGACCGCGCCCTGACCCGTCTCAGCGAGCGCGAGCGGACGCTGTTCCGGCGGCGCAACATCGGCTTCGTGTTCCAGTTCTTCAATCTGGTACCGACGCTGACGGTGCTGGAAAACGTCTTATTGCCCCTGGAACTGAACGGTCTTGGCGGCCCGGCGGCGCTGGAGCGGGCGTACGCCTTGCTCGACGCAGTGGGGTTGCGCGACCGTGGGACCAGTTATCCCGACCGCCTCAGCGGCGGTGAGCAACAGCGGGTGGCGATTGCCCGCGCGCTGGTGCATGATCCGGCCATTGTGCTGGCCGATGAACCCACCGGAAACCTCGATAGCGAGACCGGCCAGCAGGTGCTGGCCCTCCTCGACCGGCTCACGCGGCAGGCGGGCAAGACGATGCTGATGGTCACCCACAGTCCTGAAGTCGTAGGAGTTGCGGATCGCGTGCTGCGCCTACGTGAGGGACGCCTGGTTGCGGACACGCCGCTCGTTCCCGGATGAGGCAAATGTTATCTTGATGCGCACCGGCCAGCAGGTCGGAGTTACGGCAGCCCATTAGACTGTATCCGAGCTTCGTTGCCGGGTTGCGCTGAATGGTCCGAAGCACTGGCGCAGCCAGTGCTTCGGCCTTGCTGGTCGAAGACCGACCGCTCCGATGTGGTCGGACGGAGTACCAGGTTGGCACTACGCGTGGGTTTGTTTTTGACCGGCCCAATGTATCCTGAGAGGAAGGACGACACACCATGAGCACACGTTTCGACGCGACCAAGGCGCCGCGCTGGATCAGCACCGAGGCAGGGCAGTGGGCCTATGCCTCTAATCCGGAGTGGCGCCATCACGCCGATCGCGCCTTTGGGGTAGCCGAGCGCCGCCGGCTGCTCGATGAGGCCGAGCGTTTGCGCCGCGCCGCCGTGACCGATAGCGTTCCCACCGATGCCGCTTAAGGGGAGGTGCGGAGGGCCTGGCTCGCTGCGAGCCAGACGAGGGGCGTGGGGAGGATTAGCCTCCCCGCCCCCCTCGAACGGTAACTCGGGCAAGAACCGCGTCTCTTGCGCCAATTGCTGTTGAACGGACCGCATGCGCGGCATCACCAGGCCGATTGGGCCGCCGTAGACGGCGATCCAACATACCGTTTCTCGAAAAGATTGACCTGTCATGACGGTGGCGCGAGTGCAGCGAGCCACACCGCTCAGGGTCCTCAGTGGATCAAGCATTCCGCTCAGTACTCTACCATCCGAAATGGCGTTAGCCTGGCCGTTTTACTCCCAGGATAATATTGCTCCCTCGCGGGATGTAATCTCCGTTCAGAATCCCCGCTCCATTCTCAATCTGCGCGCTTACCACCTCGTTGTCCGCATAGCGTTCATAGCCGGGGAGCCGATCGGGTCCCTGCTCATCAACAAAAATCAGGGTGAGGCCGGGCGTCGCGCGGAGGATCTGCTCGGCCTGGTCGCGCTGCAACCCGATCACATCGGGGAAGCGCACCACGTCGCCCCGGCTCACCACGATGCTTACCGTACTGCCCACGGGCACGCTCAGCCCGGCGTTGGGCGACTGGCTGATGACGAAGCCGGCATCCACCTCGCGGCTGGGTTCCTCACGCACCTCGACCCGTAAGCCCTGGGCGGTCAGCCGGTCGCGCGCAATCACCCCTGGAATGCGCGTCACGTTGGGTAGTTCGATCAACTGCGGCCCCAGGCTCACGGTGTAAGTGACAGGGCTGCCTGGCGGCAGCAGGCTGCCCGCCGGCACATCCTGGCCGATCACCAACCCGATGGCGATCTCCGCGTTGTGCGCCTCGCGGCGCACGGGCTGCAACGAGACCTGGCGCAGCAACTGATCGGCCGCTTCGCCGCTGTAATTGCTCAGATCGGGCACAACGACGGTCACCTGGGGCGTGGGCGTTGGGGTGCCAGTTTCGGGGGTCGTGGTCGGTGTTACGATCGCGCCACCGCCATTGCTCCCGCCGCCGCCCCATCCCGCGAAGAGTTGTCCGAGGGCGCCGGTGCTGAGGACGAAGATCAACCCCAGCACCCCGGCGAGTACCAGCAGACCCACCAGAAAGACCCCGCACCCGATGCCGTCCTGGCTGGGGGCACGCGTGGGGGTGCTACGGGGCGGCGGAATGGGCACGCGCCCCGTCGTGCCGCTGGCCGGAGGCGCCGCCGTTCGCCCGCCGCCGGCATTCTGGACGCGGGGCGGAGGACCGGCGGGGCGGGCCAGGCCGGGGGCGACCAGCGTCTCCTGCTTCGCGGCCTGATCGTAGGCCCTGAGCGCCTCGGCGAACTCCAGGGCGCTGGCGGGGCGCTGCGCCGGGTCCTTGGCCAGAGCCTGCAGCACCAGGGCCTCCAACCCCGGCGGGATGGCCGGAACAAGTTGCCGTGGCGGGACAGGTGGCTCGGTGACGTGCTTCATCGCCACGGCCAGGGCGCTGTCGCCGGTGAATGGCAGGCGACCGGTTAGCATCTCGTACAGCACCACCCCCAGGGCATACACGTCGGAGAGCGGCGTGGCCGGCCGGCCCTGGGCCTGCTCCGGCGAGAGATAATCAACGGTGCCGAAGGCGACCCCTGTTTCGGTGAGGGCAGTGGACAGGGGGCTTTTCGCGACGCCGAAATCGCTGATGTGGGCCCGGCCATCGGGCGTAACGATGATATTCTGGGGCTTAATATCGCGGTGGATCAGGCCCGCGCGGTGGGCGGCGTGCAGGCCCAGAGCGACCTGTACGGCGAGATCCACGGCGCGGGCAATAGGCAGGGGCGCCTCACGGGTAATGATCGCCTTGAGGTTCGTCCCCTCAACGTACTCCATCACCAGGTAGTGCACATCGCCATCCTGACCCACGTCATAGACATCCACGATGTTCGGATGGGTCAGCATGGCGGCCGCCTGGGCCTCATGCCGGAAGCGGCTGAGGAAATCGGGATCGGTGAGGTAATGGCTATGGGGGATTTTGATGGCAACGCGCCGGTTGAGCCGGAGATCGCGACCGGCATAGACGCGGGCCATGCCGCCCTCGCCGATCAGGCGCTCCAGTGCGTAGCGGCCATCGAGTATGGTTTGCTGCATGGACCGTTGCTACTGTATCACGATGCGGATGCCGGGGGCCGGCGCGACGACCGTATCGCCGTCGAGCAGCGCCTCCAGGGCCGCCAGATTGACCACATCTTCATAATTGTAGGCCAGCAGCGTTTCAAGCGCCGCCCGGTCGCCCTCCGCCTCGTAGCGTTGCCAGAGCCGCGGCGCGTCCCAACCGCTGATCCCCGCGGTGTCGCGGTGAATGCCGAGGCGCTGTTCCACCACCTTCAGCCCGCCGCGCAACCCACGCTGGCGGCAGATGTACAGCAGGTCGCGGTGGGCATACTCGGCCCGCAGATCCGCCAGGAGGCGTTTGCGGATCACGGGGAGATCGAATCCGCTGCCATTGAAGGTGACAAGGGTGGCAACCCCTTCCAGGGCGCCGTACAGGTTCAGGTCGGTAACGCCGCCGCCGACGAGTTGGGTGGCGCCGTAGTCGGGGCGATAGATGCCGATGACGCTGATCGCGCCGGTGAAGGTTGTTTCGATGTCCAGATAGGCGCGCATCGGGGGCTCGTCTACGAAGCTCATTTCCCGCTTCATTATGGCATGGCGGGGCGTGAGCGTCAACGCGAGCCCTGGGCGCCGCCAGGGCTACCTCAACGTCGCTTGCTGCGCCTGGAGCACACCCCCCAGCCCCTCTCCGTCAAGCCTATGGATTATCCACAACGTGTCGCTGGCGATTGATGATCTTTAAGAAATACAACCGGTATAGCCCGCGCAGGCGGGCTGCGCATCGGTGGCCCGCGGCTTCAGCCGCCGGGCCACAGGGCGAATACCGGTTTATTTCCTAATCTTCATTAGCCGCCAGGCTACAGGGCGAATGCCGGTCTGAATGTTCAACGGTCGCCAACGTCGTAACTGCAATGCCGAAAACCCCTTCTCAAAAACCCTACATCTGAGAGGAGGGGGAAGGGGGCAGAGCCTTCGGCCAGGACGTTGACGCGGCCCTATCGGCGGCGAAATCTCTGCCTGTGCTATAGTTATGCGTAGGGTGGGATGCCAGGTTTGCCCATCCCGTGGTTGCCACCTGCGTTACCGTTCTGGAGGGCGGCGGGGAGGCGCGGTCTCCCTGCACCCCCCTGTTCTGCCCGCGGCAGCAGGCTTGTGCTGGCTTCGCCAACCGCAGGCGGAACAAATCGTGGAGGGCGCAGCCCTCAACTCCTCCCCCGAACGGGTGCGCAACAGGCCGGGCAGTGAAGCCGTAGCCTGGATATTCCAGAACACGAGGCCCCAATGAACGTTCCTCCTCCCCGTCGCGTGGTGCTCGACACGGATCCGGGCATTGACGATGCCCTGGCGATCCTCCTTGGACTGGCCTCGCCCGAAATTGATCTGGCCGCCCTTTCGGTTGTGCATGGCAACTGCACCCTGGGCGAAGCGGTGACCAACGCGCTGGCAATAGCCGAGCTGGCCGGCCAGCCGGACCTGCCGGTCGCGGCGGGCTGTGACCGGCCCCTGCTGCGCCCGCCGGTAACGGCGCATGACACCCACGGAACGCATGGTCTGGGCTACGCCCGTTTGCCGCGGGGCGCGGCCCAACCCGTGGATGAGCACGCGGTGGACCTGCTGATCCGCGAGATTATGGCCGCCCCGGGCGAGGTGACCCTGGTGGCGGTAGGGCCGTTGACCAACGTGGCCCTGGCGCTGCGCAAAGAGCCACGCCTGGCCCGCGCGGTCCGGGAGTGTATCTTCATGGGCGGGGCCTTCCGCGCCGAGGGCAACATCACGCCCCTGGCCGAATTCAATGTCTTCGCCGATCCCCACGCCGCCCAGATCGTCCTCTCCAGCGGCATGCCGCTGACGATCATGCCTTGGGACATCACCCGCGACGTGCGTTTGAGCCAGGGCGACGTGGACCGGCTGCTGGCGCGCGGCGGCCCGATCCCCCGTTTCATCGCCGAGGCGACCCGCTACTATATCGAGTTTCACCTGCGGGAGTTTGGCTGGGCGGGCTGCTCGATCAACGACCCGGCAGCCCTGGCGCTGGTGTGGTGGCCGGAACTGGCGCGGGTGCGCGATCTCTACGTGGAGGTGGAACTGGCGAGCGAGTTGACCCTGGGCAAGACCGTGGGCGATTGCCTCGCCAGGAGTGGGCGCGCACCGAATGTGCGCCTGGTGGAGTCTTTCGATGCGACAGAGTTCGTCGCGCGTTTTCTGCGACGCGTGGAGGAACTTGCCGAGCGGCTCGCGGGATAACTACTCGCGTTTGGTGGAAGGTGTTCTACCTCATCCGTGTTGATGGCTATCACGCCAGTTTGCGGTGACGTCCTGACGCCTCAGCGCGTCGGCCAATGGCCCGCGATCAGGCGATCAACACGGAGCGGGTAGACTACCTGGTGGAAGGGGTGTGGGGAAACCCGGTTTCCCCACACTTCTCCCGCATACGGAGGTGGGAGGGCCCGCCCTCCCAGGAAGACGTGTGCTGCTACAGGCGCGCCCGCAGGGCGGCCACAAAGAACCCCAGGGCCTCCAGGCGCAGGGCGGCGCTCACCGCCAGGTAGAGCAGCATCCCGGCTCCCCCGGCGAGCGCCACGACGAGCAGGGCGGGCGCGTCGCCCAGGGCCGCGGCAAGCCCGGCGACGGCTGCGGCCATCAGCGCGCTGGCCAGCGCCCCCTTGAACGCGGCTTCGCCCAGGCGCTGCCCGCGCAGCGGCGCCGCGCGGCTGAGCAATGCGAAGGTGATCAGGGCGTGGCCGATCCACTGGGCCGAGTTACCGACCACCAGGGCCAGGAAGCCGAGCTGGGTGAACCACAGCAGGGGCAGGGCCGTCAGCAGATAACAGAGAATGGCCGCGCCCTGGATCAGATTCGGCGTCAGGGTATTCTTGCGGGCGTAGAAAGCGAAGATCAGCACCTGATCCAGCGCGGCGGCCGGCAAGCCGGGCAGGTAGAGCAACAGGGCCAGGGCGGTGACGCTGGTGTCGGCGGGGCCAAAGGCCCCACGTTCAAACACCAGGCTGGTGATCGGGGTTGCCAGGGCCGCCAGCCCCGCCGTTGCCGGCAGGATCAGCAGCAGCACGACCTTTAACCCCATCGCCAGGGTGGCCCGAAACTCCGACTCGGCGGCCAGGGTGCTCTGGCGCGACAGGGTCGGCAGCACTGCCAGGGCGACCGCCGAAGCCACCAGGCCCAGCGGGAACTGGATCAGCGTGGTGGCGTAACGCATGGTGCTGAGGGCGCCCTCGAAGCCGGAGGCCAGCCAGCGGTCGATCAGCGTGCCGATGATCGAAAAACCGATCCCCAGCGCCACCGGCGCATACAGGCGCATGATCCGCCGCACGGCGGGGTGCCCGACGCCCGGCGCCGGCTGCAGGCGCGCTCCGCGCAGGCCAGGGAGTTGCAGCGCGACCTGGGCCAGCGCGCCGATGAGGGCGCCCACGGCCAGGCTGTTGATGCCCAGTTGCGCATGGAGCGTGACGACCCCCAGCACCACTCCCAGGTTGAAGGCCACCATCACGAAGGCGGGCAGCAGAAAGCGTCGCTGGGCGTGGAGCACCGCCGTCGCCAGCCCTGAGATGCCCATCAGCAGCACCGCCGGCATCAGCAGGCGCACCAGGGGGACGGCCAGATCGCGCAGGGCGCCCTCCTGGGGGCGGGTGAGGAGCGCCACAATCAGGGGCGCCTGCCAGAGGGCCAGGGCGACGATGGCCGTCAGCGCGGCGAGGGCCAGGGTCAGCACGCCCGAAACGACCCGCCAGAACTCGTCGCGGTCACCCTCGGCATACTCCGAGAACACCGGCACCAGCGCGGCGCTGACGGCCCCGGCGATCAGCATGTCGTAGATCGTGCTCGGCGCCGTCCAGGCGATCTGAAAAGCGTCCACTGCCACGCCGCGCCCGAAGTGGTAGGCGATGATCGGCTCACGGATGAACCCGACCACCCGGCTGAGGATGTTCCCGACCGCAATGAGCAGCGCGGCCGAGAGAACGCCCCGCGCAGCCGCGCCGCTCTGGACGGTGTCGTTCATGGCGCCCGGAAATAAGGAGGGCGGGGAAACCTGGTTTCCCCGCGCCCTTCCCTCATAAGATCTTACACGGTTGTGAGATCCTATCGCCCCCCGGCAGTGGAGACCGCCCGCCCGGTGAACTGCCCGACGATGCGCTTCAGGGCCGCTGGCTCGGCGGCGAAGGTGGCCGGATCGCGCAGGTCAACGACGCTGCGCGAGTCGATGGCGTAGCGCAGCACGTTGTCACCGTCTACGCTGCGGGCAAAGTTGGCGATCTCCAGCATTTGCGAGCGGCTCAGATCGGTTTTGACATATCCGCGCAGCGCGCGGGTGTAGTCATCGAGGCTGGTAAGCTGTTGCAGCAGACCACGCTGGCGAATGCGTTCAAAAATCGCCATCAACACCAGTTGCTGGCGCTGGTTGCGGCCAAAGTCGCTGTCGGCGTGGCGCGTCCGGGCGTAGATCAGGGCGCGTTGGCCATCGAACCACTGGCGCCCGGGCCGGAAGCGCACCTCGATGGTGCCGTAGTCTTCGGTAGGATAGGCTGGATCGAAGATCGCTTCGGGCACGTCAACGCTAATGCCGCCGAGTTGATCGATCAGCGTCTCAAAGCCCTGGAAGTTGATCAGCACGAAATTGTCAACCTTCACATCGAGCAGCCGGCTGACGGTGGCCTTGGCCAGACTGGCGCCCCCGCCCGGCCCGAAGCGCGCCTCGCCACGGGCGTAGGCCGCGTTGATGCGGCCCTCGCCGCCGCCGGGGTAGGACACCCACAGGTCACGAGGGATGGAGAGCATGCTGACGCGACCGCTGTCGCGTTCCATACGCACGAGCACCAGCGCGTCGGTACGCGGCGGGTTGGTATCGCGGGGCCGGGCGTCGGTGCCGAGCAGCAGGATGTTCAACGTCTCCTGACTGAGTTGAGGGGCGTTGCTGGACTCTGCGGCAGGAACAGCAGGTCCTGGAATGGTTGCCTGGGCTGACCCTGCGTTGATCTGGCCGGAGTTGCCGGCGCCGATATCCTGAGGGGACGCCTGGTCTTCCAGAGGATTGGCTGGCGTTTCGGGTAGCGCGATGGCGGCAGGAGTGACAATCATCGCGTCGATGTCTGCGAGAGCCTGTCGCCATTCCAGGGCGAGACGCAGCATCGTGGCTGCCACTATCAGGCTGATGAGCAGAAGGGCGCTGTATACGAGGCGCCGGAGTAAAAGGGGCATACCTCCTGATCTCCACACCAAGGTTGCAGGTATTGGCCCTTACTATACCACAGGATAGTTACGGACTAACGCGAAATCGGCTGAAATTGGACTGAGAACGGCCTCAAATCAGGTTCATGCGACCGCGGCGCACAATGACCGGACGAAAATGAGTTCTCCCAGGAGGGTGTAGCCGTACCTGTTCAGCTGTACCGCAGAGCGCGCCGAGGAACGTAGAGAGTGAACGTTTTGCAAGCCCTCCGCGCCCTCTGCGGTGCGAACGTGTTCGGCAGATGTGAACACTCTCGTCTAGCCCTCCCAGACCTTCCCATGTGCAGGAGCAGCCGGAAACCTGGTTTCTCCCCGCCAACCGTCTGTTTTCACGTCAGGCCCACGTCACCGGTGGCGATCACATGGAGGGTTCCCGCGCCATCGCGCACGTGCAGGGCGCCGGTCTCGTCCACGTCCTCGGCGCGGCCAGTTACCGGGCCGCCGGGCGTTTCGACCTGCACCTCCTGGCCGAGCGTCAGCAGGCGGCTGCGCCAGGCGGCGAAGAGCGTCGCCTCGTTGCCGATGCCGAGGCGGATGTACCAGTAATCAAGACGGCGCAGGAAGGCCCGCAGCAGATCCAGGCGCGCCACCGGTACGCCCGCAGCCGCCGTGACGCTTGTGGCCGGGTAGCGCGACGCCTCGGGGGGCGGCGCAGCGCTCACGTTGATGCCGCAGCCGATAATCGCCCAGTCGAGACCTCGCACGCCCAGGCCGACTTCAACCAGAATACCTGCGGTTTTGGCCCACCGTGGTTGCACCTTCACGGCATCCCGGTTGTCGCCCGGGATCGCTGATGTTGTTGCCGGGGCGTCGATCGGGAGCAGCACATCGTTAGGCCACTTGAGGGCGGCTCGGAGAGGGGTGACCGTCTCGATGGCTTCACAGAGAGCCACGGCAGCCATCCACACCAGGGTAACGACCCGTGCAGGGTCCAGCCCGGAAGGGCGCAGGGCCAGCGAGGTCAGCAGGGCGGCGCCGGCGGGGGCTTCCCAACGGCGGCCCAGGCGTCCGCGGCCGCTCGTCTGCACTTCGGCGACAATCAGCGCTGACCCTGGCGCCTCCGGGTGCGTCGCCAGCCACTCACGCGCCAGATCCATTGTTGAACCGACGGTATCATAGCAGTGGACGGCGCCTGGCAGGGTCGTGGTTCCCAGATCATGCAGGATCAGTTCGGGTGTGAGACGATCCATCTTGGTCCCTCCGCGGCTTCGTCGGACGGACGAACCCCTCCCGGGCCGGCGAGGGCCCGGGGAAACCAGGACTCCCCGTTATTACTACAACGAAGGTTGGCCTTCTGCCGCATCAGTACGCTGTACGCCTGTCACCCTGAGCGGAGGCGTAGCCGGAGCGAAGGGTCTCGGTT
>DAOUDA010000014.1:0-2656 GCA_034431835.1 Chloroflexaceae bacterium | reverse complement strand
CGGGACCCTTCGCTCCGGCTACGCCTCCGCTCAGGGTGACAGGCGTACAGCGTACTGATGCGGCAGAAGGCCAACCTTCGTTGTAGTACTACGCCGCCAAAATCAACGCAACATATGGAGTTTGGGGCTCGCCCCAAAGACTTTGCATGAGCCCTCAAACCACCTGGCCAGGATGGACGCATACGCCGCCCGGCTGGTACAATGATGGGCATGGACGCGCTCCCCCGCGGAGACGCGAGCGCTCCAGACAATGACGTGCAATGGACGCGCAGAAGCTAACTTACTTTCTGGCCGCCGCCCATACGCAGAACTTCCGCAAGGCGGCCGAACTGTGTTACGTGGCCCAGCCCGTCCTCAGCCGGCAGATCGCCGCGCTCGAGCAAGAACTGGGGGTGGAACTCTTCACCCGCCAGAGCCGCCGGGTGAGCCTCACCCCCGCCGGGACGGCCTTTATCGCCCATGCCCGCGACATCCTCGAACGTATGCAGGCCGCCCGCCAGAGTATGGCCTCCCGGCGCGACCAGGCGGGCAGCGTGTTGAATGTCGGCTGCATCGAGCCACTCTCCGACACCTTGCTGCCCCCGGCCTTCGCCCTCTTTCAACACCGCTTCCCCGCCGCGCGCGTCAACGTGACGGTCAGCGGCACCGAGGAGTTGTTCGGGCTGGTGGAAGAGGGCAAGCTCGAACTGGGCCTCTTCGGGCTGGCCCCCGAACGCTTGCGCTCGCAGCCCTTCCTGGTGGTCCACGAGTTGTACCGCGACCGCCTGGCGCTCCTGGTGGCCGCCGATCACCCCCTGGCCCGCGCGGAGCGCCCGGTCAGCGTTGAGCAACTCTTCGTCGAACGCCTGGCCCTGCTCAACCAGCGCTTCGCCATGCGCCGCATCCTCGAGCGCATCTTCGCCCAGCACTCCCGCGAACTCAACCCCGTGCTCAACATCGACAATGTCGCCACCCTCAAGCTGATCGTCCAGCACGGCGGCGTCAGCACCGTCCTGCCCCGCTCGCTCCTCTCCCCCGCCGAGCGCCAGAGCGGCATGGCCGCCCTCCCCATCCACGACCTGCCCGACATCTTCACCTTCGCCCTGGTCTACCGGCGCGAGGCCACCCTGTCGGCGGTGGCCGAGGGCTTCATCACCGCCGTGACCGAGAGCGTCGCCGCCGCGCGCCCGGTGTAGGCGTTCCGAGGCAAGATCCTTCCGTCGGGTAGGGGAGGGGGCCGTGGGGAGGGTGAGGACTCACACCAGCGTATCACCCTGGAACCTAAGAGGTACTGGACAGCGCCTTACCCGGGATCTATGCTGACAGTGTAGAACCGTTTCGCGCGCGACTATTTCACCCCGGCGGGCCGGGGCGCGAGGAAGGCCCGCTTTCCCCTGGTTTGTACACGTTGAGAGATTCGGACCAACGATGCTCCGGAGGAAAAACAATGATAGAAGAATTCGAGTTTGATCTTCGTGAACGACCGGCCCTCACCTTCGCCCAGGCCGAGGTGCTTTCGGATTACCGCCTGGGCTGGCTCAGCCGCCACGTCAGCCTGATCGGCCGGCGCGAGGTGATGAGCGGCAACGCCAAGTTCGGCATCTTCGGCGATGGCAAGGAGGTGGCCCAACTGGCCCTGGCCCGCGTGATGCGCCCCGGCGACACCCGCGCCGGCTACTACCGCGACCAGACCCTGCTCTTCGCCCTCGGCCTGCTCACCCCGCAGCAGTTTTTCGCCCAGCTCTTCGGCCATACCGACGTGACGGCCGACCCCTCCACCGCCGGGCGGGCGATGAACGCTCACTTCGCCACCCGGCAGCTCGACGCCGAGGGCCGCTGGATGCCCCAGACCGCCACGCCGCAGAGTTCCGCCGACATCTCTCCCACCGCGGGCCAGATGCCCCGTCTGGTCGGCCTGGCCCACGCCTCGCGCCTCTACCGCGAACTTGAGGAGTTGCGCCACCTGAGCCAGTTCTCCCATAACGGCGATGAGGTGGCCTTCGGCACGATCGGCAACGCCAGTTGCGCCGAGGGCTTCTTCTGGGAGGCGATCAACGCCATCGGCGTGCTGCAGGCCCCGGCGGTGATCTCGATCTGGGACGACGGCTACGGCATCTCCGTGCCCAACGAGTACCAGATCAGCGGCGGCGACCTGTCGGCGCTGCTGGCCGGCTTCCGGCGCCGCCCCGGCTCGAACCAGGGCTTCGATCTCTACACCGTCCGGGGCTGGGACTACCCGGCCCTGCGCGAGACGTACCTGTGGGCCGCCGAGCGGGCGCGCGCCGCGCACGTCCCGGCCCTCGTCCACGTCACCGAGATGACCCAGCCCCAGGGCCATTCGAGTTCGGGCAGCCACGAGCGCTACAAGTCGCCCGAGCGCCTGGAGTGGGAACGCGCCCACGACCCGCTGCTGTGGATGCGCGCCTGGATCCTCGAAACGGGCCTGGCCGACGCCGAGGAGCTTGACGCGATCGAGGCCGAGACCCGCGAAGAAGCCGAGGCCGCCCGCGAGCGGGCCTGGGAGGCCTATCTCGCCGAGCCGCGCGCCGAGGCCCGCGAGCTGGCCAGCCTGCTGCTGGCCGTCGCTCCCTCAGCCGACGACCCCGCCGCTCTGCGCGCCATGGCCGCCGGCCTGCAAGCCGCCCCGAAGCCCCTGCGCCGCGAGTTGCTGGCCGCG
>DAOUDA010000013.1:0-2898 GCA_034431835.1 Chloroflexaceae bacterium | reverse complement strand
TGAAGTGGCTCGCCACCTCGGAGCCGGGCGGGTAGAAGTTGTCAACGATGCGCTGGCGGTCAATGCCCATGGCGATGGCCTGGCGCACCTTCTCGTTGTCGAACGGCGGGGAGGTATTGTTCATGCCGACATAGAAGACGTTGAGGGCCTCGCGTTCGATCAGTTGCAGGTTCGGGTCGGCGGCGACCACCTCGAAGGCGTCGGGGGCGATGTTGTCAATGCCGTCCACGGTGCCCGACTGCAACTCCAGCAGGCGCTGGGCGGCCTCGGCGCTCCAGCGGAAGATCAGCGTCTCGGTCTTGGCCGGATCGCCCCAGTAGTCGTCGAAGCGCTTGAGGGTGATATTATCGCCGCGGGTCCAGCTCTCGACCTGGTAGGGGCCGGTGCCGATGGGCCGCTCGATCAGTTCGCCGGTGCCGCCGGTGGACTCGAGGTACTCGCTGGGCAGAATGGCGAAGGGCGTAAAGGCAGCCTTGGCGCGGAAGGCCGGATCGGGCACGCAGAAGGTAAAGCGGACCGTCAGCGGGTCCACCGCGGCGATCTCCTTGAGCAGGCCGGTGTAATCGCCGCCGCACTCGACGGCGGCAACGGTCATCAGGCCGTTCTCGGTGGTGTAGACCGCCTGGCTCGCGCCGGCAGGTTCGGTGGGCGCGGCGGTCGCCGCGGGCGCAGTGGTGGCCGCGGGCGCGGCAGTGGGCGCCGCGGTGGGCTCGGGCGCGGTCGTGGGGGCCTGGGCGGCCGGCGCGCCGCCACAGGCGGCGATCACCGGGACGAGCAGGGCCAGGAGCATGGCGACGACAAGCGCCCGCCGTCGCACAGGGGTGTCTGTTTGCATAGGAAGCACCTTTGTGATGTGAGATTGCGGATTCTGGATTGCCGATTGGGGGCGGGGCGGGTGTGGCCGAACGAGCCACCGGTCGCGTTGAGGCCCCGACCGAATCAACTGAAACCGCAACGAAAGGCTCCGCCAGGGAACGGGGGACCGGCGATAGGCACCACCTCCTCGAATGCTCAAGAGAATGCAGGATCGATCACTGGCAGCGCGTGGAGGGCTCACCTTCCACGTGGGAATAATCGGCCGCTACGTCCGGGCGGGGCGGGGCCGCGCGCGGCGACCGTATAGCAGTAATGGGCGGGATTATAGCAGCAGAGAGGCATGAGCGTCAAAGGGAGAAGACGGGATAGTGTTCACATCTACCGAACACGTTCGCACCGCAGAGGGCGCGGAGGGCTTTCCAACCGTTCACCCTCTACGTTCCTCTGCGCGCTCTGCGGTAAATCTGAACAGGTACGGAAGAAGGATCACCGCAGAGGGCGTGGAGGAGGTGCCGTTTGAAACCGTCCGCGCGCTCTGCGGTAAACCTGAACAAGCACGGTTCTGGCTGCCGGACGGCAGGGATGCGGGGCGAGCGGATTGCCCGGCGTTTTTATGGTACCCTATGGCCGGATGGGATTTGGGATTTTGGATTTTGGATTTTGGATTGGAAGCGGCATTGGGATGCAGGAGACAGCAATCCAAAATCCAAAATCCAAAATGGAATAAGAGGACTCCCATGCTATCCACCCAGGAGATCATGGCGATCATTCCGCATCGCTATCCCTTCTTGTTGATAGACCGCGTGCTGGAGCTTGAGCCGGGGGCGCGGGCGGTGGCCGAGAAACTGGTCAGCGCCAATGAGCCGCACTTCGCCGGCCACTTCCCCGGCAACCCGATCATGCCCGGGGTGCTGATCGTCGAGGCCCTGGCCCAGACGGGGGCCGTCGCCGCCCTGAGCCTGCCCGAGCACCGGGGGAAGCTGGCGGTCTTTGCCGGGATCGACGAGTGCCGCTTCCGGCGGGTGGTGCGCCCCGGCGAGGCGCTGCGGCTGGAAGTGAGCGTCGAGAAGTTCCGGCGCGGGGTGGGCAAGGCCCGGGGCCGCGCCACGGTCGAGGGGGATCTGGCCTGCGAGGCCGGGCTGCTGTTTGCCATCACCGAGGGGTGAGGGGACGTTTCCGGGAGGGCTGCGCCCTCCCGCGCGGCCAGGGTGATACGGAAAAACCGGATTTTCCAAGGCTCCTTGAAGTAGCGTCAGGATGCTTTCCTCACCCTCCCCCTGCCCCCTCCCTCTCCACCTGCGGTGGAGAGGGAGGGGGCGCCGAGCGCAGCGAGGCGGGGGAGGGTGAGGACCACAGGAGACCCGCCATGCGCCTTACCACACTGCTCGGTCGCACCCTCCGCGAGCCTCCGGCGGAAGCCGAACAGATCGGCCACCAGTTGGCCCTGCGCGCGGGGCTGACGCGGGCGCTGGCCCCCGGCAGCTTCGCCCTGCTGCCCCTGGGCCTGGCCGCCGCGCGGCGCATCGAGGCGTTGATGCGCGAAGAACTGGCCCGCCTCGGCGGCCAGGAGGTGCGCGTCCCGCTGGTGCAGCCGGCCACGCTCTGGGAGCGGACGGGACACGAACTGGCCTATGGCCCGCGGATGCTCAGGCTGCGCGATCGCGCCGAGCGGCCCCTGGCGCTCGCGCCGGACCACGAGGCGGCGCTCGTCGAACTGGCCCGGCGCGAGATCGGCTCTTACCGCCAGTTGCCGGCGCTGGTCTACGCCATCCAGACGGTCTACCGCGACGAGACGCGCGTCCGGGGCGGCCTGCTGGGCCTGCGCGAGTTCACCCTCCTGACGGCCTGCTCCTTCGATGCCGACGACGCCGGTCTCGATGCGGCCTTCGCGCGCGTCGGGGCGGCCTTTGAGCGCATCTTTGGCCGCTGCGGGGTGCGCTGCGTGGCCGTCGAGGCCGCCGGTGCGCCGGGCGAGGGCGAGGCGCGGGCGTACATGGCCCTCTCGCCGTCCGGCGACGAGACGCTCGCCCTGTGCCGGGCCTGCGGCTACGGGGCCGCCAGCGAGGTCGCCACTTGCGCGCG
>DAOUDA010000012.1:0-16934 GCA_034431835.1 Chloroflexaceae bacterium | reverse complement strand
TACAGGCGCGCTCGCTGCCGCACGGGTGAACGGTCCCTGTGGTCGCCTCCAGCGTGAACACCTCGCTGGTACGGATGATTGGGTGGCGCCTGCATCGTACCGGACAGGTGTTCACGCCGGGGCAGCGCCTTGCCGCCGACTTTGCATCAGCCCTGTCCAGGCTTCACCTGTCGCAATGCTCATCCAGTATACTACTATACTGATCCGGGTGCGGGGGTTTCAGGGCCAGGTCAAGGTCGTTCACCGCCCCGGAATCTCCCTCCATTGTCCAGCGGAGAGGGGGGCAGTTCTCAGGTGTAGGGGTTTTCGAGCGAGAAGGAGTTTTCGGCATGCCAATGCGCTTGCAATCCTCACCCCCCTCTCCACCGACGGTGGAGAGGGGGAAGTTGGGCGTCCCAATGTCCCAGATGGCGAATGCGACGCGAGGATAGGCCGGAAAACCCTACACCTGAGAAGAGGGGGGCAGGGGGTCAGGGGGTCAGCGGGGTGGGGGTCGTAAGCGCGCTGGCATGCCGAAAACCTCTGCTCGCTCGAAACACCCTGCACCTGAGAGGAGGGGGAAGGGGGTGAGGGCCTTCAGCCAGGACGTTGACGTGGCCCTGGGGGCCAATGCGACGTCTGCGGGGCCGGCCCCGCGCTTCAGATGTTGCCGAGGGCTGCGCCCTGCCAGGAAAACTCGAGAGAGCATGCGCGCGGCACGCGCAGACATAAGATGAAGGGAACAGCCATGCCGGTGCTTGCCACGTTCTCGGTTGTGGCCCGTGATCCCGCGAATGGCGACCTGGGCGTCGCCGTGCAATCGAAGTTTCTGGCCGTTGGATCGGTCGTGCCCTGGGCGCGCGCTGGCGCAGGCGCCCTCGCGACTCAGGCCCTGGCCAATATCCGCTACGGCCCCGACGGGTTGGCGCTGATGGCCGAAGGTCTCAGCGCCGCCGAAACGCTCGCGCGCCTGTTGCAAGAGGACCCGGGCCGCGATCAGCGGCAGGTGGGCCTGGTTGACGCTCGCGGCGGCATGGCGGCCTACACGGGCTCGGCCTGTATGCCCTGGGCCGGCCATCGCCTCGGCGCGGGCTATGTCGTACTGGGCAACATCCTGGCCGGGCCGCGGGTTGTCGAGGCCATGGCCGAACGTTTCGAGACCGCGCGGGGCGAACTGGCCGAACGGCTGGTGCTGGCCCTGGCCGCCGGTGAGGCGGCCGGCGGCGACCGGCGCGGCCGCCAGTCGGCGGCGCTCTACGTCGCGCGCGCCGGCGGCGCCTATGGCGGCAACTTCGACCGCTACGTTGATCTGCGCGTGGACGACCATCCCGATCCCCTCGCCGAACTGGAACGGCTGCTCCGCCTCCACCGCTTCTATCTTACTGCTCCTGACCCGGCCACCCTCGTTCCCCTCACCCCCGAATTGACCCGCGAGATCCAGCTCTTTCTCAACACCATGGGCTACTACAGCGGCCCGGCCGATGGCCACTTCGAGGCACTCACCCGCATCGCCCTGGAAACCTACGGTGGGATCGAAAACCTGGAGATGCGCCTCACCGGCCTCGACCGGGGGCTGATCGATCCGCTCGTGCTGGAGTATATGCGCCGGCAGCGCAATGAACGCCCCGGGGGCGCCTGAGATGCCAGGAGGGCCGCGCCCGGGGCCAATGCAACGTCCGCCGCCCGCAACGGGGCACAGGGCGGCGCCGCTTCCGCACGGACGTTGCGCAAGGCCCTCGTAGTCTGTAAACTACGTTTCCATGCAGTTCCGCCCCCCTCCCAACCTCCCCCCGTGAGGGGGAGGCGCCGGACTCCCTCCCCCGGCGGGCGAGGGTTGCGGAGAGGGCGGCGTTGCCGAAAAACTAGAGCACTGACCGAAACGCTTGATCCACTGAGGACACTGAGCCGTGTGGCTCGCGGCGCTCGTGCCGCCATCGTTGCGGATCAACCTTTTCGAGGAACGCTATAGGTTCACAGAGTACCTGGCCCCGGGGCCGCGCCCTCCTACCTTCATCGGGTATAATGCACCTTACAGCCCTATCGTGTACAGTGAGCCTGCGTGGCAGCGGGGAGCGGGAGCCTGGGACCCCTGCGCCCTTGCCCGTTTTGACGCGCCGAGAAGCCGCGCTGGAACGGGGACCTGGAAATGTCTCGCTGTAATCCGATGCGTGAAGTCTCAAGGAGGAGCGTATGCTGGTTCAAGCCCTCGGCCAGGCCATGCTGCTGGGGATGCACATTCCGGACGGCTTTCTCTCCGCCCCGGTGGCCCTGCTGTGGTGGGCGCTGACCATCGCCGCGCTGGCCGTCGCCGTGCAGCGCGTGCCGGGGTTCGACGAACGTCGGGTTCCTTTGATGGGGGTGATGGCGGCCTTCATCTTTGCCGCCCAGATGCTCAACTTCCCCGTGCTTGGCGGCACCTCGGGCCACCTCCTCGGCGGCGCGCTCGCGGCGTTGCTGCTTGGCCCCTGGGCGGGGATGCTGGTGATGGCCTGCGTGATCGCGTTGCAGGCGCTGCTCTTTCAGGATGGCGGCCTCCTGGCCCTGGGCGCAAACGTCTTCAACATGGGCGTCGCCACCGCCCTGGTGGGCTATGGCGTGGGTATACCCCTGATCCGCGCCGCCAGCGGCAAGCCCTGGGGCCTGATCATCGCCGGCTTCGTGGCCGCCTGGCTCTCGGTGATGGTCGCCGCTTTCCTCACCTCGCTGCAACTGGTGCTGTCGGGCCTCTCCGCCGCGGTAGTCTTCCCCGCGATGCTCTTTGTCCACGCCTTCATCGCGATCGGCGAGGGGCTGATCACCGTCGCCGCCCTGGCCTTCGTCGCCACCACGCGGCCCGATCTCGTGCCCGCCCTCGCCGGCAGCCTCGACGCCCGCGCCCTGGGCCGGGCCATGAGTCGCGGTGCCATGCTCTCCGTGACGCTCATCGGCCTGGCCATCGCCGTCGGGCTGGCCCTGCTCTCGCCTCTCGCCTCGGCTGACCCCGATGGCCTCGAGCGCGTCGCCGAGGACCACGGGTTCATCGAGCGCGCCCTGGACCCGGCCTACAACCTGCTGCCAGACTATACCATCCCCGGCCTCGACGGGCCCCTCTCCACCATGCTCTCCGGGGTGATCGGCCTGCTCATCGTCTTCGCCCTGGCCTACGGCATCATGCTCCTGACCCGTGGTCGCCAGGAATCCGGTCAGGAGACGACGAGGTAACACTGCTCTGGCATTTCGCCTCTGAGGGGAGGTAAGAGCCTATCTGGATAACCTGGTTATCCGATCCCTTTTCTCTCCCGCGTGCGGCAGACGAGAGAGGAGATCCGGGCGTCCCAATGCCCCAAACGAGCGATGCGCCCTACCTGGTCACTCGCCGCGGCTTCCGCTACGAGGAGGTTCGGAGGGGCCGCACCAGGAAGGGAGGAGCGTTGAGGGCCTGCGGCCCCCTTAACCTCCGTGCGGTGCGCGACGTTGCCGTGGCCCTGCTTCCACGAGAGGGCTTGCCGGCTTATCGGGAGCACGCTACAATACGGCCATGGCGCTCGCATCATCCCTCGACCCGTATGTTGACCGGGCCAGCCCCATTCACGCCCTCGATGCGCGGGTGAAGCTCGCGCTCACCCTGGCGCTGGTGCTGGCCCTGGCCCTCGTCCCCGCCGGGCGCTGGCTGGCCCTGGCGGCCATCGCGGCCTTGCTCTGGTGGGCGATTCTTCGCTCAGCCGTCGGCCCCGGCCTCATCCTCCGGCGCGCCTTCATCGCGGTCCCGTTCGCCCTCGCAGCCCTGACCCTGGCCTTTACCCGCCCCGGCGCGCCGGTCGTCGTCCTGTCCCCTGGGCCCCTGACCATCACCGTCACCGATGCCGGCCTGGTCGCGTTTGTGGCGGTGATCCTCAAGACCTGGCTCTCGGTGCAGGCCGCCCTGTTGCTCATGGCAACCAGCCGCTTCACCGAGGTCCTTGGCGCGCTGCGCTCCCTCGGCCTCCCCTCGATGCTGGTAGCGATGCTCGGCTTCGCCTACCGTTACCTGTTCGTGCTGGTTGACGAAGCCGAGCGCCTGCTGCGCGCTCGTGACAGCCGCGCCGCCGCCCTGCCGGGGCGCCGCATGGGCGGGACCATCGCCTGGCGCGCCGGGGTGCTTGGGGGTATGGTCGGGACGCTCTTTCTACGCGCCTATGAGCGCAGCGAGCGCATCCACGCGGCCATGCTCTCCCGCGGCTACACCGGCCAGTGGCGCGGCCTGCCCGCCCGCCCCCTCACCAGCGGCGAGCGAGGCCTGCTGATCACTGGCGCCGCCCTGCTCGCCGCCATCGTCTGGCTGGCCCACTGGCGTTGAAAGCACTCTCGTGAGCGCCTCCCTCCAACCACGAACCCATCCATCGCCGACCCTCTCCCTCCCCCCTCCGCTGCTCGAACTGCACGAGGTGCGCTATGCCTATCCCGACGGCACCCCCGCCCTGCGCGGCGTCTCCCTGCGCCTGGCCGCAGGCGAGAAGGCCGCCCTGGTAGGGCTCAACGGCGCGGGCAAGAGCACCCTCCTCCTGCACCTGAACGGCGTCCTGCGCTCCACCTCCGGCACCGTGCTGGTGGAGGGCGCCCCGCTCAGCAACGCCACCCTGCGCCACGTCCGCGCGCGGGTAGGCATGGTCTTCCAGGACCCCGACGACCAGCTCTTTTCGCCGACCGTGTTCGATGACGTCGCCTTCGGGCCGCTGCACATGGGCCTGGGCGAAGCCGAGGTGCGAGCCAGGGTGAGCCGGGCGCTCGAGCAGGTGGGCATGAGCGGCTTTGAACGGCGCATGCCCCACCACCTCAGCCTGGGGCAGCGCAAACGGGTCGCGATCGCGACCGTCCTGGCCATGGACCCGGTATTGCTGGCCCTCGACGAGCCTTCCTCCGGGCTCGACCCCCGCGCCCGCCGCGGCCTGATCGCCCTGCTGCGCGCCCTGCCCCAGGCCATGCTCGTCGCCACCCACGACCTGGCCATGGTCGCCGAGGCCTTCCCGCGGGTGATCGTGCTCAACGAGGGAGTGGTGGCCTACGACGGCCCCGGCGCCCCCCTGCTCGCCGATACCGCCCTTCTGGAACGGTACGGCCTCCGGTGATCCTCATCGCCTGGGCGGCGTATTCGTGGGCGCGGGGGTCGGCGCCGGCCCCTGGCGCAGCAGATCGCTGAGCCGGCGCACATCGGCCCAGTTGGTCTCGCTGGCGGTCGCGGCGACCGGCGTGTACAGCGTGTCGAGGGCGAAGACCTGCACCGCGAAGCGCTGGCCGCCAACGTTGATGATGCGGCTCTCGTCCAGCGGCGCGCCGAGGGGCCGCCCGGCGTGGGCCTCGCTCAGCATGTAGTTGTGAAAGGCCCAGGTAGGATGAAACTGCACGTCGGAGGCCAGAAAGGTCTCCGCGACCAGGGCCAGTTCCAGCGAGCCGTCGTACGCCCGTAACGACGGCTCGCCGATGACCCGGCCCGACCAGGCCGCCACCTGCCGCCGGATGGCCCCGATGTACGCCGTCGGCACGTTCCCATCCGACTGAGGGGCGTAGACCGGCACGGCCTTCTCGACCGTATCCATGCCTCGATTGATGTAGCCGAGGATCAGTTCGCACCAGTCGCGCATCCCGTCCTGCCAGGTATGGTAGCGCGCGAAGCCCTGCACCACGCCGGGGGAGCGTTCGGCGCGGATGGCCCGCCGTTGCATGCCCCAGTTCCGCAGATCGCCCCGCGCGCAGGCCCCCGTGGTGCAGTACTGCGACTCGTGCTGGAAGAAGGCCAGCGCCACCGCCGGATCCAGGCCGTAGGCCACGATGATGCTGTACAGTTCATCGGCGTGCGGCGCGGCGGGCGAGCCGGCGGCGGCGAGGATCTGGCCGAAGGCCCCCTGCGAGATGCGCGGCGCGGATTTGAAGCTCAACCCGCCCTGGGCCCGCGCCGCCGGCGTGAATCCGAACCACGCTCCGGCCAGCGCGCCCGCGAGGATCAGCGCCAGCGCCGCCAGGCGCCAGCGTTCGTGCCGCAGCAGCGGCACCAGGCGCAACACCAGCAGCGCGATCGCCGCCCAGCCCATCGCTACCGCCACACGGGCCGCCTGCCCCGCTGTCAGCACCTCCAGCATCAGCAGCGGCGGCAGACTCAGCCCCGTCAGCAGCAGCGCGGCAAGCGCCGGCGGTTCAACCCGCGCGCGCCAGATGGTCCGCAGCCACGTCCATGAGTAGCGTTGCATCGCGCCCCTCCAGCTTTCGTCTCGTGTGTCGTTGGAGCGTAGTATACAGGCAACTCGCGACTTGTGCTATCCCTATGCGCAGCAGCGCGCGATATTGTAAGGAGTAAGGCTAAAGCGCCGGCGCTGCCGGCGCTTTAGCCTTACCGGGCGAGGACCGGCCGGTCGTGTAACCAGAGATGTCCCAGCGTGTGGTAGCATAAGATGTGGTCAAACCGTCCTGCCGCGGCGCCCCATCGGCGATTCAACGTCTGTAATCACCAGTCACAATCGCATGCACGCCGCACCCAATCGGCAACCAAAAATCCACAATCAAAAATCCGCAATCTAAACTTCCCTCTATGCCGACCGTTACCGTCACCACCACCTATCTTGAACTGCCGACCCGCGCGCACTTCCGCCCGGCCTTCAGCCCCGATCCCGAGCTGCGGATCATCGAGGCCCGCGAGCCGCTGCCCGCCTTCTACCGTTTTCTGTACCGCGCCGTCGGCGAGCCGTACCACTGGATCGACCGGCTCACCTGGAGCGATGAGCGCCTGGGCAGCTATCTGGCGCGCCCGAGCGTCTCGGTGCTGGTGCTCTACCTGCGCGGCACGCCGGCCGGCTACATCGAACTGAACCACGAGTCGGAGGAACCGGGGGCCGAGGTGGCCTATTTCGGTCTGTTTCCGCCGTTCCATGGGCGCGGCTATGGCCGGCACCTGCTCTCCACCGGCGTGGAGCGCGCCTACGCCGACGGCGCCCGGCGCGTCTGGGTGCATACCTGCACCCTCGACGGCCCCTACGCCCTCGCCAACTACCGGGCCCGCGGGTTCACGCCCTACCGGGTGGTCACCCACGAGCAAACCATACCGTGAACCAGGAGGGCTTCACCCTCCCAGGCATACCCTGGTGAGAGCGGATGGCGGGGGGTGGGGAAACCAGGTTTCCCCACCTCCGCACCGAACGAAAGGAGGCACAAGAACCGTACCCCCTACCCACCAGAACGGGTAGGCGTCGCCCGCCCAAGTCACCCTTGACGAAGTGCGTCATACCGGTTACGCTACCCTATAGTCCCCTTTGTTCATCGCGTCACAACCGACGCGAGCCTGGAAGTGTCGTAACGACACGACACTCGGTAGGTAGTATTGAAAGTGGAGGCTTACCGATGATCGAGGCCGCGCACCTCGCCCCCCCTCGCGCGCCGCGCAGTAACCCCATCCGCTCCCGCACCGATTGGGAGGCCCAACGCCGCGCTTTCCTGGCCGATCCCGGCGGATTTTTCGGCGCGATCGCCCGCGGCGCGATCCACTGGTACGATCCGGCCCTCAAGGCCTGGATTACCTGGGACGAGTCGGAAAACCGCTGGACCGGGCTGGACGCCGCGACCGGCGCCCCGGTCGATGTGCCGTATGGGGCCGAGCATCAGCCCTGGGCGCGCGCCTTCAACGACGACAACCCGCCCTTCTATCGCTGGTTCGAAGGCGGTCTGACCAATGCCTGTTTCAACGAAGTTGACCGCCACGTGCTCCTTGGCTACGGCGACGAGTTCGCCCTCGTCTTCGAAGGTGACCGCTGGGACAACTCGCTCAACGGCGGGCGCGGCGGCCCGGTGACCGAAGAGAAGGTCACCCGCAAGCGCCTGTTGCTCGAGGTTGTCAAGGCCGCCCTGGTGCTCACCGGTCTCGGTCTCAAGCAGGGTGATCGCATCGCCCTCAATATGCCCAACATCCTCGACCAGATCTACTACACCGAGGCGGCCAAGCGCCTGGGCATCATCTACACCCCCGTCTTCGGCGGCTTCTCCGACAAGACCCTCAGCGACCGCATTCACAATGCCGGCGCCCGCGTGGTGATCACCTCCGATGGGGCCTACCGCAACGCCCAGATCGTGCCCTATAAGGAGGTCTATACCGACCAGGCGCTCGATAAGTTCATCCCCGTTGAGACGGCGGTGGCGATTGTCGAGCAGACGCTGGCCAGACTGGGCGTCAAGCCGGAACACGCCGGCAAGATCGTCACCACGGTACAGGCCACCATCGCCGAGGACATCACCGTCGAGCGCTCCGATGTGATGCGCGGCGTTGGCAAGGCGCTCCAGGAACTGAGCGGCCTCGATGTCGCCGTGCAGTCCCAGATCCGCACCACTGTCGCCAAGGCGCTCGTGGCTTCTCCGCCCCGCGTCGAAGCCGTGATCGTGGTCAAGCATACCGCCCAGGAACTCCTCTGGCGCCCCGAGCGCGATCGCTGGAGCCACGAACTGACCGCGCAGGCCCTCGAGCAGATCCTCGCCACCGCTCGCGCCCGCGGCCTTGCCGTCAACTCCGAAGCCGACCTGCTCGCCCTGCCCGTCGAACAGTTCTACGCCGTCCTCACCAGCCTGGCCCCCTGCATCCCCGTGGACGCCGAGTACCCGATGTTCATCATTTACACCAGCGGGAGCACCGGCAAGCCCAAGGGCGTCGTCCACGTCCACGGCGGCTACGTGGCCAGCCTGGTCCACACCATGAAGGTCAGCTTCGACGCCGAGCCGGGTGACACGGTCTTCGTCGTGGCCGATCCGGGCTGGATCACCGGCCAGAGCTACATGATCACCGCCAGCCTGGCCAGCCGCTGCACCAGCATCTTGCTCGAAGGCTCGCCGGTCTTCCCCAGCGCGGGCCGCTTCGCCAGCGTCATCGAACGCAACAAGGTGCAGGTCTTCAAGGCCGGCGTCACCTTCCTCAAGTCGGTGATGACCAATCCCCAGAACGTGGCCGACGTGCAGCAGTACGATATGAGTTCGCTGCGCGTGTGCACCTTCTGCGCCGAGCCGGTCTCGCCCGCGGTCCAGCAGTTCGGCATGGAGATTATGTCGCCCCAGTACATAAACTCGTACTGGGCGACCGAGCACGGCGGGATCGTCTGGACCCACTTCTACGGCAACGATGATTTCCCGCTGCGCCCCGACGCGCATACCTACCCCCTGCCCTGGATCGTCGGCGATGTCTGGGTGGCCGAGACCCCGCCGGAAGGCGGCGAGCCGGTCTACCGCCCGGCCGATCTGGAGGAGAAGGGCGAGATTGTCATTACCGCCGCCTATCCCTACCTCACCCGCACCATCTGGGGCGACGTGCCCACGCTGGAGGCCGCCGTGCGCGGCGAGCGCCCCTTGAGCGATTGGCGCGGCGATGCCGAACGCTTCGTGAAGACCTACTGGCGGCGCGGCCCCAACGGCGAGTGGGCCTACGTCCAGGGCGACTTCGCGATGAAGTACGCCGATGGCTCGTTCACCCTCCACGGCCGCTCCGACGATGTGATCAACGTCTCCGGGCACCGCATGGGCACCGAGGAGATCGAGGGCGCCATCCTCCGCGATAAGCAGATCACCCCCGACTCGCCCGTCGGCAACTGCATCGTCGTCGGCGCGCCCCATCGGGAGAAGGGGCTTACGCCCGTCGCCTTCATTCTCACCGCCCCTGGCCGCCGCCTCACCAGCACCGACCGCCGGCGCCTCGATGACCTGGTGCGCAATGAGAAGGGCATGGTCGCCGTTCCCGAGGATTATATCGAGGTCTCGGCCTTCCCCGAGACGCGCAGCGGCAAGTATATGCGCCGCTTCCTGCGCAACCTGATGCTCGATGAACCCCTGGGCGACACCACCACCCTGCGGAACCCCGAGTCGCTCGACGAGATCCGCCAGAAGATCGATGAGTGGAAGCGCAAGCAGAAGCTCTCCGACGAGCAGCAGATCTTCGAGCGCTATCGCTACTTCCGCATCGAGTACCACGCCATCACCGCCGGCCCGCGGGCGAAGGCCGAGGCCGTCAAGCGCCTGGCGATTGTGACGATCACCAACCCGCCGGTCAACGCCCTTAACGAGCGCGCCCTCGACGAATTGAACACCATCGTCGATCACCTGTCGCGCCGCCAGGACGTCTTCGCCGTGATCTTCACCGGCCAGGGTACCAGGAGCTTCGTCGCCGGCGCCGATATTCGCCAGTTGCTCGAAGATATCCACACGGTCGAGGATGCCATCGCCCTGCCCAACAACGCCCACCTGGCCTTCCGCAAGATCGAGCGCATGGACAAGCCCTGCGTCGCCGCCATCAACGGCGTGGCCCTCGGCGGCGGTCTCGAGTTCGCCCTGGCCTGCCACTTCCGCGTCACCGACCTGCACGCCGAGTTCGGCCAGCCCGAGATCAATCTGCGCCTGCTCCCCGGCTACGGCGGCACCCAGCGCCTCCCGCGCCTGCTCTACAAGCAGAACAATGGCACCGGCACCCTGCGCGCCCTCGAGATGATCCTCGGCGGACGCACCATCACTGCCGAGGAGGCCGCCGAAATTGGCCTGGTTGACGTCCTCGCCACCGATGCCCAGGACTGCCTGAGCATCTCTACCGCCCTGGTCCGCGAGTACGCCACCGGCAGCGGCGTCCTCAAGGAGGCCTTCGAGCGCCGCAAGGCCGCTATCGCCGCCTGGGAGGAGCCCCAGCCCCACTTCGTCAAGGACGAACTCAACGCCATCATCCAGAACCCGCGCATCAAGCGCATCGTCGCCCAGGCCGCGACCGCCGGCCGCACGAAGGCGGTCGAGCGCGCCCTGGAAGCCATTCGCTACGGCTTCGAGCACGGCTTCGAGCAGGGCCTCGCCCACGAAGCGCGCCTCTTCGCCGAGGCCGTCGTTGATCCCGAAGGCGGCAAGAAGGGCATCCAGGACTTCATGGACAAGCACTCGGCACCGCTGCCCACGCGCCGCACCCTGGTCACCCCGGAGCAGGAGAAGATGTACCTCGAAACCGGCCAGCTCCTGCCCATCGGCTCGCCCTTCTTCCCCGGCGTCACCCCCATTCCCAACTGGCAGTACGCCCAGGGGGTCATCCGCGACCCCGAGACCGGCGCGGGGGTGCTCGGCGATCCCAGGGATGTCGAGCGGCAGATCATCATTCCGGTCGAACATCCCGCGCCCAACCAGGCCCTGCTCTACATCCTCGCCAGCGAGGTCAACTTCAACGACATCTGGGCCATTACCGGCATTCCGGTCTCGCTCTTCGATGAGCACGACCGCGACTGGCACATCACCGGTTCGGGCGGCGTGGCCCTCGTCGCGGCTCTGGGCGAAGAACTGCGCAAGGAAGGCCGTATCAAGGTCGGCGATCTGGTGGCGATCTACTCCGGCCAGAACGACCTGCTCTCTCCCATGGTCGGTCTCGACCCCATGGCCGCCGATTTCGTCATCCAGGGCTACAACACGCCCGATGGCTCGCACCAGCAGTTTATGCTCGCCCAGGCGCCCCAGTGTATGCCGCTGGCCCCGGATATGTCGCTGGAGGCGACCGGGAGCTTCATGCTCAACCTCGGCACGGCCTACCGCGCCCTCTTCACCACCCTGGCCATCAAGCCCGGCAAGAGCATCTTCATCGAAGGCGCCGCCACCGGCACCGGCCTCGACGCGGCGCGCTCCGCGGCGCGCAATGGCCTCAACGTGATCGGTATGGTCTCCAGCGAGGCCCGCGCCAGAACCCTGCTCGAAGCCGGCGGCAAGGGCTTCATCAACCGCAAGGACCCCTCCATCGCCAACATCTTCACCCGCATCCCCGCCGATCCGTCGCAGTGGGCCGAGTGGGAGAAGGCCGGCGAGCCGTTGCTGAACATGTACCGCGCCCAGAACAACCACCACCTCGCCGACTACGCCATCTCTCACGCGGGCGAGCAGGCCTTCGCGCGCTCCTTCCAGCTCCTCGGCGAACCGCGCGACGGCCATATCCCCACCCTCACCTTCTACGGCGCCAGCTCGGGCTACCACTTCACCTTCCTCGGCAAGCCCGGCCAGGCCAGCCCCGAGGAGATGATGCGCCGCGCCGGTCTGCGCGCCGGTCAGGCGGTGCTGATTTACTACGGCGTGGAAGGTGATGGCACCCTGGAAGATGAGCCCGGCCTCGAGGCCATCGAAGCCGCCCGCTCGATGGGCGCGCGGATCGTCGCGGTGACCTACACCGACGCCCAGCGCGAGTTCGTCCTCAGCCTCGGCTTCGGCGCGGCCCTCCGTGGCGTGGTCAGCCTCGAAGAACTGCACCGCCGCTACGGTGAGGACTTCGACTGGCCCCGCACCATGCCCGACCTGCCCGACTCCAAGACCGACCCCGAAGGGCTGAAGGAGGCCGTGCGCCGCTTCAACGATCTGACCTTCAAGCCCCTGGGCAGCGCTGTGGGCGTCTTCCTCAGCAGCGCCGACAACCCCCGCGGCTACCCGGATATGATCATCGAGCGGGCCGGCCACGACGCGCTCAACGTCAGCGCCATGCTGGTCAAGCCCTTCATCGGGCGCATCGTCTACTTCGAGGAGTTGGGCGGGCGGCGCTACTCCTTCTTCGCCCCGCAGATCTGGATGCGCCAGCGCCGGATCTACATGCCCACCGCCAATATCTGGGGCACCCACCTCTCGAACGCCTACGAGATCCTGCGCCTGCTCGATGAGATCAGCGCCGGCCTGCTCTCTATCACCGAACCGGTCTTCGTTGAGTGGAAGGATCTCTCCGAGGCCCACCAGGCTATGTGGGAGAACCGCCACACCGGGGCCACCTACGTCGTCAACCACGCCCTGCCCCGCCCCGGCCTCAAGACCAAAGACGAGTTGTACGAAGCCTGGGCCGAAATGCTGCGTGAGCGCGGGTTAGCGTAGTCGGCCTGCCCCGCGGCGCCGGATACGCGCCGCTTCTCCCCAGGGCGCCCCGATGGGGCGCCCTGGCGCTTTTTTATCCGAATATTTGGAGACCAGAGCAGTTGATTCCGCTACACTCCCATGCCTGAATGGTTGCAGCCAGGTAATATTGCCGCACTATATTAGAAGCTGCATGTGACCAGCCATCGGTGACCGGCGCGACGGGCCGCTTCACCAGAGTCAGGTTAATGCGACGATCAGGCTTGCTTACGTCCCTCACTTTTTGACAGCCCCTAAGGGTATGATCGCCAGGTCTTATTGGGACGCCATCTAGCCCATCTCAAACCCAACCTCCGAAATGGCAGATAACCCCGGCCGGTACAGTGAGCCGAGGCTATGGATAACCAACGACCCTACAAGGAGAGGACCATGGCATCAATCTCCCTGCTTCGTCTGCATAACAGCCTGCCTTTCCACCAGCGTCTCCGCCTGGCCTTTGGCGTGCTTGCCCTCATAGTGCTTGCCTTGACAGTCGCCGCCCTGATAGGCATCGAGTACGTCCAGTCAAAAACGCGACTGGCCCTCCAGATTGACTTGCGCCTCAGCCAGCTTGCCAACAATGTGGCCACAAAGGTGCAGATCGCCCGTCGCTACGACCAGAGTTATTTTCTGTACTTCAAGGATCCTCAACAACGTGACGAGTTCGTTCAGTTGTGGTCAATTGCTGTGCTCGATCTGGATCGGGCAATTACGACCTTCGCCGCGGCCGTCAGTACTGAAACCGACCAGCGCCAGGCTCACCTCTGGAGAACCTCCTTCAACTTCTACTATCAAGGGTTCCAGCGCATTACTCAAGCCGTCAGAGAGGGGGAGATTCAAGACTCCCAGGAAGCGGTGCGTCGCTTCACAGTCTACCAACCCAATATTCAATTCCTCTCCGATCTTTCTCTCAAGGTTGCGTACAGCAAAGCTGCCCAGGCTGAACAGGCTGGTCTTGAGGTGGAACGATCGGCAAACATCGTCAGGACCGTCTTTAAACTGCTTGGCGCTGCGGCAGTGCTTCTCGCTCTGGTCTCGAGCTTGATCCTGCCCTATGGTCTGACTCGCCCGATCGCGCGTTTAAACCAGGCGGTCCAGTCCCTCTCAGAGGGCGATCTATCGGCCCGTACCGGGCTCGACGGCGCCGATGAGTTTGGCCGGCTGGGACGGGCATTCGATCACATGGCAGCAACTATCGCTCAGCGTACCGCCGAGTTGCGCACCCAGTTCTCCATCGCCGAGGAAGCGCGCAGTGAAGCTGAAGCGGCCCGCGCGCAGGCCACCAGGCAACTGGAGACCATCACGGCCCAGCAGGAAATCATCCGCGCGATGAGCATTCCTGTGCTTCCTGTCAGCGACCATGTGCTGGTCATGCCGCTTATCGGCGCCCTGGACAGCGAACGCCTGGCGCAGGCTCAGGAGCGCGCCCTTCAGGCCCTCGAAGGCAAACATGCCTCCCACCTCATCCTTGATGTGACCGGCGTCCCGGTAGTTGACACCCAGGTTGCCGGTGGCATCATCCGGATCGCGCAGGCTGCCGGTCTCCTCGGTGCGCGGGCCATTCTCGTTGGCATTCGGCCCGACGTGGCACAGGCAATTGTTGGCCTTGGCCTCGATCTGAGCAGCATTACCACCTACGCCTCGCTCCAGAGCGGCATTCGCGCTACCCTGCCTTCGGGCGCGACGGCGCCCCCGACGGGCAGATCCGCTCCAGCCAGATGATCCCGGCCACCCCCGCCGCGGCCAGGGCCCCGGCTACGACATACGCTTCCAGCAGGCGAGCCTGGGTAAGATACACCCCCACCAGCCCGCATGCCCCCGCCAGCAGGTAGCAGGTCAGCACCGCCTCGCGTCTGGTAAGCCCCAGGGCATGCAAGCGGTGCGAGAGATGGTCCTTGCCCGCCGTGGTGAACGGGTTCACGCCCCGCCGCAGGCGCCCCACCACCACCAGGGCCGTATCGAAGATCGGCAGCGCCAGCACGCACACCGGCACCATCCAGGTGACCAGCGGGGTGTTCCCCAGAAAGCGCAGCTTGATCGCCAGGGCCGCCAGCACGAAGCCGATGAACAGGCTGCCCGTATCGCCCATGAAGATCGTGGCCGGGTTCAGATTGTAGCGCAGGAAGCCCACACAGGCGCCGATCAGCGCCGCCGCCATCGCCCCCACCAGCACCTGGCGCGGCGTGTTCATCGCCGCGAGCAGCAAAAAAAAGGCCGCCGCGATCGTCGCGACCCCGCCCGACAACCCGTCCATGTTGTCGAGGAAGTTGAGCGCGTTGGTAATACCCACCACCCAGACGATCGTTAGCGCCCAGTTCAGCCAGGGCTGGGGAAAGAGCTGCACCTGCGTGCCGCCCAGCACCAGTACCGCCCCGGCCAGTACCTGCCCGCCCAGCTTGGCGAGGGACCCCAGCTCCCAGCGGTCGTCGGCGAAGCCGAAGAGCGAGATCAGGGTGGCCCCCAGCAAGATCCCGATCAGTTCGCGGACGTAGAACCGGTCGCCAAAGAGCAGCAACGCCACTACGAAGGCACCATAGATCGCCGCCCCGCCCAGCAGCGGCACGGGCGCGATGTGGAGATCCCGCGTCCGCGGAACTGACACCACCCCGGCCCGCAACGCCACCCGGCGCATCAACGGCGTGGCGACCATTGAGAAGGTGAGCGCGACCAGAGCGATCAGCGCGATCTGGATCATGGCCCATTCACCACAGGCTGCCCATCACGATTTTGGATTTTGGATTTTGGATTGCGGATTTGTCCCGACGCCATCCAAAACCCAAAACCCAAAATCCAAAATCCAAAATCGCCCTACCCTCCCGTCCGCGCCTGCTCGATCAACTCGATCAGACGTCGGGTGACGGCGATCTCCTCTTCCGCTCCGGGCTGAGCGCGCAGCGCCTCCAGCGCCCGCCGCGCCTCGGCCAGCGCCTCGTCGTAGCGCAGGGTGTCGCTCAGCACAATCGCGTAGTTTCGGCGGTAGTTCGTCTGGGCCGGTTGCAGCTCGGCGGCGCGCCGGTACGGCTCCACCGAGCCGCGCATGTCCCCCGCTCGCACCGCCAGCAGACCGGTGGCGCTGTGGAGCAGGGCCACCTGCCGCCGCAACGTCTCGATGTCGGCCCCCGGCGCCTTTCCTGCCTCGGCGGCCGCCAGACGCTCCTCCTGCTTCGCCGCGGAGCGCGCGTAGGCGTCACGCAGTTGGATCAGCAGATCCGGACGCTCGGCCAGACCGTCGGCGATGCGCTCGATGGAACCGGCCACCAGTGTTCCCGACAACTCGATGGCTTTGGCATAGGCCGCTACCGCCGCTTCGGGATCGTTGTGCTGGAGGCGCGCCAGGTCGCCCTGACGCACATACGTGTCGGCATAGCGCGGGTCGAGTTGTTGGGAGTAGCGCAACAACTCGGCAGCCTGCTCGTAGAACTGGCGCGCCTGTTCCTGGTTGCCATTGGCGGCGTAGTAATCGCCGGCGGAGATGGTCACGCCGGCCCGCTCATTGAGCAACGTCACGTCGCGGGGCGCGATCGGCGTTACCCGCTCGTACCACTGCAGCGCGGCGCTCAAGCGGCCCGGATCGTAGCTCCAACTGTACCAGTAGCTGTTGAGGCGCCCGAGATTGGCGAAATGGTCCTTGTTCAGTGGGTTCAGGCTGTGGGCGCGGAGCAACACCGCTTCGGCGTAGCTCATCATCTCCATGGGCCGGGTGCGCTCGACAAAGCCGACGATCACCTGGTGGCCGTCGAGGTTGAGCAACTTGTTGATGTCAACCTTCGCCGGAACCTCACCCGGCGGCACGCCGCCGACGCGCAGCGCGTCGGCGGCGCCCATCAACGTGCGCCCCAGGTGCAGGTAGTAAAAATCTTCGCCAGGGTTGCCGCGCACCGTCTGGAGGTATTCGTCAAGCGCCTGCACCACCCGGTTCAGGTCCAGGTCGCCCTCGCTCAGCCCCTGGCCCTGCTGGAAGTGCATGTCGGCAACGATGGGCGCCACGTTGAAGCGCCAGACCGCGCCAATGGTCAGCGCGGCGATCAGCCCCAGGGCCAGCCACGACCCGAGGCTCGGCGCGGCGGCGCGCGCCGGCTGGCGCGGCGCTCCGGCGCGGC
>DAOUDA010000011.1:0-5765 GCA_034431835.1 Chloroflexaceae bacterium | reverse complement strand
ATGATGGTGATGGATGCGGCGGGAGGGGGCGTGGGAGGGCGAAGCCCTCCCCGCAAAAAACTATCCATCACAACCAGATTGTCGTACCACTAGTTCTGGCTCTCGCCAAACAGTGCGTCAACAAAGGCCTGCGCGTCGAACAGCGCCAGAGCATCGAGCTTCTCGCCGGTGCCCAGGTAGCGGATGGGCCGCTCGATGTCCTGGGCCACGGCAAAGGCGATCCCCCCCTTGGCGGTCCCATCCATCTTCGTCACAGCCACATCGGTGACCCCGGCCGATTTGAGAAAGGCCTTGGCCTGCAGCACGCCATTCTGGCCCGTGGTCGCGTCAATCACCAGGATGACCTCGTGGGGCGCACCGGGCAACTTGCGGGCGATGATGTTGCGGATCTTCTCCAGTTCCTGCATCAGGTTGTACTTGGCCTGCAGGCGCCCGGCGGTGTCAACGATCAGCACATCAATGTCCTGCTCCAGAGCGGCGTCGATCGCCTTGTAGACCACTGCCGCCGCGTCGGCGCCCTGACCGAGGCTCACGCAGGGCACTCCGGCGCGTTCGGCCCAGGTCTCGAGCTGCTCGGTGGCGGCGGCGCGGAAGGTGTCGCCGGCCGCCAGCAAGACGCGCTTGCCAAAGCGGTTCTTGTAGCGATGGGCCAGTTTGGCGATCAGGGTCGTCTTACCGGCCCCGTTCACCCCCACCACCAGCACAACGTAGGGTTTGGGCGTCGTGGCGGGCGCCGGCTTCACCTGCTCCTGGAACACGCGCACCATCTCCGCCTTCAGCATATCGCGCGCCTCGCGGGCGCGCTTCGTGCCGTAACGGTTCACCCGGTCCTTCGTCCGGTTGACCAGGTACTGCGTCGTTTCCAGACCCACGTCGCCCTGGATCAGCGCCTCTTCCAGTTCGTCCCAGAGCTCGTCGGTGATGGGGTCATCGGTCTGAAACATCTGCGCGATGCGGCCAAACACGCCCTGGCGCGACTTTTCGAGACTCTGGACAACCTGCTCTTCCTCGCGCTGCGCCTCTTCCTCGGTACGTGGGGCATCCTGACGACGCCCGAAGAGTCGTTTGAACATGCGTTACGTGTATCCTTTCGCCGGCGTGTAGCTCTACGTTCGCTACACCCCCGCCCCCTCCCCAACCCTCCCCCGCTGGGGGAGGGCGCCGGGCGCCTCCCCCCGTTGGGGGGAGTTGGGAGGGGGGCGGAAATGCCACGAAACTTACTCTACAGACTAATCATGCCCATCCCAGATCATCGACCCCTCTGGGCGCGCCCTTTGGCCGCTCCTCGCCCGCTTCGGCGCCCTCGCCCTCAAGCTCCTCTTCGAGCATCTGGTCCACCATTTCGTCCCAATCTTCGCCGGCGTCCTCACCCAGTTCCTTGCCCAGGCGTTTGGCCCAGCGGGCGATCGAGCGCGGGTCGCTCTCATCAAGACCGGCGAGGTTGGCGGGATCGGCGAGGGACTCGATCCGGTCGTCCTCCGACTTGAGAGTGGCGAAGCGCGAGATGGCGCGACGCACGTCCCCGCTGCCGCAGCGGGGGCAAACCAGACCCGGGGGGTCGGCGAAGCCGCGCACAAGTTTTTGAAACTTGCCGTTGCACTCCGGGCAAAGATATTCGTAGATCGGCATAGGTTCTTCAAACCTCCCTGATGATCTCTTCCACCAACGCTGGCGGCGTCACCGGCGCGTCGCCGAGCGTGAAGGCGGCGATCAACGCTGGCAACACCTGCTCCGCGTCGGCATCACTGGCGGCGTGGATGGTCGCCAGCGGCGCGCCCGCGGTCACGGCATCGCCGATTCTGGCGCGCAGCACCAGGCCCACGGCCGGATCAATCGGCGCGTCCTTGCGCGCGCGTCCGCCGCCGAGGGCATTCACGGCCAGGCCAAGGGCCATACCATCAATGGCGGTCACGTAGCCGCTGCGCGGCGCCGGGGCATCGCGCTGCACGGGGGCGGAAGGCAGCCGTTCCGGGGCGTCAATGTAGCTCACATCGCCACCCTGGGCCGCCACCATGCGGCGGAACCTGGCCCAGGCCTCGCCACGGTCCAGGGCCTCGCGTAACAACGCCCGCGCCTCCGCCTCGGTATCGCGGAGACCGGCCAGTTGCACCAGTTGCGCGCCGAGGATCAAACTGAGTTCCACCACATCCGCCGGGCCGTGACCGCGCAGCGCGGCGATGGCCTCGCGCACCTCCAGGGCGTTGCCGATATTGTACCCGAGGGGCTGTTGCATCGAACTGATCACCGCGGCCACGCGCCGCCCCGCGTGGCGGCCAATCGCCACCATGCGCCGGGCCAGCTCGCGGGCCTCCTCGAGCGTGTGCATAAAGGCGCCGCGCCCATATTTGACGTCCAGCACCAGACAGTCCGCCCCGGCGGCGAGTTTTTTGCTCATCACACTGGCGGCGATCAGCGGAATCGACTCGACCGTCGCGGTAACATCGCGCAGCGCGTAGAACTTCTTGTCGGCCGGCGCCAGTTCCTCGCTCTGCGCGGCCACCACCAGGCCCACCTCACGCACCAGGCGCCGGAACTCCGCCGCGTCCAGCGTGGCGCGGAAGCCGGGGATGCTCTCCAGTTTGTCCACCGTGCCGCCGGTAAAGCCGAGGGCGCGCCCGCTCATTTTGGCCACCGGCAGGCCCACCGCCGCCACCAGCGGCGCGACCACCAGCGTCGTCTTGTCGCCGATCCCGCCGGTGGAGTGCTTGTCCACGGTGATCGGCGCCAGGTCGTGCAGGTCGAGCATACGCCCGCTGCGGGCCATGGCCATGGTTAGATCGGCGGTTTCGCGTTCATCCATGCCGCGCAACACCACCGCCATCGCCCACGCGCTCATTTGATAATCGGGAACCGCTCCGGCGACGTACTGCTCGATCAGCCAGGCGATCTCCGCGCTGCTGAGGGCGTGGCCGTCCCGCTTTTTGGCGATCAACTCTACCGCGCGCATAGACGGCCTGCTTTCGTGTGGCCAACCCTCCAGGGGCCCTGGGCGGGCCGCGCCTACCTGAGCGCCTTGAGCGCCCGCGGCAGTTCCAGCAGCAGGTCACTGGCCAGGGCGCCGGCGTCGCCCAGTTCCTCGCGCACCCGCGCCCCCGCGGCGCCGTGCAGATAGACCCCCAGCGCCGCCGCGTCGTAGAGCGCCAGGCCCTGAGCAAGTAACCCGGCAATCGCGCCGGCCAGCACATCGCCGGTCCCGGCAGTGGCAAGGGCCGGGTTCGGCTGGCTATGCACCAGGCTGCGGCCATCGGGCGCGGCGATGACCGTCGTCGCGCCCTTCAGCACCACCACCTGGCCCCAGCGCGTGGCGGCCTCCGTCGCCACCGCCAGCGGATCGCCCGGCAGGGCTTCCTCCTTCAGCAACCGCCGCATCTCGCCCGGATGGGGGGTCAACACAAAGCGCTCGCGTGGCAGACGCTCGTCCCACCCTTCCACCGCGGCCAGGATGTTCAGTCCATCGGCATCGAGCACCGTAGGCGGCAACTGTTCGAGTTTGGTCGCAACCGCCTGCTCATCGCCAATGGCGCCGGCCACAAAGCCGACCCGCGCCTTCGGACGGGGGCGTTCGAGGCCAAAGAGCCGCTGCACAAACTCGCGGGTGCACTCGGCCGAGCCGAGGCCAGGGCCCAGCAACAGCGCCGCGTAGCCTGGCAGATGTTCCTCAAGCTCCTTGACCGCGTTCGGACCGATCGCGCCCCACTCGCCTTCGGCCAGCGGCAGCAAGGTCACCTCGAGCGGGCGACCGCCCGCCAGCAGCACGGTGCGTCCGGTCGCCAGCGTGACCAACCCCGCGCCCACGCGCGCCGCCCCGGCGCAGGCCAGCGCCGCCGCCCCGGGGTAGTTGAGCGACCCGGCCACCACCAGCACCTTGCCAAAACTGCCCTTGTGGGCATCGGGGGGACGGATGGGCGCCAGGCGCCGCGCCTCCTCAGCCGTCAGCATCGCGCTCATGACCTCCTCCAGGGCCCGCGCCGGAATACCGATCTCTGCCAGAACCAGGCGACCCACGTGGTCCCTGCCGGGAAAGAGGAGCAGTCCCCGTTTCGGCAGCCCGGTCGCCACCGTTACATCGGCGCGAATCGCCGTACTACCCACCGCTCCTGTATCCGAATTGACCCCCGTGGGCAGATCCACCGCCAGTACCCGCAGAGCGGACGGGCGCGCGGCCCGCACGGCGTTGACCGTCTCAACAATCGCTGCCAGTTCGCCCTCGAGGGGCCGGCTGATACCCATGCCCAGCAGGGCATCCACGACCAGATCGGCCTCCTGCGCCAGATCGCGCAGGGTCGTCTGGCGCGGATCGTCCTCGGCGAGCGCCTCGCGGATCTTGCGCGCGCGACAACGCTGCCAGTTCGCGTCCCCCTCGGGGCCGCGCCGGCGCCAGAGGTACAGCGTCACCAGCGCGCCCGCATCGTGGAGATGGCGCGCGACGACCAGTCCATCGCCGCCATTGTTGCCAGGACCAACGAGGACCAGGACGCGCCGGCCCGCGACCGGACCCAGCAGGCGCAGGGCTTCCTGGGCCACGCCCCAGCCGGCCTGCTCCATCAACCCGTCCCAGGTGGCCCCGGCGTCCACGGCGGCCTGTTCCAATGCGCGCATCTGCGCGGTGGTCACCAGGCGCATACTTCCCCCTCCGATACTTTCCTCGGGTATTCTACCACGCGCGTTATGCGCCGGTCGCGTGTATGCCCCGATGGAAGGCTACCTGCTGCACAAGGGAGCCGCCGGCGCCAATCCACCGGCAGGGGCGCGGGGAAACCCGGTTTCCCCGTGGTTCATAGCAGACCGATCACGCTGGCAACGGCGTGGTCGTGAGTATGCGAGAGGCTGAGCGCCAGCGCACCCAGCCCCGCCCGGGCAGCGGCGGCGGCCGCCGCGCCGGAGAGGCGCAACTCGGGGCGCCCATCCGGCCCGCGGACCACTTCGATCTCCTGAAAGCGAAAACCCTTCGCGCTGCCACCTGGACTGCGCAGACCCGCGCCCAGGGCCTTGGCGGTGGCTTCTTTGGCCGCCCAGCGCGCCGCCAGCGACTCATAGCGCGGCGCCGGCCCGCCCACCCCGCAGTCGGCCAGTTCCGCAGGGGTGAAAACACGCTGGAGAAAGCGCATCCCCCAGCGTTCCGCGGCGCGCCGGATGCGCGCCACCTCGATGATGTCAACCCCGTGGTAGATCACCGCCAACTCCGGGAGGCCTGGGAGCGTTTGGAGGGCTTCGCCCTCCCGAAGGAGAACAACCTCGTATCGCGGCGCCATACGGCGAAGCCGCAAGGCGCCTAACGGCCCACGCCACGATAAATAAAACCCTTCGCCGCCATCTCCGCCGGGTCGTAGATGTTGCGCCCGTCCAGGATGATCGGGCGGCGCATGTACTGCTTGATCTTTTCGAACGGCAATTGCTTGAACTCGTTCCATTCGGTGATGATCAGCAGCGCGTCGGCCTCCTTGGCCACATCGAGCGCCGTGGCGCAGTACGTCACCCTGGGCAGGAGTTCGCCGGCGACCTCCATCGCCACCGGATCGTAGGCTTTGACCCGCGCGCCCTCCCGTTGCAAGGCGTTGATGATGTCCACGCTGGGCGCCTCGCGCATATCGTCGGTGTTCGGCTTGAACGACAACCCCAGCACGCCGATCAACATGCCCTCAAAGCTGCCGAGAATATCGCGTAACTTGTCAATGAAGCGATCGCGGGCGCTCTGGTTGATGTCCATCACCGCCTGCAGCAACTGCGGATGGCAGCCCGCCGAGGCCGCCATATGGTGCAGCGCC
>DAOUDA010000010.1:0-2475 GCA_034431835.1 Chloroflexaceae bacterium | reverse complement strand
TGCGCGCCTCGGGGGCGCCGGCCGTCGTGGCGTCTATCGGGGTGGCGCTGCTGCTGGTCTTGCCCCTGGCCGTTCCCACGGCGCGCTTCGCCAGCCAGGTGCCCGGCGCCGAAACCGAGGGTGGCCCGACCTTTCGGCTGGAGCATTCGGCCGACCTGGCCGACTTCTTCATCCCCGGTCAGCTCCATCCGCTCCTCGGGCCGCTCGCCGAGCGCCTGCAGGCCTACAAGGCCGAAACCCACATTCAGAACAAGACGGTGTACCTCGGGTTCGTGGCGCTGGCGCTGGCGGCCCTGGGCCTGCGTGGACGCACCGGGCGCTTCTGGCTGCTCGGCGGGCTGCTGTTTGCCCTGCTGGCCCTGGGGCCGCAATTACAGATCCTGGGGTGGCGAACCGGCCTGCCGCTGCCCGGGGCGTTGCTTTACGATCTGCCGCTGGTGGGGATCTCGCGCTACCCCATCCGCTTCGCGGTATTCGCGACGCTCGCGCTGGCAATCCTGGCGGCCCTGGGCGCGCGGCGCCTCCTCGCGGCCCTGGAGCAGCGCGCGGCGCGCCCGACCCGCGCCCCTAATCTGGCCCTGGCCGGCCTGGTCGCGCTGATCGCCTTCGAGAACCTGACCACGCCCTTCCCCATCGTGCCTGTCTATGTCCCTTCGCTGTACGCGGCCCTGGGGCGGGACCCCGAACGCTACGCCATCCTGGAGTCGCCGTTCTATTACAACACCAGCCCGGTGTACATGCTCTTCCAGGTCGTGCACGGCAAGTACCTGGCGGGCGGCTACACCTCGCGTCGGCTGCCCTACCCCCTGGTCGAGCAGATCCCCACGGTGCGCATGTTCGCCTATGCCAAACCCGCGCCCGACATCATCACCCAGGAGCCGGCTGAGATCGCCGCCAGCGTCTTCAGTTACTTCAACATCCGCTACCTGATGCTCCACGGCGCCGGTGGCGCCCTGCGCTACGGCGATCTCCAGACCGTCGCAGCGGCGGCGGCCGGCGGCGTCAAACCCGAGCGCGAACTTTCGATGCTGGCCTTCTCCGATACGCGCAGCGCGTCAGGGTTGCTGCGGGCCATGGGGCCGTTTGAGCCGCCGGTCACCGGCTCGGTGCTGGCCTACCGCGTGGTCCCGCCGGACGATCCGCTACCGTTTCTGGGACTCGGCGCCGGCTGGTCACCTCCGCGGGAAACGCCCACGGGTGTGGAGCGGTACATCAGCAACGAAGCCGAGGTGCTGATCTACAGCGCCCGCCCGCGCAGGGTGACGCTGGCGATGGACCTGACGAGCCCCGGCGCGGGCGCGCTTCAGGTGCGTGTGAACGGCGTGGATCGCCCGCCGCTGGCGCTGCCTGGCGGCAACTCGCGCCAGCGGTTCACCCTGGACATCGAGAGCGGCGCGACCCGGGTGCACCTGCGCCCGTCGGTGGCCGGGGCGCTGGTGGTGCGTGGGGTGGGTCTGGAAAGCTAGTTGCTACCATGTTGCGAACTGCGACGCACACACCCTCTTCCGACCCGCGGCCGGCGCGCGGCGCCCCTCACAGCGAGCAGGGGCGTGGGGAAACCTGGTTTCCCCGCTCCCCCCACCGGCGGTCCAGGGAACGAGGGTTCCCGGGCGGGCCTGGCCCGCCCCCACCCGCCCGCCGGGCAGGGGCGTGGGGAAACACGGGTTCCCCACCCTCCGCCCACCGGCGGTCCAGGGAACGAGGGTTCCCGGGCGGGCCCTGCTCTCCCGCAACCCCGTGCGGGAGGTGTCCGATCAGGCACGAAAGAGGAAAAACAACGTGGAACAGTGGCTCGAACGACACGAGGTATTTCGAGGCCGATTTTTCACGGTGATCACCGGCACGGCGATGATCGCCAACGGGCAGACGGCCCGGCGCGACGTGGTGGAACATATCGGCGGAGTGGCGGTCGTGCCGATCCACGTGGGCAAGGTGCTGCTGGTACGGCAGTACCGCATTGCGGCGGGCCGGGAGATGCTGGAATTGCCGGCGGGCCTGTTGCATCCGGGCGAGGCGCCGGAGGAGGCGGCGGCCCGCGAACTGGCCGAAGAACTGGGCTATCGCGCCGGGCGGCTCATCTCGCTGGCGAGCTACTACACCTCGCCCGGCTACACCAACGAACGCACCCAGATCTTCCTGGGCCTTGACCTGACCCCCACCGACGGCACGGCCGACTGGGACGAACACCTGCATCCCGAAGAACGACCCCTGGAGGAATTGCAGCAGGCGCTGCTTGAAGGGGCCTTCAGCGACGGCAAGACGGTGATCGGCCTCTCGCTGGCGCTGGCCTGGCTGGCACGGCACGGCGATACGGCGGGGTAGGAGCCTACTGGTCCGTAGAGTAAGTGTTACTGATTCCAGGCTCCCCATGACTCTACCAACCATCCGATGGCGCGAAGCGCTGGTGAACCACGGGTCGGCCCTGGCCCTCTACCTGGGCCTGGCCCTGCTGATGACCTGGCCCACGGCGCTGCA
>DAOUDA010000009.1:0-14436 GCA_034431835.1 Chloroflexaceae bacterium | reverse complement strand
ACCCCGAGCAGAGCGAGGGGTCGTGCGCGACCCGCTCAGATTCCTCGCTGCGCTCGGAATGACAAGAATGCGGCATCTTCAATCGTAATTGGTATTACTACCCTTTGCGTCAACCTTGCCGAGAAGCGCGCCAGGCGCCCCTTTACCCTCACGCCGCCTCCTCCGCCAGGGCGCGCTGACGGATCAGGGCGACCACCTCGCGCAGCGAGGCGACCCACTGCGGCGCGGCCCCGTCGAGCCAGACGTTCCAGCGCGGGTCCGCTTCGCTGCCGGAGATGACCACCCGCGCCAGGGCCGGTTCGTCGCCGTCAACGACCTGGCAGCCGGCCCGCTCCAGGGCGCGGGCGGTCCACGCCCCGACCAGCCCGTCACCGACCAGGGCCACGCCCCTGTAGGAGGGAGGATGGACGTGAAAGTGGCCTTGATAGCGGTCAAAGGTGATCCCCTCGCTGGCGAAGGCAGCCTCAAAGGCCCCGCCGAGCACCAGGTCCTCGGGCGCGCCCACGCGCATCATGCCTCCCGGCGCCAGCAGCCAGAGCGTATCGGCGCTGCGCAATGCGAGATCCAGGTCGTGGGTGGAGAGTAGCAGCGCCCGGTTGGTCTCACGAGCGAGACGGCGCAGCAGACGCATCATCTCCACCCGGCGCGGCAGGTCGAGGAAGGCGGTCGGTTCGTCGAGGATCATCACCAGCGGCTCCTGGGCCAGCGCCCGCGCCACCATCACCCGCTGGCGCTCGCCGTCGCTCAGTTCGTGCACCAGCCGCGCCGCCAGGTTCACCGCGTCCACCGCTTCGAGCGCCCAGCGAGCGACTTCTTCGTCACGCGGCGTCAGCCGGCCAGTCCAGTCGGTGTAGGGGTGGCGCCCCAGGGCCACCAGGGCGTAGGAGGTCAGTTGCCCTACCTCAATGCGTTCGGTGAGCACGACGCTGAGGCGCCGGGCCACCTCACGCGGGCTGAGGGTGGTGAGGTCGGCCCCGTTGAGGAACACCCGCCCGGCCAGGGGCGGCTGCATGCCCACCAGCGTGCGCAGCAGGGTGGACTTGCCCACGCCGTTGGGTCCCAGCAGGCACACTACCTCCCCGGCGTGGAGGGCCAGGTTCAGGTTGTCGGCAATTACCCGCCGCGGGCCGCGGCGGGGCGCGTAGCCGATGCTCAGGTCTTCGGTTGCCAGTACGGTTGTGCTCATGGGCGTGGTTTCGCTACACGAATGGTCTGGGAACAGGGTGTCTGGGAGGGCTTTGCCCTCTCGGACCCTCGCCGCCGGCAGGCGCGGGGGGAAACCCGGTTTCCCCACCCCGCGCCTGCCGGGGTTCGTGGCGCCCGCGGCGCCCCTTCGCGTTCCTCAAAGCGAGCAGTCGGGTGTCTGGGAGGGCTTTGCCCTCTCGGACCCTCGCCGCCGGCAGGCGCGGGTGGGGAAACCCGGTTTCCTCACTCCCCGCCAACCAGCCGGGGATTGCAAGGAGGCACGGCCTCCTCGCGTCCTTGCGGACAGAGGTGAGCCTGGTCATACGCCAAACGTGCCTCTCCCAACGCCGCGGCGCAAAATGATCCACACCACCACCGGCGCGCCGACCAGGGCGGTGATGGCGTTCAACGGCAGCACCACGTTCGTGCCGGGGGCCTGGGCCACCAGGTCGGCCAGGAGAGCAGCGGTGGCGCCAACCAGGGCGCAGGCGGGGATGAGGACACGGTGATCGGCGCTGCGCAACAGGGCACGGCAGAGGTGCGGGATGGCGATGCCCAGGAAAGCGATCGGTCCGCAGAAGGCCGTCACCGCCCCGGCGAGCACCGCCCCGCTGGCGACGATGCCCACCCGCGCCCGGCGGATGTCCAGCCCCATGCTGCGGGCATAGGCTTCGCCCAGCAGCAGGGCGTTGAGAGCCCTGGTTAGCACCAGGGCGAGCAGCAAGCCGGCAAGGATCATCGGGGCCAGGACGCGCATCTGTGTCCAGGTCACCCCGCCAAAGCTGCCGAAGCTCCAGGCGACATAAGCCTGGATGCGTTCGGCGATGCTGAAATAGAGCAGCAGGCTGACAATCGCGCTGGTCAGATAGCCGATCATCAAGCCCAGGATGAGCAGGGTCACGCTGCTCTGCACGCGCCGGGCCAGGGCCAGCACCAGGATGAGCACCGCGCCCCCGCCGAGGCTGGCGGCGGCTACCAGGCTCAGGTTGCCGAGCCGACCAGCGACGGCGAGCAGGGTATTGTTGGCTGCGCCCACGGTCAGCACCACCAGGGCCACCCCCAGACTGGCGCCCGAACTGACCCCCAGCACGAAGGGGTCGGCCAGCGGATTGCGGAAGAGGGTCTGCATTTGCAGACCGCTGACGCCGAGGGCCGCTCCGGCCAGGGTGGCGGTAAGCGCCTTGGGGAGACGGAAGTCGAAAACGATCGTCCTCCACGTCGCACGTTCCGCCTCACCACCGAGCAGGATCGTCAGCACCTGCTCCAGCGGAATGCGCACCGATCCCAGACTCAGGCTGAGCAAAAAGGCGCCAACCACCATGCCGAACATCACCACCAGGGCCAGGGGGCGCAATCCCAGCCGCGGCCAGGGGGAGGCAGCGGCGGTCGTTTCGGACGTTGAGCGGGTTATTTCGGCCATACGTGCTCACTTTCGACCTGGTGCATCCCCGATGTCCCACCCCGAAGGGGAAGTCCTTTCCGCAACCCGAAGGGTTGCCCACTACCTGGCCCTTCTGCACCCGGAGAGTTGCGCGCGCCGGGTCCAGAGATGATGCGCCCAGGCCAGAATCTCACCCTACCCCAGACGGTGAAAGATATGCTCCTCGACAGGACGGTTCTGCTCAAGGTGCTCGCGCACGATGCGTTCAAGCACGGATTCGTCTACGTGGTGGTACCAGATCCCCTCGGGGTACACCACCACAAGCGGCCCGCCGGAACAAACGCCAAGGCACGCGGCTGTGCCCCGCTTGACCCGCCGGGGGTTTTCGTAGTGTCCCAGGGCGCCGAGCAGACGCGGCAGACGGGCATAGAGCGCCTCTGCCAGGCCCTGGGGGTCACAGTAGCTCCCGGTGCAGATAAAGATGTGGCGAGTGTACGGGTTCATTGTGGGCCTTCCGGGCACGGTCAACCTCCTTCGGCGTCCTTTTCCAGATCACGATTGGCGCGGCGTTGCGCAAGAGCCAGGGCCAGCACCGCTGCCAGGACGATCCCCACTGACAGTGCCAGCCAGGGAACGAGACTGATCGGAGGCTCAGCGGTACGCGATGCCGGCGCGGCATCGGGACGCGCGACCCCGCCGGCGGCAGGTCGGGTTGGGCGAGGCATGAGAGTGGCACGCGGCGGTATGACAGTCGGGGTCGTCGCCAGATCAGCGGCGGTGTTTGACTTCCCGCTGGCGCCTGTGGGCGTGGCCGGGGCAGGTGGGACAGCAAACTCGGTCTGGAGGATCACCGCCGTGGCCGTCAGATCAAGGCGCGGTGTGGGTGATGCGGAAATGGTAGCGGTGGGCGCTGGCGACGAGAGAGTGGGTTCGAGCGCCACCATCGGGGGTGTGTCAACCGGTGGCGGCGGCGGCTCCGCCACGCCGCGCATCAGCGGCAGATAGACTGGCGCACTGGTTGCAGGCGCCGCCTCGTGCACCGGAGGCGTGGCCGTCCGCGAGGGTTGCACGAACGTCGGCAACACCGGGCGGGTCGGCGATGCCGCAGGCAGGACAATCGGCCCGTTCTGCTCGGGCAGCGGTGCCGGGAGAGCGGGCGCCGGCAGGGGCGTGTCGGCAGAACGTGGCGTATCGGTGGCCGTGGGGGTGCTGGTTGACGTAGCAGTAGGTGAAGACGTCATAGTAGATGTTGGCGTGGGCGTCGCTGTGGCGCAGATCTGCGCAAAGGCAATCACCCGCGACGGCCGAGCGGCGCCCTGTCCGTGTCCATCGCCGGGATAGCCCCAGACCCACGCCTCAACATCCCCCGGAAACACCCGCCGGCGGCTGAGGTTGACCTCCGCCGGCTCAGGGGTCTGCCAGCCGCCATCGCGGAGCTGGTAGCTCATCCAGAGGCGACTTTGCGGCGCGTCGCCAGCGTAAGCGCACAGGCAGTCCTCTCGTGGGCATCCTCTGTCGCCGATGCGACACACGAACAAGTTGCCGTACTCGCGAAACATCTGCGTCTCCAGTGGCGCATTTAGTTCGTGCCAGAGTTCATCGTCAGGGTGCATGGCTATCCTCAATATGGAGGCTCCCGTTCGTGGTGCATCCGACAAGTCTTATTATTCGAAAGGGCTGGCAGGCGGGTATCTGGGAGGGCTTTGCCCTCCCAGACCCTCCCGTAACTTACCGGATGCATCGGTCAGGGTAGATGCAACCTCCTCAGGCGGCCTTGCCGCCCTGGACTCGCCCCTTGCGGCGACTTCCGCGGTATAATTGATAGTTATAATCATTTATTTCTCGCCTCAGGAAAGAACTGGACCGCCCACCTTATCCCTCCTGTGGCTGGCCGGAGGGCTGCACTATGGTCCAACAAAAAGCCCCCGCCTCATCGGAGAACGGGGGTGACGGGTACGACCGGCGCGTGGGTGGATGGAGAAAGGTGCTGGGGCGCGGGCCATGTTCGTCCTCCTTGGCTCGAGAAGGGCGGAACAACAACGTCACGGCAGGCGCCCTGGCTTCCGGTCGTTCAACCGAACGACCGGTTACAGTTGCGGCACAGCGCTGGACTTGCACCAGCTTCCACCTTTATGCCCTGGCATCCGGGCCAACGGGTCACCGCGACGGGTATCAGGTTGCGTAGGTGCGGAATTGGCTGGAGTATAGCACAGGTTCACGCGGCCTGCAACACGCGCGTTCAGGATGAGCCGCGTCGCCGGGCCGTCGGGCGACGGCGCGTGCAAGTATAGACCTCACAACTTGAACATTGCCCGGGGTTGTGGTAGAGTTGTTCTCGTGAAGGAATGCACATAGAACTCGTCGAGGGTGTTTACCGGAATTGTACGGCCAGGCTGCAAGGATGAAGGTGTTCCCGCAACACTTAATCTCGACCTGCACGCTACGCCTGGTTGCGCTGCTGATCGCCCTGGAGCTGGGGCTGCTCAGCCCGCTTAGCTGCGTGATCCACTGTCTTGTCCAGCAGGCGGTGGCCGAGCGACCTGCGATTGCCTTCTTCGTGTGCGGCGAGCACAGTGGAAATCGCGCAGCGACCGTCTCTGTCCCGCTAACTGATGCCGGCGCCTCTTCCATTCCCTTCGCCAGGATTGCACCACGCGCCCTCTACGAATTCGTTTCCCTCGCCATCCCACTGTTCATAGCTGCGATCCTGCTGATTGGCGCCCTTTTCGTCCCACCGACCCATTGCCTTGCACCACGGCCTGTCTCACCGCCGACGCCGCCCCCGCGCCTTTCGCGTGCATAGAGTGCACTAAAAAGGGGTTTGCCTGGAAGGGTTCACCCCTTCCAGATCCTCCCCATCCAGGGCTTGTATGTACATCAGTGCATCATGCAATGCGAAAGGACAGCATCCTATGCTACGTCATCTGCGCATCCTCCTCCTCGGCGCTCTGCTCCTGACGGCCCTCGCCGCCTGTGGGCCGGCCAATAACACCAATGGCAACGTCACCCTCCGCTTCGCGATGAAGGTTGGCGACCAGGACGCCGTCTGCGGCAAAAGCTACCCCGGCCTCGGCAAGTCCGGCACCAAGATCTCGTTCACCGACCTGCGCTTCTACGTCTCGAACATCCGCCTGATCAACGCAACGCCCAGGGCCAGGAGGTCCCGCTCCAACTCGCCCAGGATGGCATCTGGCAGTACCAGAATGTCGCCCTCCTCGACTTTGAGGACGGCAGCACCGGTTGCAGCGAGGGCGGCAATACGGCTCTGAACGACGTGGTCAAAGGCGCCGTACCTCCCGGCCGCTACACGGGGATCGCTTTTGATATGGGCGTGCCCTTCGAGCTGAACCATGTTGATGTGGCCGTCGCCCCCTCGCCCCTGAACATCCAGGCCCTCTGGTGGAACTGGCAGGGCGGCTACAAGTTTATGCGGGTGGATATGCTGACCGACGCCCCGGCTGCCGCCCCGGCCCCGACGATGGAGATGAGCGCCACTGCCCCGGCTGGCAGCCAGGGTGAGATGCATGACCAGGGCGCCGCCAGACCGAGCGCCTGGTTCATCCACCTCGGCAGCACTGGCTGCAAATCGAACGACCGCGCCGAGCCGCCCTCGGCTCCCTGCAGCAACCCCAACCTGGTCTCGGTCCGTCTCGACAGCTTTGACCCGGGCAAGAGCGTCATCATCGCTGACCTCGCCAGTCTGCTGCGCGATGTGCCGCTCGACCAGAACACGCCCGAGCCGCCTGGCTGTATGTCTGGACCGAAGGATCCGGACTGCCCGGCTGTCTTCCTCGGCTTTGGCCTGGATCTGGCCACGGGCGCCACGACCGGGACTCAGCAGCTTTTCCGGTTGCAAAACCCGTAGGGTTCCGGCATCCCTTCGGGAGGGTCTGGAAGGGTCAGGCCGTTCGAAGGACCCTCTTGCATCCCTCAGTTGGAAATAGGGCGGGGAAACCGGGTTTCCCCGCGCCCCTGCCGGCGAGAAGAGGGGGGCGGGGTTTCCCCGCGCCCCTGCCGGCAGAGCGAGAGTAAGGAAACCGGGGTTGCTGTGCCCCTGCCAGGGTAGACGTTATGGGTTGTGCGTAGGAAGGGAGCGCCCCAATGTTCGGACTCCACCAGATAGTCGGGATCTGCCTGGCGTTGGCCGGAGCAATCCACCTGCTGATCGCCCCGGAGCACTACGCGCATGCGCCTGCTCATGGCCTGCTCTTCGGGGCGATCGGACTTGCACAGCTTGGCTACGTGGGGCTGTGGTGGCGTCGCTTCGGGCCGGCGTTGCGCCTGCCGGGGCTGCTACTCTCGGGCGGGGTGGCGGCCCTCTGGTTGCTGAGCCACATGGCGACGCCGTTCGCCGACGGGCCACATCCGGTTGACTGGGCCGCCGCTACCACCAAGCTGGCCGAGACAGGGGCCTTTCTGGCCCTGGTGCGGCTGGACCACGCGGGGTCCTTCGGGCGCCGACGCGGCAACCCGGCAGCCCTGCTGGCACGCAGCGCCGCTCTCTGCCTGGGCGGCGGAGCACTCGTCTGGGGCGGCGCCCTCGCCGCTGCTCCAGTCCTCCCCCACCTGGCCGAGGCGCCCGGTCACAGCCACGACGGGCACAATCACGTCCATAGCGATCTGGCGTCGTCGGGATACGCGGCAGCACTGGCGGCGGCGGAGGAGACCTATGCCTGGAACCTGCCCGCCGGCTTCCCGCTGCCCTACGTGCCGCCCGACAACCCGATGACGGCAGAAAAAGTTGAACTGGGACGCTTCCTGTTTTACGACAGGCGCCTCTCGGCCAACGGCACGATGGCCTGCGCGAGTTGCCACCAGCAGGCCCTGGCCTTCAGCGACGGGAAGACCACGCCCCACGGCTCAACCGGCGAGCCGTTGCCGCGCAACAGCCAGGGCCTGGCCAACGTGGCCTACTACAGCACGCTCACCTGGGCCAACCCGGTGTTGACCGATCTGGAGCGCCAGATCCTTATTCCGATGTTCAGTGAGTTCCCGGTTGAACTGGGAATAACCGGGCACGAGGCCGAGGTCCTGGCTCGCTTCCGGGCCGATCCCCGCTACCAGGTCCTCTTCGCCGCGGCCTTTCCGGGTGAGGCCGATCCCTTCACCTGGGGCAACATCGTCAAGGCCCTGGCCTCCTTCAGCCGCTCGCTGATCTCGGCCGACTCGCCCTACGACCGCTACCTGGCCGGCGACCTCGATGCGCTTTCGGGAGCGGCGCTCCGGGGCATGGATCTGTTCCTCTCCGAGGAACTCGAGTGCCATCACTGCCATGGGGGCTTCAACTTTACCGGCTCGACCCGCCAGCGCAACACGGTCTTCGTCGAGGCTCCCTTCCACAACACCGGCCTGTACAACCTCGACGGGCGCGGGGCCTACCCGCCGAATAACACCGGAGTGGAGGCCGTCAGCAACCGACCCGAGGACATGGGCCGCTTCCGCGCGCCCAGCCTGCGCAACGTGGCCCTGACCGCGCCCTACATGCACGATGGCAGCATGGCGACGCTCGAGGAGGTAGTGCGCTTCTACGAAGCCGGCGGGCGCTATATCGCCGATGGCCCCTACGCCGGGGATGGCCGGCACAGCCCCCTGAAGAGCGGCCTGGTGAGCAGCTTCACGCTCACCGATCAGGAACGAGCCGACCTGATCGCCTTCCTGGAGGCCCTGACTGATACGACCTTCATCACTGACCCACGCTTTAGCGACCCCTTCGCCGCCGAAGCGCGGGTTGTTCCGTAAGCGCGGAGACCTTTCGCGGCAAAGGCCCTGCATTGCGGTCTCCACCAGTGCCCTCCCGTGAGCACAGGAACCTCACGCTCAGGGGGCGGCAACGCCTGGCGTTAACCTCGTGGGTAGGAGCTCGTGTCAGGACTTGACTACCAGTATGCTAGCATGTTAGTATTCTAGTATGACTGATGAAAAGAAACAGCAGTTCAACGTCTATCTGCCGCCCGACCTTATTCGGGGGCTGAAGCACATCGCCGTTGACCAGAACGTCTCGTTCTCGGCCCTGGTCGAGCGGGCCCTGCGTGGCTTCCTCGCTGGCGGCATAGCGGGTGCGGGCGCCCCTGGCGACGTTCCCCCTCTGGTCTTGATACCAATCGTCTACACGCGCGACGTTGACCGCGCGCTCCGCTTCTACGAGGCGCTGGGCTTTCAGCTTACCGCCTGTGACGAGGACTATGCCCGGGCCGAACTTCGCCTTGGCGCCTCCTGGCTGGTCATTCACGCACTCGAACCGACACAACCACTGCCCGCTGCGCCTTCGATCAGCCTCACCCTGCACAGCCACGAACCGCTCGAAGATGTGCTGGTTCGCATCGCTGACCGGGGAGTCTTACCGAGCCAGATGATTACCGACGTTGCCTCCGGGCGCACGATGAGCTTCCGCGATCCCGATGGGCGTGAGATCGAAATCGTCGAGCGTAATCGGAATCTCTACACCTGACGATGAGCCTATGATGCTCCGCTCGGTCTCCCTATCCGCAATCAGTAATCCAGAATCTACAATCCGCAATGAGATTACGCCCCATACTCACCTGTGGCGCCCGCATCGCGGCTCCCGAGGGTGCGCAGGCCCAGACTGGCAAGAAACGCCGCCGCGCTGACCAGAATGATCGTCGCTCCCGAGGTCAGGTTCAGCGTATAGGAGAGCCAGAGGCCGAGGGTTGTGAAGAGCATGCTCAACCCGCTGCCCAGGAGCATCATCGCACGCATATCGCGCACGAACTGGCCGGCAATCGCCGCCGGGATGGTCAGCAGCGCGATAAGCAGGATCAGCCCGACCACACGCATTAGCATCACCACGGTCAGGGCGATCAGGCTGATCAGCAAAAGCGTGAGGGCGCCAACCGGTACGTTGGCGATTGTGGCGTAGGTCTCATCGAACGAGAGCGCCAGCAACTCTTTGTAGAGCAGCGCCACTAGCGTCATGATGACAACGTCGAGCGCGAACATGAGCCAGAGATCGCCGGTCGGAACCGCCAGAATGGAACCGAACAGGTAGCTCAACAGATCGGCCTTGTAGCCCGAAGTCAGATCGATCAGAATGATTCCGATGGCCATGCCGATGGCCCAGAGCACGCCGATCAACGTATCGGCGCGCTGGCGCGTGCGCCGCTGAACCAGGCCCATCCCGAGGGCCGCGAGGAGGCTGAAGCCTACCGCCCCAAGGACGGGGCTGAAGCCGAAGAAGTAGCCAAGTCCGACTCCACCGTAGGCAGCGTGGGCAATCCCCCCGCTGATGAAGACGATCCGGTTGAGCACTACGAAGGCGCCAATCACCCCGCAGGCGATGCTCACCAGCAGACCAGCCAGCAGGGCATTGCGCATAAATTCGTACTGAAGGGCCTGAATCACGGGCGTTCCTCCTGCTGTTTGCCGGATGGGTGCACTGCCAGAACGCGATGGGGCGTGCCATGGGCGATCAGTTCAACCGGGCAGGGGTAGGCGAGATCGAGCATCTCGGCAGTCACTTCCTGAGCTCCATGGTAGACCAGGCGCCGGTTGAGGCAGCCGACGCTCTTCACATACGATGAGATCGCCAGCATATCGTGGGTGACTAGCAGGATGCTCATCTGTTGTTCGTTTAACTTGCGTAAGATCTCGTAGAGATCGGCGCGACCCTGGGGGTCCACGCTGGCGGTAGGCTCGTCGAGGATCAACAATTGTGGCTCGGCAGAGAGGGCGCGGGCGATCAGCACTCGCTGCCGCTGGCCCCCGGAGAGCGTCCCGAAGGGTTGGTCGCGCAGGCGCCACGCATCTACCTGCTCCAGCGCCGTGTGTACAGCCGCGTCGTCGGCCTCCGTGTAGCGCCGCCCCGGGCCACGCCGGCTGAGGCGGCCCATGCGCACCACCTCATGGACACGGATGGGAAACGCCCGGTCAAAGGCAAAGGACTGCGGCACATAGCCGACCACACGCCGCCCACGGACGGGAGGCTGGCCGAAGAGCCGCACTTCGCCCCGCATAGGCGCCAGCAGGCCGAGCAGCACCTTGAGCAGGGTGCTCTTTCCGCCCCCGTTGGGGCCAATCAACCCGATAAAGTCGCCGCGATTGACAACCAGGTTGATATCTTCCAATATCGGCTCGTGCTCATAGGCCGCCCACAGGCCCCGTATCTCGGCCACGGGCGGGGTCTCCATCTGGGTTGCCATACGCTACACCACGATACTTTCAGATATCGGCTCGTGCTCATAGGCCGCCCACAGGCCTCGTATCTCGGCCACGGGTGGGGTCTCCATCTGGGTTGCCGTACGCTATCACCACGATACTTTCAGAAGGCTGTCCAGACTGTGCAGGGGGTCCGGGTTATACCAGGCGCCGCGCAAGAAAGCGAGGACGCACGTCCTTGCCTCCTCGCCGCCGCGCGTTATCGCACGGATCCCTGCTTCAACACCCGCGCGAAGGTGTCGGCGACGGTCTGGAGGTTGCTGAGCCAGTCGGGGTTAAGCGGGTTGATCAGCAATACCTCGCCGCCGATCTGGCTTGCAATGGTCTCGGCGGCCCGGGTGCTGAACTGCGGCTGGGCGAAAATGACCTTGATCTGTTCGGCCTTCGCGCGCTCAATGAGGGCGGCGAGTTCGGCTGCGCTCGGCTCCTGGCCGCCGATCTCGATCGGTATCTGCTCTAGCCCGTAGTCACGGGCGAAGTAACCCCACGAGGGATGGAAGACCATAAACTTGCGCTGGCTCACCCCTTCGAGGGTCTGGCGGATGCTGGCATCCAGCGCGTCGATGTCGGCCTTGAAGCTATCCAGACGGCTCTGATAGGTCGTGGCGTAGGCCGGATCGAGTTCGGCGAGCGCGTCGGCAATGGTCTGCGCCTGCACCTTGACCAGCGCTGGCGAGAGCCAGATGTGCGGGTCGAGGTTCTGGCCGCCGGCGCCCATCGGCATACGTTCAATCCCCTTTGTGGTGTCAACCATGCGCATTGCTGGATTGGCGGCCTGAATACGCTCCAGCCAGGCCTTCTCAAAGGGTACGCCGATGCTGAAGTAGGCTTTCGCCTGGCTCAAGGCCGTTAACTGTTCCGGCTTCGGCTCGTAAGTGGCGGGTGAAGCGCCGGGATCGACCATTACCGAGACTTTCACCCGATCACCTCCGACACGCTCGACGAAATACTTCTGCGGCAGAATGCTGACCATCATCTGGAGTGGTTCCTCGGACGCGGCTGCGGGCGCCGTCGTAGAAGCAGTAGCAGGTGCGGCCACGTTGGACTGACCGCATGCGGTGAGGCTGAGGAGTATGATGACGAGGGTGACAACAACCTGCAACGCCGTTTCCATATGAGCCTCCATGAAATCTGGTAATCGAACATAAGCGATCCGAAGTGCCACGACGGCACACCATGATAGTGTATGCTTTGTTCTGTAAATTGGCCGGGCTCGCCTGACAGAGCGGATGGCCTGCTTTGGCGGCATCCCCTGGCAACGCTGTCAGTTTCACCGCCAGCAGAACGCCCAGGCGTATGTGCCCCGTCAGGATCGGAAAGCCGACGTGGCCGCCGACATCCGGGCGATCTTCACCGCACCAAACCGTCACGAAGCCGACGCCCTGCTTACCCGTACCGTGCAGAAGTACGCCACAACCGCATCGAAGCTCGCGATGTGGCTGGAAACGGCCATCCCGGAAGGCTTGACTGTCTTTGCCGTGCCGGTAGCCCATCGCCAACGACTCCGCACCGTCAACGGTCTCGAACGCCTCAACCAGGAGATCCGCCCACGCACACGGGTTGTGGGCGTCTTTCCCAATGAGGCCTCGTGTCTGCGGCTCGTGAGCGCCCTCGCGATGGAGGCAAGCGATGCGTGGGAGGCGGGTAAGATCTCTCTTTCTCTCATCAGTTGACCGAATGCCCGGCAACGGCCGGCGTCAAGGAATACGCCCCAATTTACAGAACAAAGCTTGACTGATCCACACCATGATACCGACAATGAAATGTTATATCAAGAAGAGTGTAATAATTGAAAGTATGTCGCAACTGTGCATTGCAGTTTCTTAACGCCTCGCCGGTGATGGCACTCTATCTACCCCACCGGCGTATCCCGCCCGATCCAGCGCAGCAGGATCAGGACCAGGCTGGCAATCGCCAGCAGCACCAGGGAGAGTTGCAGGGCGATGCCCAGGTTGGTCTCGAAGCCGATGAAGATCGCCAGCGGGATCGTCTGGGTGCGTCCCTCGCGGTTGCCGGCGAAGATGATCGTCGCGCCGAATTCTCCAAACGCACGGGCCCAGGCCAGGATCAATCCGCTCCAGATGGCCCGCTGCGCCAGTGGCAGCATGACGTAGCGAAAGAGTTGGCTTTCATCGGCTCCCTCGACCGCGGCGGCTTCGCGCAGCTCGGGTTCGACCGCCGCGAAGCCGATCCGCGCCGCGCGCACGTACAGGGGTGCGGCGACGAAGACCTGCGCCACGATGACCGCCGCCGTGGTGAATGGCAGCCGGATGCCAAGCGCGTCCAGCGGGCCCCCCAGGATGCCGTTGCGCCCGAAGGCCAGCAGCAGGGCGATGCCGGCAATCAGCGGCGGCAACACCAGGGGCAGATCGATCAGCAATTCGATCCACGCTTTGCCACGGAACGACCAGCGCGCCAGGGTGTAGGCCAGGGGCGTGCCCACCAGCATAATCACCCCGGCGCTGATGCTGCTCGTCACCAGGCTCAGCCGCACCGCCCGGTGCAGCGACGGGTCGCGCAGGTACACTTCCATCGCCCCCGTCAGCGCCGTCCAGATCAGCGCCCCCAGGGGGATCCCCAGCAGGCCCACCAGCAGCCCGCTGGCGCCGGCAAAGGCCCAGACCCAGCGCGTCCGCGTCGGGTCCGGGCCTGTCCGTCTGTAAGCGGTCCGGTTCATGGCTGCGCCGGCAACAAGCCGTGCGCGGAGAGCACGTTCTGTCCGGCGGGCGACAACACCAGCGCCACGAAGTCCGCGGCCTCTCCGGGGTGGGCCGCCGCCGTGACCGGCGCGATGGTGAAGACGACGGCGACGTTGGCCTCCTGGGGGATCTCCAGGGTCTTGAGATCGGGGGCCGCGACCGCGTCGGACACGTAGACGACGCCCGCGTCGGCTTCACCCAGGCTGATCTTGCTGACGATGGGCTTGACGCCCAGTTCCGTTGAAACCACGTTTGCCAGCACGCGCTCCTTGAAGTCGGGAGCGATGCTGGCGTTGAGTTTTTCGAGCATGGTCAACGTCGCGTTGCCGATCGGCAGATCGGCCGCGGCAATGAGCACCTGTACTCCGGGCCGGGCCAGATCGGCCAGGGTTTCGATCTTCCCGGGATTGTCGGGCGGCAAGATGACGACGAGCTGGTTGCGGGCAAAGGGCCGCACCTGATCCGCCACGACCAGTTGTTTCTCCGCTACGACATCCATATCCTTGCGGCTGGCCGAAATGAACACGTCGGGGGTCGCGCCCTGTTCGAGTTGTTCGCGCTGGGCGGGCGAGTGCCCCAGTTCGAGTTCGACGCGCACTCCCGCGCGGGTCTTTTCAAAGTCGGCGGCCAGTTGCTTGACCGCCTCGGTCAGACCCGCCGGGGCGAACACGGTGAGAGTTACCGCGGAAGCGGGCGTGGCCGGGGCGGCGGTGGCGGGCGGGGCCGCTGGCGTGGCCGGCGCCTCGGCGACCGGGGAGGCGGGCGGCGCCACGGGAGCGGCGCCGCAGGCGGCCAGAAGCGCCAGCAGCGCGCAGCATAGCAATGGACGAAGTCCCATTATCAGTTCTCCCTTCAGATCTGGAGGGACGCGGGGAACCCCGGGTGGGGCGGTGCGCGCACCGCCCCTACTTCCCCTCCGGCAGGGGCGTGGGGAACGCGGGGTTCCCCGTCCTCCTCCGAGGCAGGGGAGTGGGGGACCCGGGGTAGGGGCGGTGCGCG
>DAOUDA010000008.1:0-24591 GCA_034431835.1 Chloroflexaceae bacterium | reverse complement strand
GGGCGGCGGGTCGGGCCGCTGCCGTTCAAGTTCCGCGATGCGTGCCAGCGCCGCAGCGAGTTGCTGCTGCAGCCTCGCAACCTGCGCGGCGAGGGCAGCATTCTCAGTACGGAGGTGGGCGAGCTCGTCACGCAGCGTCATAGCGCCAGGTATACCAGACCGCCAGGAGAAGTGTGAACACTTACCTACCGCCAGGTTATCGCGGTCGAATAGCCCCCGGCGGCCCGCTCCGCTGCTCCTCTTCTCCTCCTTCCCTCCCGGCCACGCTCGCCCACCGTTCGCACAGCTTCCGCTCAGACGAGCCTCGCCTGCTCGTGGGAACGCTCACCGCGCGCTGAACGCGCAATCGCCGCCCGCTTCCCCGCTCGTCCCGTGCTCACGAAACGCTCAACGGGTGCGAGAGCGCCGCTCACTGGCCGGTCACGAGCTATCCGGAAAGGGAGGTTCTGGGAGGGCCTCGCCCTCCTGGAAACCTGCCCTTCTCGCTCGAGGCGAGAAGGGCGGAGAAACCGGGTTTCCCTGCGCCCTCGCCTGAGTAGTCAGCAAGCAGCGTTCAGAGATGGCTCATCACTCCACTTCGATCAGCGGCGAGCCAGATTTGTGTGGCCGTTAGCAACGCAACTGAGGCGCCGGTGAGCGGGGCTTCTTATCCTGACCTGCGTCGGGACGATGCAGCGGGCATCGTTCGAGACCTATCAAACCGGAGGTATGACGATGACAGCAGTGGCAACCCGTGGCGAGTTGGCGGTGAGCCGGAGCGGCGCCATCGAGGTGTCGGCGGAGCAGATCCGCGCCGCGATCGAAGCGAAGCTCCAGGCGATCCACGACGAGTTGATGGCTGGTGGAGTGCCCGAGACGGCCGGCCCGGCCCTGTGGTGGGACATGTACGCCTACGGTCCGTTCAAGGCCCCCGTTCCTCCCTTCCCGGCGCCCAACCAGGTCGTGCGGCTGGGTGAGACGGTCTACGTCGCCTCGATCCTCTACCTGAACGAGTTCTACCCCGCGCCGACCTCCGCTTCCATCCTCGCCAACTTCGGCCTGCCCTACACCATCTCGTGGGACACCAACAACGTCACGAGCCTGACCAAGGAGCTTGCCCTGTCCGGCTCGCGCACCAGCAACTTCGTGCCCGGACAGGCCTGGTACGTGGACATCATCGAACTCAGGCCCGAGCATGAGGGCATCCATGAGGTCAACCTGCGCGGCCGCATCACCGGCTGCAAAGGTGAACTGGCGCCCCCCTTCGCCGGCTACTCCACTCTGGTCTACGAGTTCGACAGCTCGCTGTTCACGCTCGGTTCGCACTCGCGCTACCAGGGCCCGGTTCGCTTCGACGTGTACCGCTAGGCCTCCCTGCGGCAGTCGAACGTCCTTCTGCGCGAGCAGGGGTATGGGGAACCCCGGGTTCTCCATACCCCTCCAGCGGGCGTTGGCGTGCCGGCGCCCGCTGTTCTTCTGGCGGGGGCGTGGGGAGCCCCGAGTTCCCCATACCGCTTTCACTGGGCCTGATTATGCAGATAAGGAACGACCCCCATGATTAGCGTTGACCCGCGCCAGATCGAACAGGCCCGTCTCAGCCTGCGGGGCATGGTTCAAGATTATCTGCTTAGCCCTGAGTACAGCATCAATCTGATTGACTTCGGCTTTCCCCGGCGTACCGATCCGGTCACGCGGCGGCGCTACTGGGACGTGGAGAGCGTGAGCCTGCGTTTTCACGTGACGAAAAAATATACCCTGCACGAACTCGAGGCCCTGAAGCTCAAGGTTTTGCCCCGGCGCATCGGGCAGTTTGAAACCGACGTGATCGAGGCCGAGTACAGTGTGCCCCTGCTGATGGAGGTTTCGTCGGGTCCGCGCACGGCGCCGCGCGCGCGGCTCTGCGGCGGGCTGGGCATTTCGGCCTTCCCCGACATTCATGGCACCCTCGGCGGGATCGTCCGCGATCGCCAGACAGGTGCCCCGATGATCCTGAGCAACTGGCACGTGCTCTATGCCACCCGGAACGCCCGTACCGGCCAGCCAATCTACCAGCCGATCCTGCGTTCGGGCAAACCCCGGACGGCCATTGTCGCTCGCGCCACGCGCGAACGTCTCTCGGCGCCCGCGCCCGGCTCGTTGTCGCTGGATGTTGCCGTGGCCGCGCTTACCGATGCGCGGCCGGAGCGGTGGGAAAACCTTCAACTCGAGATCGGCGGCGTTAATGGGGTGGCCAGGGCGCGCTTAGGGACGCAGGTCGTCAAATCGGGATTGACCAGCGGCAGGACCTATGGCGTGGTCACCGGCATTGAAGGGTTCGGCAAAATGACCTACCAGGGCAACTGGTTGCGGCTTATCGAGCGTATCGTTACCATCAGCCGTTACCCGCTGGACTGCAGTACGGCCCTGGTCAGCATGCCCGGTGACTCGGGCGCCTGGTGGCTCGATGCCGCCACGCGGCAGGCAATTGCGGTGCATTACGCCGGTCTGCGCGATGGGACACGCGCCCAGGGCATGGATATGCAGGCGGTCCTCGACGCGCTGGAGGTTGACCTGGCTTGAGCCTTGCGCATACGAAACAGGTCCAGGACCTGCCGTCCCAAACGGGAGGGTCTGAGAGGGCGAAGCCTTTTATATGGCGAAACCCGCTGTCTCGAACGGGAGGGTCCGGGAGGGCAAAGCCCTCCCAGAAACCCTCTGCCCCGACCATTCGTGTCACGTGTCGGATGCACGATGAGCCGCTCATATGCGAACAGGAGTCAACAATGAGTGAATCCGAGGGGACGACCCCATCCCAGAGCGGGCCAACCCCACCCGAGGGAGCCAATCCGCCGCTGGTCTGGCGCGAACGCGCGGCGTTCCACGTCACCATTCACTCGGCAACCACTGACGGCGAAGGCCTCACCTGGGAGACCCGGGCCGATCAGGAAGAGCGTGGCATCTCGATGACCTGGCCCGGTCTGCCCGATCGGCAGTTGCTGGACTGGATGATCCAGATGGTCGGCCTGACCGAACCCTCCGGGGTTGGCCGTCCGCTGCATGAAATTCCCCAGGCGCCCGATACGGTGTCGCCCGTCTCGGTAGATGAGTCTGCCGGTGCGGCGCCAGAGCCGCCGGTTGACGATCTGACCCGCATCAATGGCATCACCGCCACGATGGCGCAGCGGCTGCGCAAGGCCGGGATCGGCACCTTCGCCCGACTGGCGGCCAGTTCACCCGAGGAGCTTGGCGAATTGCTCAAGCGCCCGGCCGAGTCCATCGCCAGACGTGGCTGGATCGAGCGGGCCAGAACGCTGGCGGAAGCCGGCGCAGCGCCCGTTCCGCCGGTACACGCAACCGAAACGCCAGGTGGGACCAGTATCCGCGTCGTGGTCGAAACGCAGCTCGACTCTAACGGCGACGTGCTCGACTGGCGCATCATCCACGAGGGCGAGTCGCCCGCGCCGGAACCGCTGCCGGGTGAAGGGCAACGGGTGCGCTTCTTCGTCGAGTTAACCGCTCCGCCGCGCGAACCGGCGAATGGCGGGCCATGGGAACTGTTCCTCGATGAACTCGACCTGGAGCAACTGCCCGACCAGGCGCCGACCGGCGTGCCCCGGTTACGCGCCCGTTCGACCCTCCACGTGACGGTGCCAGGCGGAGGGTCAGGCGTGCCGGCGCCCTACAAGGCGTTTATGGTTGCCGCTGAACTGGAGACCGGGGCAGGAACCGTGCTCCAGAGCGCCGGGGGGCATCTGGACCCCGCGACGGAGGAGGCGCCGCTGGAACTGACCTTTGAATTGCCGCCAGTCGGGCGCTACCACACGCTGCTGGTTGCCATGCTGGCCGATGCCACGGCTCTCACCGCTGTGGCGGGGCCGCGCTTGCGGGTGTTACCATAAGCCGGGGCAACCCGGTGGCCCCAATCCCGTCCCAGCGGGGGCCGTGCTAGAAACCAGGGAGGTCGAGGCCCTCGTCTTCGAGCGCCTTGAGGGCCTTGAGCCAGGGCCGGAGCCAGTCGCGCCCCGGATCATCCTCCAGGCTGCCGCCGCCATAGCTTGCGTTGTCGCTCGCGGCGAACGAGTGCGTCTCATCAGCCCGTGGGGCTGGCCCGAGGGCCATCCCGCCGAGGCCGCCACAGTGGGCGGCTTGCGCATTACCGACCGTCAACACCTCGATACGCAACACCGGTTGAAGCTGAATCTCCAGCCGGTGACCACAATGGGGGCATACCCACTCCTCCGCGCCCGTCTCATTCACTCCAACTCGCTGCATGACGTGGTGTTCGTGCGTGACCATGGCCCTCTTGCAAACTCCTTACTGTCCGTTGCCTTCGTGCTCCAACGAGACTTCGTCTCGGCGGCGGTTGCGGGGGCCGCAGGCCCCCCGGCAGAATTCCCCTTTCGGAGGGGCGTCGCCCCTCCGAACCTCCCCTCGGAGGGGAAGTCTCGCTATCCAATGGCTTTCCTGGGAGGGTGTAGCCCTCCCGGCCTCGCCCCTCTGGCAGGGGCATGTGAAAACCGGTTTCCCACTCTCCTTGCGACCCTCGCAATCAAGAAGCAGATCGCCCTACAGGCTGGTAACCAGCCCTGGCTGCACCACTACCTCCTCGCGCCACGTCTGGCGTCCATCGGGGTGGGTGAAGGCGATGGTATAGAGACCGGGCGGCAGTTCTACGGCCCCGAACCAGCCGTCGCCCGCCGCGGTCAGGTCGCGCAGCCACGCGCCGTTGTGGAAGAGCGTCACCCTGGCGCCGGGAGTCACCTGTCCATCAACCACAGCGATGCCTTGCAGGTGGCCCCCGGTTGGCGCGACGATCCACGGCCAGGCGGGGGCCACGGCCGGCTGCGCGAACACCGTCGCGCGCAAGCGATCCATAAACGCCCGCCGCGCCTCATCGTTGGACCCGCCGATGGGGTTGGCGTAGGAGAAGAAGGCCACCCCCGCCGTACCGCGGCCCCGCTCATCAGTGGCCAGCGCCCGCTGCACCTGGCTCACATTCTGCTCGGGCGTGTTGAGCCAGGCGCCGATGCCGGCCACAATCGCCCGGCGCCCGGCGCGCTCGCGGCTGAAGCGCAGCCAGCCGTCGTACCAGTCCCGCGAACGCGGATCGCCCTCGGCGAAGTAGTACATCGGCACGGCGAAGTCGAGGATGCCCTCCTCGAGCCAGGCCGGCCAGTCCTGGAAGACGCGATCGTAGGCCGCCGAGCGCCACCACTCGCCGTTGTTGCCCAGGCCGCCCCAGGCGATTGTCGCGGCGCTAACCTGAATGGCCGGATTTTCCGCCTTGGCGCGGAGGTACAGCCGGCGGGCCAGTTCGCTCACCCGGTCGCGCCGCCACTGCGACCAGGCGGGATCGTCGGGCGCGGGACGACTGTCGAGCGGACGTCCGTGGGCCTGATTGAAGCGTTCCACGCTCACCTGGTTGTAGCCGTACTCCTTGCCGGCGAAGCGAATGTAATCCCAGTGGATGCCGTCCAGCGCGGGGTAGGCCCGCAGCAGGTGCTGGACCAGCCGTTCCAGGTAGTTGATCGCGGCCGGATGCCCGAAATCCAGATCGCCGACCTGCACCCCGCCATAGGTCGCCGTGGTCCAGCGTTCGGCGCCGCTGGCCCGCGGGCCGTGGGCGGTGCAGACGTGCTGCGGATGGTTCCAGAGCGGGTCGGATGGCCGGCAGGTGACCGAGATCACCAGCCAGGCGTGGACGCGCACGCCACGGGAATGGGCCTTTTCGATCAGGTACTCGAGGGGGTCAAACTCGTGGGCGGGGGCAAGGCGCGGGTCGGCGCCGCGAGGCTCGAAGGCCCGATTGTACCAGGCGTCGCCGTGACGGCGGGCCTGCACGAAGATCGTATTGGCGCCGGCGCGCACGACGTTTTCCACCAGTTCGTCAACCTGCGGGTGGTTGTAGAAGCCAGGGTTGAGGTTATCCACCCAGAAGGCGCGCAGTTGCGCCAGCGGCGCCTGGGCCTCCGCCGGGCGGGATGCGGACGGCGCGAGCAGGGCCGCAAGGAGCAGCAGGGTGGTTAGCAATAGCGCAGGATGCATGCCGCGGAGGGGAGGGAACGCGCGCATAGGGCCTCCTCTGGCCAGGATCTGGTGGCGGCATTATGCATGGGAGGAAGGCCGTTGTCAACCTCCCCTGGCAGCGGGGAGGGTCCGGGAGGGCGCGGCCCTCCCAGGAATATCCTTCTTGCCCTTTGCTCGTGGGCGGGGTTTGGGGAAACCTGGTTTCCCCATTGCCCCGCAAGGCAGGGGAGTCCGAAAGGGCGCAGCCCTTCCGACGGAGGTAAGGAGGTGAAAAGAGGCGGGGGTGGGAGAACACCTTGTCCTCTCACTCCCGCCTCTGAATTGCCCGCCCGCAGGGCCTCAGGCGGCCATCATCGGGCTGCTGGCGGCCATGCTGCGCAGCCGCGCGATCCGCTCGCCGGTATCAGGGTGGGTGCGGAACAACCCGGCCAGCCCGCCCACCAGCGGGTTGACGATGTACAGGTGCGAGGTGGCCGGGCTGGTCTCCATCGGGAGACGTCCCGCGGCCCATTCCAGCTTCTCCAGGGCGCTGGCCAGGGGCAGCGGATCGCCGAGGATGCGAGCGCCGCCGGCGTCGGCCAGGTACTCGCGCGAGCGCGAAATGGCCATCTGGATGATCACCGCGGCGATGGGCGCGAGGATCATCATCAGAATACCGCCAACCATCTCGGCGATGCCGCCGCCGTCGTCGTCATCACTCTGCCCGGTGAGACCGGCGAACATCATGCCCCACATCGCCATATCGGCCAGCATCGTAACCGCGCCGGCGATCGTCGCGGCGATGCTGGAGACCAGCGTATCGCGGTGCTTGATGTGGGCCAGTTCGTGAGCGATCACCCCGGCCAGTTCGTCGCGGGTGAGCAGGCGCGCGATGCCGGTGGTTACCGCGACCGCGCCATTGGCGGGGTTACGGCCCGTGGCAAAGGCGTTGGGCGTCTCGGTCTCGATGATGTAGACCCGCGGCCTGGGAATGCCCGCCCGCTGCGAGAGCACCTCGACCATTTCGTGCAGTTCCGGCGCCTCCGCCGGGCTGACCTCGCGGGCGCCGCTCATCCGCAACGCCAGCTTGTCGGAGAACCACCACGCGCCCATATTCATCGCCACGGCGATGACCAGGGCGATGATCATACCCACTTGCCCGCCCAGGGCGCCACCAATGACAATGAACAGCGCCGTCAGGCCAGCCAGCAGAATGGTTGTTTTAAACGTGTTCCAGATTCGCATAGCCTCATCACTCCAACAGCGGTACCAACAGCAGTCTGTGACGACAACGAGACGTCGTCTCGACGGGAGTTGCGGGGGCCGCAGGCCCATCCGCGCTTTCCCTACAGAGAGAAGTCAAGGTGTACGTAGTACTGGTTATACCTGATGCCTGTAATAGGCAAAAGAGCGCTGCTCCCCCCGTGCCGGGGGGAGAATCTCACACGTTGGTTTCGTCAGAGCGGAGCATCGAACCTGGTTGCCCGCGGGCGCGAACCACCGTCCAGGGGTAGTTGCGAGGAGGGGCAGCCTTCCCGCGCCCCTCCAACAGGGCATCGCAGGTGTGAACCTGACTGGAACGGGGTGACCGGTCCCTCAGGGAAAAGGAAGCGGTTGATCATCCCGGCGTCATGGCATGCGGCGTCCTGCGGCGGAGGTCACCCTGAGCACAGCGCAGGGCTCAGGGTAACCTCCGCGACGCATCGCGGCCGGGACCCTTCGCCAGCACTCAGGGTGACCGGGTGCCACCGACGGGGCAAGCAGCAAGATCCCCATCCCTCAGAGCATATCCGGCGGGGGAACCAGACCGCGCTGCACAGCGACAATGGCCGCCTGGGTGCGATTGCTCACGCCGAGCTTCTGGAAGATCTCGCTCAGGCGATTGCCCACGGTCTTTTCGGACAGGCTCAGTTTGAGGGCGATGGCGCGATTATCATCGCCCTGGGCCACCAGGGCCAGAATGTCGCGCTCGCGGGGGGTGAGCAGATCGGCGGAGACGGAGGCCGTATCGCCGCGCCGCAGCAGGTCGAGTACACGGGCCGCAGCGCTGCCGGCCAGGGCCGCCTCGCCGCGGTGGACCACCTGGATGGCTTCGATCAGTTCGCTTGAGTCGGCATCCTTGAGCAGATAGGCGTTGGCCCCGGCGCGCAGGGCTTCGAGCACGGTTCGCTCATCGCGGTGCATCGTCAGCATGACGGTGCGCGTCCGCGGGCTGACGGCGGCGATCTGGCGCGCCGCCTCGATGCCGGTGATGCCGGGCATGGAAATGTCGAGGAGGGCAATGTCGGGCCGGTGCTGGCGGGCCTGGGCCACTGCGGCAAGACCATTGCTCACCTCGGCCACCACGTTGAAGCCGCCCTTGCGCTCCAGCAACTCGCGCAGCCCCTGGCGGAACATCGTGTGGTCATCGGCGATAAGAATGGTGATTTGCTCGCTGCTCTTGGTCATATCAGATCCTCACTGGCCCGCTCTGGAACGGCGGAAAGAACGCTATAACGCGGTGCAGAATAAAGATCGTGTCCTCCTGACCCGCGGAAACTGACGTTCGATGCCATGATACCACCTTCGGGAGGGTTTGGGAGGGCAAAGCCCTCCCAAACCCTCGCTCCTCGTCTTGCCGCGGCGCGAAAGCGCCGCATCAAACCACTGATCGCCGGTTGAAGCAGGGTTGGGCACGGTGCGCAGGTTCGTTACGGTTTGCCGTGCTCTGCCCTCTTCCCAACCCTTCCCCGCCGGGGGAGGGAATCCGGCCCCTCCCCCTGTTGGCCAGGACAGGTACAGGATAGTAACGTAAGCGGAGCGCTTCGTAAATCTTCGCCCTCACCGTGATATAGCAGTCCTACGCCATCTCTCACCAGCGACCGTGCGTAAGGACGCAGCACGCTGCGTCCTTACGGTACCTCTGATATTCCGGGCTTCACAACCTGCAAGAGGACTGCTGTGGCCGATTACCGCTACTTTGTCACATGCCGCAGTTTCCGCTGCGAGGAGGGTCGGAGGGGTGTGGCCCCTCCGAGCTTTCCTCTTCCTGGTGCGGCGCGGCTTCGCCCCGCCGTGCCGGGAAGGGAAGATCCTGGGGGGCCTGCGGCCCGCGCAACTCTCGCCAGGGGCCTGGTGACAAAGTAGCATTACGCCCTCTTGTCGTTACCGTGTAAAGTTAACATAAACATGACATTTACATCTGAAGGGCAATTGTTGCCGAAAAACGCTTGAAATGGTGGGGGCAGTGGGTTATAATGTGGGGCACAGTGGGGAAAAGTGGGACAAAGTGGGGATAGAACACACGTTCGCATCACATTTGCAAACCGCGCCGCGCCGTACAGGTCTTTCCGGCGGAGGGTGCGATTCGGAGTCGCAGCGCGGCGATGCGAACGTTCGGGGCCAGGTCAATGTTCCTGGGCGAGTTCGAGCATACCATCGACGAGAAGGGCCGCGTCGCCGTTCCGGCCCGCTTCCGCGAGGAGCTGGGCGAGGGCTTTGTGTTGACCCGGGGCTTCGATGTGTGCTTGCAGGGCTTCCCGCGCCCGATCTGGCAGCAACTCTCGGATCGGATCAGCAGCCTGCCGATTTCCAGCGCCGAGGCGCGCAATATGCGCCGCATCCTTTTCGGCTCCGCCGCCGAAGTGGAGATTGACCGTCAGGGCCGTATCCTCATCCCCCAGAACCTGCGCGAATACGCCGGGCTTGCCGAACAGGTCGTGATTACGGGGATGAACACGTATTTCGAACTCTGGTCCAGCGAACGCTGGCGCGAGGTGCAGTCCAATCTGGCCGACAATGGAGCGGCGATCGCCGAGCAGTGGGCCAATCTGGGGATCTGATGCGATTTTGGATTTTGGATTGGCGTTAATGGCTTCCCGGTGGGACGCCGGGATCATGCGTGGATGGGCCGTGCAACAGAATTGGTTCTGGCAGGGTATCGTGACGCGCTGGACGTGAAAGGGCCGTATGGTGCTGGTCAGGGGTAATAGTTGGCAACTGGCGTTCGATCCCCGCCTTCTGGCGGAGGGGCCGGCGCACCCCCGCGCGCCCTGGCCGCTGGCGGGTCACGCGGTCAGATGGGCGCTGGACCAGCCCGAGCCGGCCGCGTTTCACCATGTTCCGGTGCTGCTGGAGCCGGTGCTCGAGGCCCTGCGTCCCGCGCCAGGCGCCACGCTGATCGACGCGACGGTTGGCGGCGGCGGGCATGCCCTGGCGCTCCTCCGCGCCGCGCAACCCGGTGGCCGGCTCCTGGGTATTGACGCCGATCCAGCCGCTCTCGCCGCCGCCCGCGCCCGCCTTACCGCCGCGGGCCTGCCCCCTGGCAGCTTTGTGCTGCACCACGGGCGCTTCGCCGACCTTCGGGCGATCGCGACGGCCCACGGTTTTGATGCGGTTGACGCCGTTCTGCTCGACCTGGGCGTCTCGTCGCACCAGCTTGACACCCCGCAACGCGGCTTCAGCTTCTCCGCCGAGGGGCCGCTCGATATGCGCCTGGATCCCACCAGTGGGCCGACCGCCGCCGAGCTGGTCAATCAGCTTGGTGAGCGCGAACTGGCCGATCTGATCTACCGCTACGGCGAAGAACGCGCCTCGCGCCGCATCGCCCGCCTGATCGTCGAGCGGCGACGCCAGGCGCCCATCACGACCACCGCCGACCTGGCCAACCTTGTGCTCCGCGCGGTCGGACGGGGCGGGCGCGAGCGGCTTCATCCGGCCACGCGCACCTTTCAGGCCCTGCGTATCGCCGTGAACCGCGAACTCGAGCAACTCGAGGCGGCGCTGCCTCAGGCCGTGGAGTTGTTGTGCCCCGGCGGCCGTCTGGCGGTCATCAGCTTCCACTCGCTCGAGGATCGCATTGTCAAGCAGTTTTTCCGCGTCGAGTCGGGCTATGGCGGCAGCGCCAACGAGCGCCCGCCGCGCCTGACGATCATCACTCGAAAACCCATCGAGGCCGGCGCAACCGAGGTTGCCGCCAATCCTCGCGCCCGCAGCGCCCGCCTGCGGGTCGCCGAACGTTGCGCCTGAGCTTCGTCGCTCGGGCACAGGAGACAGGAGCTTGCAGATGGCCGTCAATTCGCGTCGCATCTCGTCCATTCAAGGCGCCCGCGCGCGGCGCCTGGCCCTGCCTCGCTACCTGCGCCTCGATGGTGCGCGCTACCTGCTCGGGCTGGTGATCCTCCTGTGCCTGATGAGCCTGATCGTCCTGGTGCAGACCGGCGTGGTCGCCACCCGGGGGTACGCCATCAGCACCCTCGAGACGCAGAAAGTGAACCTGCTGCGCGAACGCACCCGGCTTCAAGAACGGCAGGCCCGCGCCCAGTCGCTGGAACGCATCCGTCGCCGCGCCGAGCAGATCGGCATGCTGCCGGTGCAAGAACGGCAGATCCGCTACATCGAATTGCCCGCCGCCGTGACGCCGCCGCTGGTTCCGAATGACGCTGGTTCCGAATGACAGAAGCCTGGCAAAGAGCGGGGCAACCTGGTTGCCCCACGCCCCTGCTCACAGCGAAGCTCGATGATCCGAAGGGGAGGCGCCGGAAGGGCGCAGTTCTGCCAGGGACAGGCCCGCAGGGATCCAGGCTCGCAAGCGTAGAGGACTTATGAGCGCCCAGAGCACATCTCGCCTCAACCAGCGCGCCGCGGTTGCCGCCGGCAGACCGTGGGTGCGCCTCTCGCGCTGGCGCATCAATGTGCTGCTCTTCCTCTGTCTGCTGTTGATCGCCCGCATCGTGCTGCGTCTCGGCGAGTTGCAGGTGCTGCGCCACGCCGAGTTGCGTGACCTGGCCAATCGCGAGATTGCCCGGCAGATCACCCTGATGCCCACCCGGGGCATGATCACCGATCGGCTGGGGAACGTCCTGGCCATTGATGTTGACCGCGAGAGCCTCTGGGTGGTGCCGTCGCAGGTGAACCAGGAACGGGCGCCCCGTCTCGCGCTCACGCTCTCGACCCTCGTCGGCAAGCCCGCCGAGGAGATCCTGGCCGCCCTCACCGCCACCGATCGCTACTGGCTGCCGGTGGCTCGCTGGCTCGAACCCGAGGTAGCCGCCCAGATCGAGACGCTGAACGAACCGGGCCTGCGGCTGGAGTACGAGCCGCGCAGGGTCTACCCGCAGGGGACGCTGGCGGCCCACGTGGTCGGCGCGGTCAACTTCAACGGCGATGGCATCAGCGGGATCGAGGCCTTCTACAACTCGCAACTCAAGGGGATTACCGGCACGCTCGAGGCCGAGTTCGACGGCGCCCGCAATCCGATCGCCATTGCGCCCTCTCGGACCGTGCCACCGCGCAACGGGATCAACATCCAGACCACCCTTGATCCCTTTATCCAATACATGATCGAGCGCGAGTTGAAGAAGGCGGTTGAGGAGCACAACGCCGACGGTGGTTCGATTATCGTGATGGACCCGCGCACCGGGGCGATTCGGGGCATGGCAAGCTGGCCCATCTTCGACCCGAACCGCTACGGCGATTATGCGCCCGAGGTCTACGGTCGCAATCCGGCGGTCAACAATCTCTACGAACCGGGCAGCACCTTCAAGATCGTCACCGTGGCCGCCGGGCTACAGGCGCGGGCCTTTACCGCCGATACCACGGTGAACGACACCGGCGTCATCTACCGTTATGGCCACTCGCTCAGCAACTGGAACAGCGGCGCCAATGGCGCCCTCACGCCCGAAGAGGTGCTGTACTTCTCCAGCAACGTCGGCGCGCTGCAACTGAACGAACTGACCGGTCCCGAGAAGTTCTACGCCCTCCTCCGCGATTTCGGCTTCGGGCGCCCCACCGGGATCGAACTCGGCGGTGAGGAGCAGGGGCTGATCAATAGTTGGGGCAGCCCGACGTACAACGATCTGAACTTCCTGACCAACGCCTATGGCCAGGGCATCTCCGTCACCCCGCTGCAGATGGTGCAGGCCATGGCGGCCATCGCCAACGATGGGGTGATGATGCGGCCCTACGTCGTCGAACGTCGCTGCGATGGATCGGTCTGTACCGATACCGAGCCGGTGGAGGCGGGACGGCCGGTTGAGCCGGGGGTGGCCTGGACGGTGCGGCGGATGCTGGTGCATTCCGCCAACCATTACGCGCCCGTGGTGTGGGCCCCGATCACCGGCAGTTATGCCGATGCCTGGCTCGTGCCCGGCTATCGGGTGGGGGCGAAGACGGGCACCTCCAGCATCCCGATCGAGGGTGGGGGCTACGACCCCAACTACACCATCGGCTCGGTGCTGGGCTTTGGGCCGCTTGACAATGCCCACTTTGCCGTGCTGGTCAAGATTGACCGGCCCAAAGACGATATCTGGGGCGTTGGCACCGCCATCCCGGTTTTCTACAAGGTGATGGACGAGTTGCTGCGCTACGAACGCCTCCCGCCCGATCCGGCCCTGGTTGATCCGGGGCAATCCTAGCGGGCGCCGGTTTATCAGCTTCTTCTCATCAGGCGCGGTCTCGCCGCGGCGTATGGGGAAGGGGAACATGGACTATAATTGCCCTCGGCTTTCCCCTGGCTTCTATGGGGTTCGGAGGGCAAGGTGCTGCAGTTGATCGATGTCTTGATCGGGGTGCAGCCGCGCTGGTCGCGCGTGACGCCGTCGCTCCCGGCCTTCTGGCACACGGTGAGCTTCGGCGAAGCGGTGACCGACTCGCGGGAGGTGGAGCCGGGAACGCTCTTCCTCGCCCTGGCGGGCGAACGCACCGATGGACACAATTTTCTGGCCGATGTGCTGGCGCGCGGCGCGCGGGGGGCCCTGGTCACCCGCGCCGCGGTCGAGGCCCGACGCTCGGCCCTCGGCGGGGTCGCCCGCCCCTGGGTCATCGTCGAGCCCGCCACCGCCGAGGGCCTGGCCGATGCGCCGCCCGATGCGTGCCTGCTCATCGCCGTAGACGACCCGCTGATGGCCGTTCAGCGCCTGGCCGTCTACCATCGCCGAAAGCTCGCGCCTACCGTTGTTGGTATCACCGGAAGCGTGGGCAAGACCTCCACCAAGGAGGTCGTGGCGGCCGTGTTGAGCCGCCGTTTCCGAACCTTAAAAAGTAAACGCAGTTTTAATAGCGAGGCCACCCTTCCGACCTCCCTGCTCCGGTTGACGCCCGACCACGATGTCGCCGTGCTGGAGATGGGGATGTGGGCGCCGGGCGAGATCCGCTTCCTGGCGGCGCTTGCCCGGCCCCAGGTCGGGATCGTGACCAATGTCGGCCCGTCGCACCTCGAACGCCTCGGCAGCCTCGAGGCCATCGGCTGGGCCAAGAGCGAGTTGCCCGAGAGTCTGCCCGCCGAGGGCTGGGCCATTCTCAACGCCGATGATCCGCGCGTGCGGGCCATGGCCGCGGCGACGCCGGCCCGCGTCTTTACCTACGGCTGCTCCGCCGACGCCGACCTGCGCGCCGACGCGATCACCAGCTTCGGCCTTGAGGGGATCGCCTTCGTCGCCCATCACGCCGGCGCCAGTGTGTCGCTCCGTTTGCCCATGATTGGCAGACATAACGTGTACACCGCCCTGGCTGCGGCGAGCGCCGGCCTGGTGCTCGGTATGAGCTGGCACGAGATTATTGACGGTCTCTGTGACCTGCAAGCCGACTCGCGCGTCAACGTGATGACCACCCCTGCCGGCGCGACCCTGATTGACGATACCTACAATGCCGCGCCGGTCTCGACCCTCGCGGCCCTCGATGTGCTGGCCGACCTCGATGGTTCCCGCGTTGCCATTCTCGGCGATATGCTGGAGCTTGGCCCGCTCGAGGAAGAAGGGCACCGCCGCGTCGGGCACCGGGCCGCCGGGGTCGTCGAGCGGCTGATTACCCTGGGGCCACGGGCGCGCTGGATCGCCGATGAGGCCCTGGCGGCCGGGATGCCGCCCGAAGCGGTGCTCGCCTGTAGCCGTCACGAGGAAGTGGTCGCCGCCGCGCGACTGCTGCTGGCCCCCGGCGTTCGCGTGCTGGTCAAAGGCTCGCGCGCCATGGAGATGGAACGCATCGTCGCAGCTCTGCAACGGCGATCGGAGGAGGAGTGAGGTGGACGTCCTACGTGCGGTGCTGGTGCAGGATATGGCCCGCGCGCTGCTCCTTGCCGCAGCCGCGTTCGCGCTGACCCTGATCGTCGGCGCGTGGTACGTGCCGTTTGCCCGCCGGCACAAACTTGGCAAGCAGATCCGTGCCGATGGCCCCCAGAGCCACCTGACCAAGATGGGCACGCCGACGATGGGCGGGATTATGGTCGTCAGCACGGTGGTGGTGCTCACGGTGCTGTTTAATCTGGTGGATCGCTGGTCAATGCTGCTGCCCCTGGCCGTGCTGTTGAGCTTCGCCGTGCTCGGCGGGGTGGATGATTGGATGAGCCTGACCGGCTCCCGCTCCAGAACCTACGGCTTTACCGTCCGTTATAAGTTCTGGCTGATGATGGCGGTGGCCTTCATCGCCTCGCTGGCGCTCTACCTGCCGCCGCCGTTCGGCCTCGGCCACGAAGGGCGCTTGCAGATCCCCTTCGTCGGCGAGCGCGATATCGGGGTGTTCTTTATCCCCATCGCCACGCTGATCATCGTGTTTATCGCCAACGCGGTGAACCTGACCGATGGCCTCGATAGTCTTGCCGGCTGGAACCTGACCCTGGCCTTCGGCGCCTATGGCGTGATGACCTTCCTGGCCGAGCCGCGCCTGACCAACCTGATGGCCTTCAGTTTCACCCTGGTCGGGGCCTGCGCGGCCTTTCTCTGGTACAATGCCCATCCGGCGCAGGTCTTCATGGGCGATCTCGGCGCGCTGGCCCTCGGCGCGACCCTGGCAGTCGTCGCCCTGCAATCCCAGCAGTGGCTCTTGCTGCCGGTCGTCGGCTTCGTCTTCGTGGTTGAGGCCCTGTCGGTGATCATCCAGACCGGCTATTTCAAGTGGACGAAATGGCGCTACGGCCAGGGCCGCCGGGTCTTCAAGATGGCCCCGCTTCACCATCACTTCGAGTTGCTCGGCTGGAGCCAGGTGCAGGTGACCCAGCGGTTCGTGTTGATCGCCACGGTCGCGGCGATGATCGGCATCTCGCTGGCGATCCTCTTCGCGCCCCCGGCGCCAAAACAGGCCGAGCAGAATCCAACCACCCTCGTGGTCGAGACCAATCCGTAATGATGGAGCTTCGTGGCAAGCGCGTGCTGGTGATGGGCCTGGGGGTCCACGGCGGGGGGCTGGGTGTCGCGCAGTGGCTCTTGCGCCAGGGGGCAGCGATCACCGTCACCGACCTGGCGCCCCCCGAGGCCCTGGCCGCGCCGCTGGCCATCCTGAACGCCGCCGCCGCCCAGATCGGCACCAGCGTGGCCTACACCCTGGGCGAACACCGCGCCGAAGATTTTACCTCCCACGATCTGGTCGTCGCCAACCCCGCCGTTCGCCCCGACTCGCCCTGGCTGGCCCTGGCCCACGCCGCCGGCGCGCCCGTCGAGACGGAGATGACGCTCTTCTTCCGCGCCTGTCGCGGCCCCATTCTCGGCGTCACCGGAACCAAGGGCAAGACCACCACGGCTCTGCTCCTCGGCGCGATGCTGCGCGAAGCCTTCCCCGATACGGTGGTGGCCGGGAACATGCGCGTCTCGGCCCTGGCGGCCCTCGAGAGCATCGGCCCTGCCACGCCGGTGGTGCTGGAACTGTCGAGCTTCCAGCTCGAGCGCCTCGGCGCCGCCGGCCTCGGCCCGCGCTACGCGCTGATCACCAATCTCTCGCCCGACCACCTCAACTGGCATGGCTCGATGGAAGCCTACGCCGCTGCCAAGCGCCAGATCTACTGGCATCAGCCCGCCGACGGGGTCGTGGCGCTGAATGGCGCCGATGACGCTTCGGTCGAGTATTTTCCGCTACCCGACCATGGAGGCCGGCTGATCCGCGTCCGCGCCGGCCCGGCCTGGTCGCGGGCCGCCAGTCGCTGGTTCCGGCCGCCGCGGCACCCGGCGGCGACGGTGGCGTTGCGCGATCAGCGGGTGATCTGGGATGACCCGGAGGGGGTTCTTGGCCCGCCCTCGCCGCCGGGAGGCGAAGCGCTCTTCGCCCGCGACGAGGTGCGACTGCCCGGCGCGCATAACCTCGCCAACGCGATGATGGCCGCCGCCCTGGCGCGGGGCTTCGGGGTCGCCGCCGAAGCGCTTCGCGCCGCCCTGCGGGGCTTCGGCGGCGTCGAGCATCGTCTGGAGCTGGTGCGCGAACTCGAGGGGGTGCGCTACGTGAACGACACCACCGCCACCAACCCCGCCGCCGCCCTCGCCGCGCTGGAGACCATCGCCACGCCGGTGGTGCTGATCGCCGGGGGCGCCGATAAGCAGCTCGAGTTCTCCGCCCTGGGCGCGGCGATCGCCCGGCGGGTCAGGGCCCTGGTTCTGCTGGAGGGCAGCGCCACGCCGCGCCTGCTCGAGGCCGTGCGCGCCGCCGCTTCTGGCCCGCCCCTCATCGCCGGGCCATATGCCGACTTCGCCAGGGCGATCCAGACGGCCCGCGACCTCGCCGCGCCCGGCGATACGGTGCTCCTCTCACCCGGCTGCGCCAGTTTCGGTATGTTCCGCAACGAGTTCCACCGCGGCGAGGAGTTCCGCCGCCTGGTGGACGAGTTGTGAGCTGTAATCGGGGTTCGCTGCACGGGCTTTCATACAGGTTTCAGGCCGGTCTCCCTCCCGCCCTCCCCCCTCCCCGCCGGGGTTCGGGGGCGGACAGAATGCATGAGCGCAGATAGGGTGGATGGCACGAGGATGTGCCGGTTCACCCTTACCCCCTGCCCCGCTCCCGCAACGCGGGAGAGAGAGGAGCGCAGCGCCGAGCGTTGGGGCGTCCCAATGCAGCAGCGGCGGTGTTCGCTCGAGTGTTCTGTCCACCCCTGAACCCGCTGGGGGAAGGCGTCTGTCTCCTTGCCCCGGCGCGCGGTAGGGTTTTTCGAGCGCGAAGGGGTTTTCGGCATTCCAATGCGCTTCCGATCCTCACCTCCCTGCCCTCCTCTGCACCGTAGGTGGAGAGGAGGGCGTTGGGCGTCCCAATGCCCCGGATGGCGAATGTGAGGATGGGCCGGAAAACCCTACACCTGAGAAGGTTGGGGAGGGGGCCGGACAGCGCCCTGACCCTCCAGTTGCCACCGCTCCCCGTTCCGGCTATCCTGTACGCTATGACACAACCACCCGATGAAACTGATGACCTGGACGGGGTGCTGCGGCGCCTGGAACAGGAGTTCGGGGCGCGCCGGTCCGCCGAAGGGCCCGAGGACCCGCGCCGATCCCTGCTGGGGAGCAGCGACCCGGTGGGCCAGGAGGCCCCGCCGCCCCCGCCACGGACGCCGGTGTTGCTGGCCAGGCAGCCACGGGCCGTGTGGGTGCTGCTGGCGGCCATCCTCCTGATGTACGGTCTGAGCGTCTTGCTCAGCGCTTCCCTGTTCCAGCCCGATTTGCTGGTGTTGCTTGCGCTGGGGGCCAAGGAGAATGGCCTGATTGACGCCGGCCAGTACTGGCGCCTGGTCGGAGCGATGTTTCTGCACGCCAACCTCATCCATATCTTCTTCAACAGTTTTGCACTCTACGCCCTCGGCCCCGAGAGCGAACGAATCTACGGCACGCTGCGCTTCCTGGTCCTCTACTTCCTGGCCGGGATCGGCGGGAGCGTGGCATCGTACCTGCTCTCACCCGCGCCCGCCGTCGGCGCCAGCGGGGCGATCTTCGGGCTGATCGGCGGCCTGGGGGTGTTCTACTACCTGAACCGCGCCACGCTCGGCGAGTTCGGACGCGCGCAACTCCAGAGCATGGTCGCCATCGCGGTGATCAATCTGATCATCGGCTTTTCGTCCGCCGGGGTGATTGACAACTGGGGGCACCTGGGCGGGCTGATCGCCGGCGCGCTGGCGGCGCTGGCCCTGGCGCCGCGTCTGACGTTGGACCCGCGTTTCTACCCGCCGCTGCTGACGCGCAACTCGCCGCCGTGGGGATGGGCCGCCGTGGCGGCGCTGTGCATCGGGTTGATCGCGCTCGCCGTGCTCCTGCCGGGGGCCAGGTGAGCGCGCCCGGGCAATCAGGGGGAACCTGTGACCGAACGCACCTCCCGACCGGATTACGTCCTGCTCGCCACCGTAGGCTCACTGGTGGCCCTGGGCCTGGTGATGGTCTACAGCGCGAGCTTTATTGAGGCTTTCCGCGATCACGAAAACCAGTACTACTATCTGGTGCGCCAGACGATCGGCGCTATCATCGGTACGATCGGAATGCTTATCGCTATTCGGATCGATTATCGAATCTGGCGGCGGTACTCGGTGCACCTGATGGGGGCGGCGCTCCTGCTGCTCTTCCTGGTGCTGATCCTGCCCGATTCGATGACGAAGGTCAATAACTCACGCTCGTGGATCCGCTTCGGCGAAGGCGTGCTCGGCCTGGTGAGCATCCAGCCCGCCGAACTGGCCAAACTGGCGATTATCATCTACTTCGCCGACTGGCTCTCACGGCGCAGCGAAAAGTTGGGGAATGTGACCTACGGCCTCATCCCCTTCAGCGTGATGCTCGGTCTGGTCTGCGGCCTGGTGATGCTGCAGCCCGACCTGGGCACCACCGTCGTGCTGGTGTTAATCGGCGGGGTGATCTACTTCGCCGCCGGGGCCAATCTGTGGCACGTGGCCGGCGCCGCCGCCCTGGGCGCGGGGGCCTTCTGGTTCCTGGTCTTTGTGATGGGGGTGCGCAACTATCGCATTCTGGCCTTTCTCGACCCCTGGAAATACTACGACACCTTCGGCTTCCAGCCCATCCACGCAATGCTGGCCCTGGGCAGCGGGGGGATCTTTGGCCAGGGGTTGGGCCAGGCGCGCCAGAAGTTCCAGTGGCTGCCGCAGGCCTACACCGACACGATTTTTGCCATCATCGGCGAAGAACTGGGGTTGATCGGCACGCTGGCGGTGATGGCGGCCTTCGTGGTGTTCGCCTATCGCGGTTTTCGCATCGCCGGGCGCGCGCCGAACCCTTTCGCCGCCCTGGTGGCCGTCGGCATCACCAGTTGGATCTGCCTCCAGGCGCTGATCAATATCGCGGTGACCACCTCGCTGCTGCCCTTCACCGGGTTGACGCTGCCGTTTCTCTCCTATGGCAACACCTCGCTCTACACGAGCATGATTGCCGTTGGCATCCTGTTGAACATTTCGAGACACACCGTTCACCACCACTCACAGGAGATTACCGATGCCCCGCCCCTTCGGCGCCTCCCCGCCTTCCTCGCCCTGCAGCATCGTTTTGTCTGGCGGGGGCACGGGCGGTCACGTGTACCCGGCCCTGGCGGTCGCCGCAGCTATCGCCGCCGCTAGGCCCCGCGACAACGCGCCGCAACTGGTGTACGTGGGGAGCATCGGGGGCATGGAGGAACGCATCGTGGCCAGCGAGAGCCAGTTGCCCTTCAGGGGGCTTCCCGCCGCGGCCCTGCGCGGGCGCGGGCCGTTGGGACTGGCCCGTGGGGTCGTGACCATCGCCGCGGGCGCGCGCGCGGCGTGGCGCCTGCTCGCCGAGGTGCGCCCGCGAGCCATTCTCGGCACCGGTGGCTACGTCTGCGTGCCGCTGTTCCTCGCCGCCCGCAGCCGCGGCGTGCCCACGCTGATCTACCTGCCCGACGTCGTGCCTGGTCTGGCCGTGCGCTTCCTCTCGCGCATCGCCACCCTCACGGCGACCAGTGTCGAAGAGTCCCTGCCGCGCCTGGGTCTGCGGCCCGGCCATCCCCGCGCCCTGGTCACCGGCTACCCGGTGCGCCCGGAGTTGTTCGCCCAGGATCGGGCCGCCTGCCGGCGGGTCTTCGACCTTTCGGACGAACTTCCGGTGCTGCTGGTGTACGGCGGGAGTCGCGGCGCGCGCAGCCTCAACCGGGCGATAGAGGCCCTGCTGCCGGATCTGCTCGCCCACTGCCAGATCATCCACGTCTGTGGCCGCGAAGGCGATGAGGTCTGGCTGCGGGAGGCGGCCGGGCGCCTGCCGGAGACCCTGCGGGCGCGTTACCGGCTCTTTCCCTACCTCGGCGGCGACGCCGGGTCACACGCGATGCTCCGCGCCTTCGGCGCGGCTGATCTGGCCGTGTGTCGGAGCGGCGCCTCCACCCTGGCCGAACTGCCCGCCGCAGGGCTCCCGGCCATCCTGGTGCCCTACCCTTATGTTCATCAAGACGAGAACGCCGATTACCTGGTGCGCCGGGGCGCCGCGGTCAAGGTGCCCGACGCGGCAATGCTCGGCAGCGGACCACCGCAGGCGGGGCCGCTCTACCGGACCATTATCCGCCTCGTTCACGATCCGGCGGAACGTGCGCGGATGGCCGACCGGAGCCGGGCGTTGGCCCGGCCCGACGCCGCGCGGAACCTGGCCGATGCGCTGCTTGGTCTCGCCGCAAGGAGGGGTGGCTGATGGATCTCACCGGAGCAGGCCAACTCATACCACTCGCGCAGGCTTCGATCACCCTGACCCTGACCGGAGTGGCCCTCTTGTTGATCGTGCTGGCCATCGGCGGGTACTGGGGCTTCCAGCAGGGCTTTCGCAACATGCTCACCGTGACCCTCTGGACGATTGCCGCCTATGTGCTCACCGTGCAGGGTGGCGACTTCGTCATCGGGGTCATCAACCGTCTCTGGCAGAACGGCCCCGCCCTGATTGCCTTCTTGCTCGGACAGGATCCCAACGCCGCGCCGGAACTCGATCCGCTGATCAGCCCGACGTTGCAGATCCCGCTCTTCTTTCGGGTGATCACCTTCGTGGCCCTGGTGTTCCTGGGCTTCTTCTTCAACAAGACCGCCGGCTGGCGCGGCAACCCCAGCCCCAAGGAGCCGCTGGCTCAACCTCTGGGTCTCTTCGCGGGGTCGCTGGTGGTCCTGCTGTGGTCCAACGCGGCGGTGAGCTTCTGGAGGGAGTATCGGGCCGGCGGGGGGTCGCTAATCGATCCGTTGGACCGCTTTCTGAACGCGCTACCCGACGTGGCCGCGTTCATCCCGTCGCTGATTACGATCTTCTTTCTGATCTTAATTATCCTGGTGGTGGTCAACTTCCCGAAGGTCTGGAAGCCTTGACCGGGGGAGGCGCGGAAGGGCGAAGTCCTTCTATCGGGCAGGGGCCTGGGGAAACCTGGTTTCCCCACCCTCTTCCAGTCCCGGAGGGGCGCGGGCAGGCGCGCGCACCGGCGCAGCCGGGGCCGCCGCCGCGAGCGGAACCAGCGGATCGCGGAGGGCCCGGCCCTCCACACCATTAGGGAGCGCGCAACACAGGCATGCACTACCACATCATCGGCATCGCCGGGTCGGGCATGAGTGCCATCGCCGCGATCCTGCTCGACCAGGGCCACAGCGTCAGCGGGTCGGATCTGCACTCCAACCGCCTTACCGCTGCGCTGGCCGCCCGTGGCGCCACGATCCATCAGGGCCACGCGCCGACCCACGTTGCCGGCGCCGACGCGGTGCTGGCCACCGCTGCCGCGCGCCCTGACCATGTGGAACTGGTCGCCGCGCGCGACGCGGGCATTCCCGTGCTTGGCCGCGCCGACCTGTGGCGCGAGTGGTCGCACCAGCGCCCGGTGGTGGCCGTGGCTGGCACCCATGGCAAGACCACCACCAGCGCCATGATCGCCGTGGCCCTGCGCGGCGCCGGCGTCGAGGCGGGCTACCTGATCGGCGCCGAGGCGCCCGACCTGGGCGGCAATGCCGCCTGGGGGCGCCCCGACGCGCCCCTGGTGATCGAGGCCGATGAGTACGAACGGGTCTTCCTGGCCCTGCGCCCCGCCGTCGCCGTGATTACCAACGTCGAGTGGGACCACCCCGACATCTACTCCTCCGCCGAGGAGTACGCCGCCACCTTTGCCCGCTTCGCCGCCCTGGCGCCCTCCCCCGACCGCGTGGTGCTCTGCGGCGACGATCCGGGCGCCCTGGCCCTCGGTCTGGCCGAGGCGACGCTCTACGGCATTGAAGAGGCCCTGGCCGCTGACCCGGTCTCGTGCCGCCTGGCGCCCTTCGACTGGTCGGCCAGCGGTGTGGCGCCCACCGCCGACGGGGGTGCGCGCTTCGACCTGTGGCGCTACAACCGGCAACGCTTCGCCCGGCAGCGCCTTGGCGGTCTCAGCCTGCGCCTGCCGGGGCGCCACAACGTCCGCAACGCCCTGGCGGCCCTGGCCGTCTGCGCGCTGCTCCAGGCGCCCCTCGACGCCGCCGCGCGCGCCCTGGCCGCGTTCCGTGGCACGGCGCGGCGCTTCGAGATCAAAGGCGAAGCCGCGGGCGTGACGGTGGTTGATGATTACGCCCATCACCCCACCGAGGCCCGCGCCACGCTGGAGGCCGCGCGATTGCGCTTTCCGGGGCGGCGGCTGGTGCTCTACCTGCAGCCGCACACCTTCAGCCGCACCGCCGCCCTGCTCGACGCCTGGCCGGCGGCCTGTGCCGCCGCCGATCTGGTGCGCGTGGGTGATGTGTACGCCGCCCGCGAGCAGGGCGACGCTCCGGCCCTGGCCCGCGCCCTGGCCGAACGGGTTGCCGCCCTGGGCCTCGACGCGCGCTACGCCAGCGATGTCGAAGCCGCCGCGCGCCTCCTTGCCGCCGAGGTGCGGCCTGGCGACGTGGTGCTGACCCTTGGCGCTGGCGACGGCGATCGCGTCGGCGTGCTTCTGCTGGAGCATTTGCGTGCCGGATGATGATGGGCCGTTGCGCTCCACAATCCCGACGCGACACGCTCAATCTACAATCCAAAATCCAAAATCCAAAATGAACCTGACAACCGCCCCGCTCCCCATCCGCGAACACGAGCCAATGGAGCGCCACACCTCCTGGCGCGCCGGCGGCGCCGCGCGCTACTACGCCGAAGTTGGTGCCCGCGCCGAGGCCCTGGCCCTGGCGACCTGGGCGCGTAACCACGCTCTCCCCCTGGTCTGGGTGGGGCGCGGCACCAACCTGCTGGTGCGCGACGCGGGTTATCCCGGCCTGGTCGCGGTGTACCGGGCGCAACAGTGGCAAATTGACGAACACGGCGACACCGCCGCGTTGAGCGTCGAAGCCGGCGCCCCGATGGCCGGTCTGGCCCGTCGGCTCGCCGCCATGGGCTGGGCCGGCCTGGAGTGGGCCGAGGGTCTGCCCGGCGCCGTCGGCGGGGCCGTGGTCGGTAACGCCGGCTGCTACGGGGGCGATACTGCCCACGTCCTGCTCAGCGCCGAAGTGCTGGTGGACGACGTGGTCGAGATCTGGCCCGTCGAGCGGCTGGCCTACGGCTACCGCGCCAGCGCCCTCAAAGAGGCCCCCGTTGCGCCAGGCGCGCTCCCGCCCCTGGTGCTGTCGGCCACCTTCCGGCTCACCCGCGACGACCCGGCCAGGCTTCAGGAATCCATGCAACGCATTGCTGCCGAACGCAAGCGTAAAACCCCCGCCGGAAGTTCCTGTGGCAGCGTGTTCAAGAACCCGCCCGGCGACAGCGCCGGGCGCCTCATCGAGCGCGCCGGGTTGAAGGGGCGCCAGGCGGGTGGGGCGATCATCAGTCCCATCCACGCTAACTACATCGTCAACACCGGTGGCGCCACCGCCGCCGACATCCTGGCCCTGATTGACCTCGCCCGGAACGAAGTGCTGCGCCAGTTCGGCGTGGCCCTGGAGTTGGAGGTGTGCGTGTTATGAGGGCGCCACCGCCGGGAGGGGCGCGGGGAGGCTCCGCCTCCCCG
>DAOUDA010000007.1:0-21803 GCA_034431835.1 Chloroflexaceae bacterium | reverse complement strand
CTATCGGCGCGATGTGCCGCTCCCGGAAGATGCCTCGCAGGTGCGGATGGGGGCCAGGCGCCGCAGGTCCTCGCGGGGCTGAACACGGCCGTGTGTGGCCTCCGCGCCCGCGCTGGCTTGAGCAACCTTGCCGCCTTTCAGCGGTCGATGGCCGCTGCCATTGATCGGCTCCTCTTCCGGAACTGACTTTGCATCAGCCCTGGCTACTCACCCGTACGCGAGCGCTGTAAGCGCACATCTGTTATGATAGAAGAGACAAGCATAATGCGGTTGGGAGGGCCGCGCCCGCCCCAACCCTTCCATATGGCAGAGAGGAAGCCGGGGTATGAAACCCTTCAAGAAGCCCTCAGACGAAGAACTGCGCCGCAGGCTCACGCCCCTGCAGTACCGGGTGACCCAGCACGAGGGCACCGAGCCGCCCTTCGCGAACGAGTTCTGTAACAACAAGCGCGAAGGGATCTACGTGGACGTCGTCTCGGGTGAGCCGCTCTTCAGTTCCCGCGACAAGTACGACTCGGGCACGGGCTGGCCAAGTTTTACGCGCCCCCTGGCGCCCGAAAACGTTGTTACGCGCGCCGACTACAAACTGGGCATGGAACGCACCGAGGTGCGCTCGAAGCACGCCGATTCGCACCTTGGCCACGTGTTCGACGATGGCCCCGCCCCTACCGGGCTGCGCTACTGCATCAACTCCGCTGCCCTGCGCTTCATCCCGGTCGAAGATCTCGAACGAGAGGGCTACGCCGAGTATCTGGCCCTTTTCCGCTGACGTGATCCACCCGAGCATCGCCCGTCCCGAGGCGCGACGTGGACCGGCCGTTGCCGCGCTGTACGCGGCAACGGTGGCGGTCTACGCCGGCATGTACATCACCCAACCCATTCTCCCCGTGCTCTCGGCGGAATTCGGGGTTGCCCCCGCCACCGCCGGGATGAGCGTCTCGGCGGTTGTCCTGGGGATCGCCCTTGCCTCTGGCGGCAGCGGCCCGCTCAGCGATGTCCTGGGGCGCAAGCGTGTGATGGTCTGGAGTTGCGCCCTGCTGGCCCTGCCGCTCCTGTTGTGCGCCCTGGCCCCCTCCTTCGAATGGCTGCTCGCCGCCCGCGCGCTGCAAGGCGTGTGCATCCCGGGCCTGACCGCGGTCGCGGTCGTTTACCTCAGCGATCGTTTTCCCGCCAGCGACCTTGGGGCGCTGGTCGGCGGCTGGATCGCCGCGACCGTGACCGGCGGACTGGCAGGGCGGGTGCTCAGCGGGTTGATCACCGACCTGTTTGGCTGGCGCGCGGCCTTTGCCAGCTTCGCCGCGCTGACCATGTTCTGCGCGCTGGGCATGGCGGCGCTGCTGCCGCGCGATCCGGCCCGCCCCCCGTCGGGATGGATCGGCGCCTTTCGCGGTATGACGGCCCATCTGCGCAACCCGCGCCTGGCCGGGGCCTATGTGATCGGCGGCGCGTTGTTTTTTGGCTTCATCGGCGTCTTTACTTACCTGCCGTACTATCTGAGCGCCGCGCCCTTTCACCTTTCGCCGACCATGGTCTCGATGGCCTATCTCAGCTACCTCGCCGGTGTCGTGGTATCACCCCTGGCGGGCCGCCTTTCGACACGGCTCACGCGCCCGACGCTGATCGGCGCGGGCCTGGTGGTGGCGATGATCGGCGTGGCAGGCACGTTGCTCCCCGTCGCTGGCAGTATCGGGTTGAGCCTGGTGGTGCTCTGCGCGGGCATGTTCACCGCCCAGGCGGTTGCCCCGGCCCATGTGGCGGCCACGGCCCGGGAAGCAAAGGGCGGCGCGAGCGCCCTCTATCTGATGAGCTACTACATCGGCGGCGCCCTGGGGGCCGTTGTGCCGGGTGTGGCCTGGCAAGCGCTGGGCTGGGCCGGCGTCATCGGGACCTGCCTGGCCGCCTTCGGGATCGCCCTGCTCGCCAATCTAACGCTCTGCTGTGGTGAAGAGTGACTGCGTGGGCGGCTAACAGCTAACGCGGGACGCCTTCGCCCGCCCGAGAAAACCCGCGTTTCACCCGTTGGTGCGCGGCGCAGCCGAACAGGAAAGCAATGCGTATTGTCACCATCAAACTCTCCCTCGCCAACGTCTTTCTGGTGCGCGGGGAACGCTGGATCATCGTAGACAGCGGCGCCCCCGGCGACGGCCCCGCCATCCTGCGCGCCGCTGCGCGCCACGGGATCGCCCCGGCCGACATCGGGCTGATCCTGCTCACGCACGGCCATATCGACCACTTCGGCGGCGCCGCCGAGCTGCGCGCGAGCACCGGCGCCCCGATTGCCGTTCACCAGGCCGATCTGCTCTTGCTGCGCGAGGGCCGCAACCCTTCTTCCCTGCACAGCACCGGTCTGGAAGGCCAGCTCTTGCGGCCCTTCCTGCCCTGGCGCACCACGCCCCTGGAACCCGACGTCACCTTTGAGGACTCCTTCGACCTCACACCTTTCGGGATTCCAACCCGCACCGTTCACACCCCCGGTCACAGCGCCGGGCACAGCGTCGTACCCTTGCCCGATGGCAACCTCATCGCCGGCGATCTGTTGCGCGGCGGCTTCCTGGGCGGACGGCTGCGGGGGCGCCTGCCCAACCCGCCGTACTTCGTCACCGACGCGGCGCAGCAGGCGGCCAGCCTGCAACTGGCCCTGAGCCTGCCCGCCCACACCTGGCACATCGGCCACGGCGGGCCCCTCGCCGTCGAAGACATCCGCGCCCGGGCGAAGCGGCTGGGGGCGGGGTGAGTGGAGGTGTGGAGCTGTGGAGGTGTTTTCCAGCTCCACACCTCTACACCTCCACACCTCTACAACTTCCTGGTGGTATTCTGGAACCAATGACCCACGAACACCTCTCCCACCCTACAGCGCCTATCACCGTCTGGATACTCGGCGACCAGTTGCTGCGCGAGCACCCGGCCCTGGTCAGCGCCGAGGCCGCCGCCGGGCGGGGCGGCGTGCGCGTGCTGCTGATCGAAAGCGCCGCGCGCCTGCGCCAGCAGCCCTACCAGCGCAAAAAGCTGGTCCTGCTCCTCAGCGCCATGCGCCATTACGCCGCCCGGCTGACCGCCCTGGGCTACCAGGTGGACTACCGCCGGGACCCCGATTTTCTCAGCGGGCTCCGCGCGCACCAGGCCGCCTATGGCCCGGCGCGGGTGCTGACCATGGCCGCCGCCGAGGAACCCACCCGCCGTTTCCAGCAGGACGAAGCCGGCTCCGCTCTGAACGCGCCGGTCGAGGTGCTGCCCAACACCCAGTTCCTGGCGGGCCAGTTCGATCCCTTCCCCAACGCCCCGCCGGAACGCGCCATCATCATGGCCACTTTCTACAGGGCCATGCGCCGCCACTTCGGCGTGCTGCTCGAGGGTGACGGCGCGCCCGTGGGGGGCCGTTGGAGCTACGATGCCGAGAATCGCAAACCGTTGCCGCGCGGCGCGCAACCCCCGCCGCCGCCGCGTTTCCCTCCCGACGCCATCACCCGCGCCGTGATGGACGAGGTCGCGGCGCTGCCCAACGGCGTTGGCAGCGTCGAAGGCTTCGACCTGGCGGTCACTGCCGAAGAAGCCGACCTGGCCCTGGAGCGTTTCATCGCCGAGCGACTGCCCGATTTCGGCGCCTACGAGGACGCGATGAGCCGGCGCTCGGCGCTGATCTACCACTCCGGCCTCTCGCCCTACCTCAACCTGGGCCTGCTCACCCCCTTGCAACTGGTGCGCGCCGCCGAGGCGGCTTACGCCGCCGGCCGGGCGCCGCTCAACTCGGTGGAGGGCTTCATCCGCCAGGTGCTCGGCTGGCGCGAGTACATCTACTGGCAGTACTGGCGGCGACTACCCATCCTACGGAGCGCCAACCGCTGGAACGCCACCCGGCCCCTGCCGGCCTGGTTCTGGACCGGGGACACCGACATGGCCTGCCTGCGGCACGTGCTCCAGGGCGCCCTGAACACCGGTTACACCCACCACATCGAGCGGCTGATGGTGCTCTGCAACTTCTGCCTGCTGGCGGGCATCGAGCCACAGGCGGTCAACACCTGGTTCCTGGCCGCCTATGTGGACGCCTATGAGTGGGTCATGCTGCCCAACGTCATCGGCATGGGCCTCAACGCCGACGACGGGGTCGCGACCAAGCCCTACATCGCCTCGGCCAACTACATCAACACCATGAGCGACTACTGCGGCGAATGCCACTACCACCCCAAACAGCGCACCGGTCCGAACGCCTGCCCGTTCAACCTGCTGTACTGGAACTTTCTGATCGAGCACGAAACCCCGCTGCGGGCCAACCCGCGCCTCGGGCCGGCGGTGCTGGGCCTGGGGCGCCTGGCGCCCGAGGAACGGGCGAGCATCCGCCGGGAGGCGGCGGCCTTTCTGGAGCGCGTATGCGGGGAGTAAAAAAACAATATCTGCCCGAGAAGACCTGCGCGGCCTGCGGCCGGCCCTTTCGCTGGCGCAAGAGCCTGGCAAGGACCTGGGACGAGGTCAGGTATTGCAGTGACGCCTGCCGGCGCTACAGGGCCAGTGGCGGCAAACCGCCGCAGAGGAGGTGACCCGTGCCCAGGGACATGCGTCGTGAATTTACCGATCGCGAGGACCTGATCGCCTACCTGGCGGCGGAATTTCCCGCCGCCGCCGCCGAGAGCGCCGCCGTGAGCGCCACCCCCGGCGGGCGTCGGGCTGCTGAGGCCCGCCTGGCGGCGATGCGCCCCGCCCCCTACGCCGCCACACGCAACTTCCTCAGCGGCGCGGTCACCCGCCTGTCGGCCTATATCCGCCACGGGGTGCTGAGCCTGGCCGAAGTGCGCCGGGCGGCCCTGCGGGCCGTAACGCGCCCCGAAGAGGCGGCGAAGCTGATCAACGAACTGGCCTGGCGCGACTACTGGCAGCGGGTGTACGCCGAGATCGGCGACGGCGTCTGGGAGAACCGCGAAGCCTACAAAACCGGCCTCAGCGCCGCCGACTACGCCCCCGACCTGCCCGCCGACATCGCCACGGGAACGACGGGCCTGGCCTGTATGGACGCCTTCAGCCACGACCTGGTCAGCACCGGCTACCTGCACAACCACGCGCGGATGTGGCTGGCGGCCTACATCGTCCACTGGCGGCGCGTCGCCTGGCAGGCCGGGGCGCGCTGGTTCCTGAGCCATCTGCTCGACGGCGACCCGGCCAGTAACAACCTCTCGTGGCAATGGGTCGCCAGCACCTTCAGCCACAGGCCCTACATCTTCAACCGCGAGAACCTGGAGCGCTACAGCGACGGCGTTTACTGCCGGGCATGCCCGCTGCGGAGCAACTGCCCCTTCGACGCGAGCTACGAGACGCTCCAGGCGCGCCTGTTTCCCGCCACGCCGCCACCGGCGGCCCCCCGGAGGCGCCGATGAGCATGCACAACCCGATCATCTGGGTGCACGGCGATTGCCTGAGTCCGCACCACCCGGCGCTGGTCGCCTATCCGGGCGCGCCGGCGATCTTCGTGTGGGACGAGGAACTGCTTGCCGCGCTGCGCGTCAGCCTGAAGCGGATCGTTTTCATGTACGAGTGCCTGCTGGAACTGCCGGTGACCATTCGCCGCGGCGACGTAGCCGCCGAGGTAATCACCTTCGCCGATGAGCGGGGCGCCGACGGCATCGTCACCAGCGACAGCCCCAACCCGCGCTTCCGACGCATCCGCGAGCGCCTTGAAACCGTGCTGCCGGTCCGGATCATACCGGTGGAACCCTTTGTACGCGCGCGGCAGCGGCTGGATCTGGCGCGCTTCTCACGCTACTGGCAAGCAATTCAGGCCGAGGCCCTTTCCGATTTTTCCGATAATGCGCTATAATTGTGGGCGCAACCTTTTCCAACGCGCCCGGCCGCGGGTATCCGGCATAGGCAAGCCAATGCACGGATATCCATCACAAGGAAACTTTTCTTAACCGCGACTATTGACATGTGTCCTAGAATAAGGGCGTTAGCTTGCTCATCGAATATGGTGCCGATGGTGTCACCCGTCCTCCGCCCCTGTCGGCGGCCGGCGGTTGCGCAATCGCCTGGTACAGGAGCACAACTGTGGAGACCGGCGCACATTCTGGCCGGTATGACGGTGTGCGCGCACCCTGAAGCGGCATAATCCCGGGCCGTGAGCCTCCCGGCGCATGCCGACGCGGCTTGCGGCTGGTCGCAACGATACTCAGAGCGCCGCACATGTGAGTGGCGCACCAGGGGGGTGTAACAAAGCGATGCAGCGAATGGCGCCCCCAGCAGCAGCGCGTAGAAGCGTAGCGAAAGGAGTCACCATGCGTATCGGGATCCTCACCGGCGGCGGTGATGTGCCCGGCCTGAACCCCGCCATCAAGGCGGTGGTCAATCGGGCGGCCGCCAATGGCTGGGAAGTCGTGGGCATCCGTAGAGGTTGGGCCGGCCTGCTCAACTACAACCCCGACGACCCGGAGGGCAGCGCGGAGTGGATCGAACCGCTTACTCCCGCGAGCGTGCGCACGATCGACCGCTATGGCGGCACCCATCTTCATACCTCCCGCACCAATCCGGCCAAGGTCAAGGAATCGGCCATGCCCGAGTTCTTGAAGGGCCGGTTTGAATTCAAGGGCGAGAAGAAGGTTGCCGATGCCACGCCCCACGTCTTGCGGGTGCTCGAGCACCTGGGCATTGACACGCTGATCCCCATCGGAGGCGACGACACCCTCAGCTACGGGGTGCGCATGCACCAGGAAGGCGTGCGCGTGATCGCCATTCCGAAGACGATGGACAACGACGTCTTCGGCACCGATTACTGCATCGGCTTCAGCACCGCCGTCACCCGCAGCGTCGAGTTCATCAATGCGCTGCGGACGCCCGCCGGCAGCCATGAGCGTATCGCCGTGGTCGAACTCTTCGGGCGCAACTCCGGCGAAACCGCGCTGATCTCCGCCTACCTGGCCGATGTGGACCGCGCCCTGATCAGCGAGGTGCCCTTTGACGTCGAGAAGGTGGCGAAGTTCCTGGTCGAGGATCGCAAGAAGAACCCGAGCAACTATGCGGTGCTGGTGGTCTCCGAAGGCGCCAGCATGATCGGCGGCCAGGTGGTCGAGTACGGCCAGGAAGACGCCTACGGTCACCGCAAGCTCGGCGGTATCGGCCAGATTGTCGGCGAGGCCATCAAGCAGATCACCGGCATCGAGATCGTTAACCAGCAACTGGCCTACCTGATGCGCGCCGGCGCGCCCGACTCGCTCGACCGCATGGTGGCCATCTCGTATGGCAACCTGGCCGTGCAACAACTCGAGAAGGGCCACAACGGGGTGATGGTGGCGCTGCAGAACGGCGTGTATACCACCGTGCTGGTAGACACCTGCATCCAGGGCGTCAAGCGCGTGGACGTGCCCGAACTCTACGACGTCGAACAGTATAAGCCGCGCATCACCCACCTGGTCGGCAAACCGATGTTCCTGTACTAGGCAGAGAGGAGAACCGCTATGGCTAAGGTACGGTTGACCCGCGGAAAGTTCCAGGGCATTTCGGCGTGCGCCGATGAGCGCGGGGTCATCGCCGCCGCCGCGATGGACCAGCGGGGCTCGTTGAAGAAGGCGATCGCCAGGGCTCGCGGCGAGGGCGGGCAGGCTACCTTCGAGGATATGGTCGCGTTCAAGACGGCGGTCACCAAGATCCTCACCCGCCACTCGAGCGCCATCCTGATGGACCCCGAGTACGGTCTGGAGGCGCTCAAGCACCGCGCCCCGGGCACGGGCGTGCTCATGGCCTACGAGAAGACCGGCTACGACGCCAGCGTGAAGGGCCGCCTGCCCGACCTGCTTGCCGAGTGGAGCGTGCGCCGCATCGTCGAGGCCGGGGCCGACGCGGTGAAGATCCTGCTCTACATCAACCCCTTCGACGACCCCAGGATCAACTCGGTCAAGTACGCCTTCATCGAGCGCATCGGCGCGGAGTGCGCCGCGCTGGACATCCCCTTCTTCCTTGAGCCGCTGGCCTACGATGATGAGGTCGGCGACGAGAAGAGCTTCGCCTTCGCCAAGGTGAAGCCGAAGTACGTTACCGCCTACATGGAGGAGTTCTCCAAGCCGCGCTACGGGGTTGACGTGCTCAAGGTCGAGGTGCCGGTGAACATGAAGTTCGTCTCGGGCACGCGCGCCTTCACTGGCGAAGAGGCCTATACTCGCCAGGAGGCGATGCAACTCTTCCGTGAAGCCGCCGCCGCGGCCAGCAAGCCCTTCATTTACCTCAGCGCCGGCGTCAGCGACGAGATCTTCCGCGAGACGCTCGAACTCGCCGCCGAGGCCGGCACGCCCTTCGCCGGCGTGCTCTGTGGCCGCGCCACCTGGCAGGACGGCATTCCCGTCTATGCCCAGGGTGGTATCGAGGCCCTGGAGGCCTGGTTGAGCGACCGTGGTGTGCAGAACATCGAGGCCCTCAACCAGGTGCTCGCCAGGGGCGCGGTTCCGTGGTGGACGGTCTACGGTGGCAAAGAGAACATCGAGGTGATCGACCTGCCGAGCTGGCAGTACCCGCCCGGACGCTAATTCGTTTCGCGTAGGGGCGAAGGAGCTTTCGCCCCCCAGTCAGGCGAAAACCCTTTCGCCCCACAGTCAGGCGAAAGAGCTTTCGCCCCCCAGTCAGGCGAAAACCCTTTCGCCCCCCAGTCGGGCGAAAACCCTTTCGCCCCGACTACGCCGAGATACGATAAGGATGTCGGGGCGAAAGATTTTTCGCCCCGACATCCAGACATCCAAGCATTCACGCGTGTGAAAGGAGTTGACCAATATGGGCAAGGTCGCCATCCACGGCTTCGGGCGCATCGGGCGTTCGCTGCTCCGCGTCGCGCTTCAGCAGAACCTCTGGTCGCCGGTCTCGGTTTCGGATATCAAGGACCCCAAGACCCTTGCCGCGCTCTTCGAGGTGGACACCAACTACGGGCGCTGGCACGAGCCGGTGTCGGCCACCGAATCGGGAATGACCATCGGCGGGCGCGAAGTGCTGTTCTTCAACTCGAAGAACGAACTGCCCGACTGGAAGGCCCTCGGCGTGGATCTGGTCATTGACTGCACCGGGCGCGCCACCCGCCGCCCCGGCGCACAGGCGCACCTCGACCGCGGCGCGAAGCGCGTGCTCATCTCGGCCCCCAGCAAGTCGCGCGAGGATGCCGATGCCTTCTTGCTGCCCGGCATCAACATGGAGAGCTTCGACCCCGATAAGCACCGCATCATCAGCATGGCCTCCTGCACCACCAACGCCCTCGCGCCCGTGGTCAAGGTCGTGCTGGAAAACTTCGGCATCAAGTACGGTCTCTTCTCGACCGTCCACGCCTACACCAACACCCAGTCGCTCACCGATCAGCCCATGGACGACCGGCGCGACTCCTGGGCCGCCACCGAGAACCTGATCCCCTCCTCCTCGGGCGCGGCCAAGGCGCTGGGCTTCATCTGGAGCGGCCTGAAGATCACCGGCAAGGCCTACCGCGTGCCCGTCAGCACCGGCTCGATTGTGGAACTGAACGTGCTCACCGAGAAGCCGGTGACCGTCGAGGCGGTGAACGACGCCTTCCGCAAGGCCGCCAGCGAGGCCCCGCTCAAGGGCATTATGGACGTGCTGGAGGAGGAGTGGGCCTCGTCGCGCATCGTCGGCGATCCGCACTCCTCGATCGTTGACCTGCCCCTCACTCAGATGCAGGGCGATCTGCTCTCCGTCGCCGCCTGGTATGACAACGAGTGGGGCTACGCCAGCCGCCTGGCCGAGACGGCAGGGTTCTTGAGCCAGCATTAGGGTAGTACGCTGTCTGAGCCCAGGTGACGGGTCGGCCCTCACCCGGCAAGGCCGAAGTAGTGGTTGCGCCTCTGCTTCGGCCTTACTCATCCCCAAAACAGATCCCCATATCGCGCGCCGTCAGCATGGTGTCACTGTCGAGCGGCACGGTCTTCATACGGCTGGTGGCCACCTCCAGCGGCACATACTTCACCGTCGGCGGATCCAGCGCAACCATGATCCCCGACTGCCCCTCGGCGATGGCCCGTATCGCAGCGGCGCCGAAGCGCAGCGCCAGCAGGCGATCAAAAGTGGTAGGCGAACCGCCGCGCAACAGATGGCCGAGCACCACCAGCCGCGTCTCGCGACCGGTCAGTTCCTCCAGGGCGTGAGCGACCTTCTCGCCAACACCCCCAAGACGGTCGGCCCGCCCCAACTCGCGCGCCACGACCGAGAAATCCCCGCCCTGGGGACGGGCGCCTTCGGCGACAACCACGATGGAGAAGTAGCGCCCGGCTTCCTCGCGCTGGCGGATCTTCTCGGCCACCAGTTCCAGATTGTAGGGGATCTCGGGAATGAGTATCGCGTGGGCCGATCCGGCGATCCCGGCGTGCAGGGCGATCCAGCCGGCGTAGCGCCCCATCACCTCCACCACCAGCACCCGCTGGTGGGCATGGGCCGTGGCAGTCAGCCGGTCCAGACATTCTGTGGCGAAGGCGACAGCCGTATCAAAGCCGAAGGTTGACACGGTTCCGTCAAGGTCGTTATCGATCGTCTTGGGCACCCCGATCACCCGTACGCCCTTGCGCGCCAGCGCCGCGGCGATCTCCATCGAGCCGTCGCCGCCGATGGAGATCAGGGCGTCGATCCCATAGGCCGCCAGGCCATTGATCAGTTCATCGGTGCGATCCCGCTCATAGACGGTGCCGTCGGGCCGCTGGGTCGGGTAGCGCATGGGATGCCCACGGTTGGTTGTGCCGATGATCGTGCCGCCCAGACTGGTGATCCCGCGCACGGTATCGCGGGTGAGCAGAATCACGCCTCCCTGGGGGTACTCTTTGGGCGACAAAATGCCGGCGAATCCGTCGCGAATCCCGTAACATTCCCAACCCCGATGCAGCGCCGAGAGCACCGCGGCGCGGATCACGGCATTGAGCCCCGGCGCGTCACCGCCGCCGGTGCTCAACGCAACGCGAAAGGGTACAGCATGCGAGTGTGCCATCGTTCCGCTCTCCCCTCCGTCCGAGCGTCCATTGGCGCGCTGCGCCCGCCCGTGACCAGCGGCCAGGCGCAGTGGATGGACGCTCACTCCTTCTACTCAGGATGGTTCCTGCGGCGGGGTCCGGAAGGGCTTTACCCTCCCAGGAACCCTCGTTCCCGGGTCGTTTGAAAGAGGGTGGGGAAACCAGGTTTCCCCACGCCCCGGCCTCAGGGGAGGGGCCGGGAGGGCGGCGCCCCCCCTGCGCCTCCAGCGAACAGGTGCGCACGGGCAGAGTGGGAAACCCGGGTTTCCCCACGCCCCGGCCTCAGGGGAGGGGCCGGAAGGGCGGCGTCCTCCCAGAACGTAATTCGGACAACCTGATTATCCGGACAGGCTCTTAACGTGGTTCAGCGATGGTGATCAGGCGGTGGGTCATATCAACGGTTGCGCCGTTCACGATCACCTTGTCGCCAATGCACGACACCAGGGTCACCTGCTCCCGGCCGGTGGGCAAGATGTACGCAACCTGATCAGGCGTCACCCAGATCTGTTTTGTGACTACATAGCCGTGCTCAGCGCCATCGGCGCTGTACAGAATGAGCCGCGCGCCTATCGGCACCTCTTTCAGGCGTGCGAAGGGCGCCGGGATGTGCGGGGCGTTGCGGAAGCGCAGCACGTGGCCCCAGAGCACCACGTTTTCACCCTGACCGGGAGTTGCGCTCAGGTTGTACCAGCCAACATCGTGCTTCGGCACGATCGGCACCCCATTGCGGTCCAACCCAACGGGCGTCAACTTCTGATCAAGCTCGATCACCGGGATCACCAGCCGTACCGGCGGCCCTCTATCACGCCGCGCCACTGGCGCGGGGGTGGCCGTCACTGGCCGGGGGGTGGCCGTCACTGGCCGGGGGGTGGCCGTCACTGGCGCAGGGGAGATCGCAGCGGAGCGTATCAGGGCGGCCGGAGGAACCAGACCCCAACCGGCCAGCAGCGCCAGGAGGACCAGGACAAACAGGCGCATAAGACACCTCGGGAATGGGTGTGGGGAAACCAGGTTTCCCCCTCCTCCAACCGGCTGTCAATGGTTGTGAAGATGGTCTCATTACAAGAATGGTTGGGAAAGAGGGTTTCTGGGAGGGCAAAGCCCTTGCCGACCGTCCCATTCGAGCACTTGCCGGATGCACCACCTGGTTGGCGCCGCAACAACCTGTCACTGTCACTATAACACATTCCCGGCACGGCGCCATTGCAACGGGCCGCGCAAGATAGGCTATAATCTGCTAGAAGAGCCGATTGACGGGGAGGGCGATGGGACCATCGGGTTTTGCCCTACGCTCCTCACTGCCCGAGGGTCCATCGCCGAGGAAGTTATGCAGCTCAAAGGACGCGTCGCCATTATCACCGGGGCCTCCAGTGGCGTTGGCTACGCCACTGCACGTCTGTTCGCGCGCGAGGGCGCGACCGTTGTCGCGGCGGCGCGCCGCCGTGAACTGCTGGAGCACTTGATTGCCGAGATCGCCTACGAGGGGCATCAGGGGCTGAGCATTCCCGCCGATGTGACCGACTCAGCACAGGTTCAGCATCTTGCTGACCAGACCATTGCGCTGCTTGGACGGATCGATATTCTGATCAACTGCGCCGGCGGGGTAATGAAGATTTCGCCGGTGGAGCAGTTCAGCGACGCCGAGTGGCGCGCGATCATCGACACTAACCTGACCGGGGTCTTCTACGTCACCCGCGCCGTCGTTCCGTATATGAAGCGCCAGCACAGCGGTACGATCGTGAACCTCGGCTCGCGCGTGGGCAAAATGGGGATCGCCAATATCAGCCCCTTCAGCGCGGCGAAGTTTGCCCTGGCCGGCCTTTCGCAGTCGCTGGCCCAGGAGTTGCGTCCCTACAACATCTTCGTGACCAATGTGGTCGCGGGCATGATCAACGCCGATCTGGCGCCCCTCAACCCCGATGAGTCGCTGCGCCGGCGCCTGCTCACTACCGAAGACGTGGCCCAGGCGCTGCTCTGGGTCTGCACCCTGCCCCCCAGCCTGCGGGTGGACGAATTGCCGATTATGCCCCGCCACGTGGATCTGTGATTCTCCTGGGGGTAACGAATGGAGATCACCATCATTGGTGAATACGAAATAACCTATACCCCCAACCATGAGCCGGCCCTGGTCATCCACCACGTGGTGCGCGGCTACGATGCCGCCATCCTCGACGCGACCGCCGTGGCGACGCTGCGCGACATGCTTTCCATACAACAAAAACGCATCCGCAACCTGGGTAATTATCAAGCCATATTTGGATCTGGCGGCGACATGACCCTCTACACCGTCAGCAATCAACGCGCCGTCTACCTCAATGCCGAGCAGACCGCCCGGCTCGCGGCGCTGCTTGGCGTGACCGTCCGGGGTTAGGCGGCAGGCGGTTCCCGGCGGGTCTGGAAGTGCTACGCCCTCCCCCCGGACCCGCCCCGGGCAGGGGCGTGGGGAAACCAGGTTTCCCCAACCCTCCTGACATCAAACATCCGCAATCCCCCTGGCCTCCACCTGCACCGCCACACGCAGGCGCTCCACCTCGCGCAGGTCGAAGCGGCCGCCGCCGACGGTCAATGCATCGGCGGTGCCGCAGGCCACCCCCAGGCGCAGGGCCTCGGGCAGGGCCAGACCACGCAACAGGCCAGTGGCCAGCCCCGCCAGCAGCGAGTCGCCGCTGCCCACACTGCTTACGATGCGCGTCTGGGGCGGGCACGCCCACCAGGCGCCGCTCGCGTCGGCGGCCACGCAGCCCAGCGCCCCCAGGCTGATCGCCGCCAGCGTGACACCCCGCGCGCGCAGCGCCGCCAGGGCCGCCAGCGCCGCCGGAACGTCGCTCACCGGGCGGCCGAGCGCCGCCCCGGCCTCGTGCCCGTTCACCTTGACCCCCCAGGGCCGCGTCGCCAGGGCCGCCTCCAGCGCCGGCCCGCTCGTATCCACCATCACCCGCGGCCCGCGTGAGGCCAGATCGTCCAGCAACGCGCCCAGGGCCGCCGGCTCGACCCCGCGGGGCAGGCTGCCAGACACCACGGCCAGCGCGGCCCCGGAGGCGGCCGCCAGCACATCGCCGGCAAAGGCGTGCCAGTCGGCGGAGGCAAAGATCGGCCCGGACTCGTTCAGCGCGGTAGCATCGCTGGCCTCGCGGTCAACCACCAGTACACAGGTGCGCGTCTCCCCGGCCCGATGGCGCGTCCAGCGGCCCATCAACCCCTCGGCGGCGGCCAGATGGGCCACCGCCTCGCCCGTCAACCCGCCCAGGGGCGCGCAGACCAGCGCCGGCTGGCCCAGCGTATGCGCCGCGCGGGCCACGTTCAGCCCCTTGCCCCCCGCCGCGACGATGACCTCGTCGGTGCGGAAGACCCCGCCAGGGCGCAGACCCTCGAACACCATCGTGCGATCCAGGGCCGGATTGGGTGTGATGATCAGTAGCACAGGCTTTCTCCTGAGGTAAAAACAGGTGGTATCCTCACCCACCCCCTGCCCCTCTCAGGTGTAGGGTTTTTCGAGCGAGAAGGGGTTTTCGGCATTCCCATGCGCTTGCGATCCTCACCCCCCTGCCCCCCTCTCCACCGACGGTGGAGAGGGGGGAGTTGGGCGTCCGAATGCCCCGGATGGCGAATGTGACGCGAGGATGGGCCGGAAAACCCTACACCTGAGCCCCCCTGCCCCCTCCCTCTCCACCTGCGGTGGAGAGGGAGGGGGCCCCGAGTGGAGCGAGGCGGGGGAGGGTGAGGAGCAGCATCCCATCTCCAGGTTGCCCCGCCAGGGAAAACCCGGTCGCCGGTCCCGGTGAAGAACGAGTCATCCCTTAATCATCTCCTAAACAATCAATAACACGGATTTTACCTCTACCCTTTATCATCGTCGCGTCCATTGAACTCGCGCACGACAAGTCATGGCCCTGTCGCCAGAACGTCGAGTGTTGCTGGCCAGGGGCCAGTGGCGCCGGTTTGTGCGTTTCATGGAGCAAGACAGACACTAGAAGGAGACCCAGGTCATGGGTGGTCACGACGAGAAGGACAAATGGATCGTTCGCTCTGAGGAAGGGATCGGCGACACCTTCGACGCCATTCTGGAGCGCCGCCTGAGCCGCCGCGACGTACTGAAGAGCGCCACGATTGCCTCTTCGGTCGCGCTGATCGGTTCGGTCGCCCTGGGCGCGGAAACCGCCGCCGCGCAGCGTATCTCCACGCCTCAGTTTGCTCGGATAGAGCCGACCACGCCCGAGGTGGATGAAATCAAGGTGCCCGAGGGTTACTACGCCCGCACGCTGATCCGCTGGGGCGAGCCGCTGTCGGCCAGCGCCCCCGTGCACAACGTCTGGGAGCAGACCCCCGAGGCCCAGAGCCAGCAGTTCGGCTACAACTGCGACTTCCTCGGCTACCTTCCGCTGCCGCTCGGCGCCAACTCCTCAACTCGCGGTCTCCTCGTGGTAAACCACGAGTACACCAACGAAGAGTTGATGTTCCCCAACTACGACCCGAAGAAGCCCACCCGTAACCAGGTGGACGTGGGCATCGCCGCCCACGGCGTATCGGTGGTGGAGATCCAGCGCGCCCCCGACGGCACGTGGAGCTACGTGCGCAACTCGCCCTTCAACCGCCGCATCACCGGCGAGACGCCGATGCGCATCAGCGGCCCTGCTGCCGGCTACCCGCTGATGCAGACCAGCGAGGACCCCACCGGCACCGTTGTGCGCGGTACGCTCAATAACTGCGCTGGCGGCAAGACGCCCTGGGGTACCGTGCTGACCGCCGAGGAGAACTTCCACCAGTACTTCGGCAACCTGAGCAAGCTCGACCGAAACGACCCGCGCTACGCCATTCACCGCCGCTATGGCATGCCCGCCGAGCAGAGCGAGCGCGGCTGGGAACTGTTCCACAGCCGCTTCGACGTCGCCAGGGAGCCCAACGAGGGCTTCCGCCACGGCTGGATGGTCGAGGTTGATCCCTACGACCCGAACATGACCCCGGTGAAGCGCACCGCCCTGGGGCGCTTCCGCCACGAGGCGGCGACGATTGGCATTGCCCCCGACGGGCGTGTGGTGGCCTATATGGGCGACGATGCCGTCTTCGAGTACGTCTACAAGTTCGTCACCAAGAACAAGTACAATCCCCGCGATCGGGCCGCGAATATGAACCTGCTCGACGAGGGCACCCTCTACGTGGCCCGCTTCAACGACGACGGCAGCGGCGAGTGGCTGCCCCTGGTCTTCGGGCAGGGTCCGCTGACCCCGGCGAACGGCTTCAACTCTCAGGCCGACGTGGTGATCAACGCCCGGCGCGCCGGCGACTTGCTGGGCGCCACCAAGATGGACCGCCCCGAGGATGTCGAGCCGAACCCGGTCAACAAGAAGATCTACGTGGTGCTTACCAACAACACCCGCCGCGGTACCGAGGGCCAGCCGGGCACCGACAAGGCCAACCCCCGCGCCAAGAACGAGGCCGGGCACATCATCGAGATCACCGAGACCAACAACGACTACGCCAGCACGACCTTCCGCTGGGAGATGTTCATCATCGCCGGGCTGCCCAGCGACCCCACGACTTACTTCGCCGGCTTCGACAAGAGCAAGGTCAGCCCCATCGGCGCCCCCGACAATGTGACCTTCGATAACGCCGGCAACCTGTGGATCGCCACCGATGGCGCGGCCCGGGCGATCAAGTACAACGACGGCCTCTTCGCAGTACCGGTGCAGGGACCGCAGCGGGGCAACCTCCAGCAGTTCTTCTCCAGCGTTGCCGGTTCGGAGGTCTGCGGCCCCGAGTTCACGCCCGACAACCGCACGCTCTTCCTGGCCATCCAGCACCCCGGCGAGGGCGGCACCTTCGAGGAGCCGATCAGCACCTGGCCCGACCGGGTCGGCCTGCCCCGACCGAGCGTGATCACCGTCCAGGCCTTCGACGGCCGCACGATCGGCAGCTAGTACAGCTTTCTGGAAGTCCGCTGCCAGCTCCGACGACGGACGACAGACGACAGACGAAGGCCGGAGCGGGCGCGGCGCTGGTCGTTCGCCTTTCGTCTGTCGTCCCGGCTCCGTGCGAACCTATGGCGGGCCGTACTAGACGCAATACCTTGCAAATAAGAACCGGCGTACGTTAACCACGCTCGACCAGTACGGTCGCCCGCACCACTGGCAGCGGGTGCGGTAGTTCGATGACGGGCGGTGGTTGCACAACCACCGCCTCCCGAAAGCAGCGCTGTGGCTTTGGAGGCTGGTAATGCTCGGCGCGTTTCAGCTTGAAGTTCGACATCTTGCGCTTGACCACCCGTGGGTTCGAGCGCAGGCGTCGCTCTGGCAACCGTTTGGCCGCAATCTCGCGCAACAGGCGCTCATAGAGTGCCCGCTGCTGGGTCTCTGCGACCTGCTGAAACTCCGGGATGGCGTCGCGCACGATCTCCAGGGCATGGACGAAGCTCAGCCGGTCAGGGTCCTCCTCCACCCGCAGCGCCGCTTCGTGCATCAGCACACGCACGGCGTAGTGCGCCAACAGCAGGCCGTAGAGCTCCTGGATGACCCCGACCGGCGTCAACGAGCGCAGGGTGCGGCCCACCAGGCGCTGATGCGTGTCAATTTCATCGATCACCAGCTCGATCTCCCAGCGTTCGTGATAACAACAGGCCACCTCGATGGCAGGAGCCAGGCGCGGGTTCAGCAGGGTGGTGATCAGCCGATGCTCCTCGCCGTAGCCGGGCAGGGCCGGGTCGTTGAGCGTGTAGGTGATGACGCGCACCAGGAGGCGCTCGCCGCGGCGACGCCGGGCATCGTCCGAGGGCAGCAGATAGGCCAGCGTGCTTCCATCGGGCAAGGTCCGCAGCGGCAGCGGCTTGACCTGGGCCGGCAAGCGACCGAGGACATGTGCGCCGCGCTGCCGGGCTGCGACGAGCATATCGAAGTCGTGAAAGCCACGGTCCCACATCAGCAGCATGCCGCGGTGAAGCTTGCGCAGCACCCTGAAGCCCCCGACGCGTTCGCTGGTATGACAGGGCCAGAAGCCGGCATCGACGACACAGTGGGTGCCGCACTCGACCAGGTAGACGCCCTGGAGTTGCGGGAAGGCGCTCGCCCCGCGGGCACTGGTGTGACGGCCAAAGGCTTTGGCATTGGCTGGGGTATCGGGCACATCTTCGCTGGTGCCATCGATGGCCATCAGGCGCAGCCCGAAGCGAAAGGCGCCGCGGGTTTGAGGTGTGGCAATCGGATGACAGACCTGATGAAACAGGGCCACGAGCGGGCGCGCGCCCACCTGCCGCCGGCGATAGCCCAGGGCACTGTCGGTGGGCAAGGGCACCTCGGGGTCGGGCCAGAAAAGCCGTAGACCCCGCGCCAGCTTGCGGAAGACCTCGCTGATCGAGACCGTGGGAAAGAGATGCAGGGCAATCACCAGCCAGACCGTCAGGACGGCGGTCAAGCGGCGTTCGCGCACTTCGCCGACCCCGTGTTGGGCAATCACCTGACGGATGCTCGCCTCGGGAATGGCGTGGCTGAGGGCGTCGACGGTCAGGGCGCTGCTGAACTTGCATTCGGCCTCAATCTCGCGTATCGTGAATCGCAAGCGGTGGCTCCTGTGGTCAGACTTTCAGAGTTGGCGCTCGAAAGTATGCCACAGAAGCCGCCGTGTCGCTTATTTGCAAGGTATTGGTACTAGACGCCCATTCGCGGGGCGCACACCGCCGCGATGAAAATGGGGGTATACTCCACCCGAACGCCTGTACCAGGGGTAAAGGTCGGCTTTCGCTTGGTGCCACGAGCCTGTGTACTAGACGGACCTGGATGCTGACTGGCACATCGCACTGTGCCGCCGCCCTCCGGCGCGCGAGCACGCACATCAGTTCCTGCAACTGACGGCATCCTCCCTGGCCGGCGTCGAAGGAGGAACCGGTAATGGAGGTCATCCACCCCATCTGTGCGGGCCTGGACGTACACAAGAAGACCGTTGTCGCCTGTTGTCGCACCGTCGGCTCTGACGGCAAGCCGCGGCGTGAGACGCGCAGTTTCAGCACCCTGACCGCAGATCTGCTGGCCCTGGCCGACTGGTTGCTTGCCCAGGGCGTCACCCACGTCGCCATGGAAAGCACCGGCGAATTCTGGAAACCGGTCTACGCCATTCTGGAGCCCCAGCTCAGCGTGCTGGTCGTCAACGCTCAACACATCAAGCAGGTGCCCGGGCGCAAGACCGACGTCAAGGATGCCGAGTGGATTGCCGACCTGCTGGCTCACGGTCTGCTGCGCGCCAGCTTCATCCCGCCCCAGCCCCAGCGCGACCTGCGCGACCTGACCCGCCAGCGCACCGTCATCATTCAGGAGCGCGCGGCCGTCATCAATCGGCTCCAGAAGGTGTTGGAATGGGCCAATCTCAAGCTGGCGGCTGTGGCGACCAACGTCGTCGGCGTGTCGGCCCGGGCGATGCTGGAGGCAATCGTCGATGGACAGAGCGATGTGACTGCCTTGGCCGAGTTGGCTCAGGGCCGGCTGCGGGCCAAGCGTGAGCTGCTGGAGCAGGCGCTGCTTGGTCGAGTGCGCGAGCATCATCGCTTTATGATTGCGCGCCATTTGGAGCACATCGACTTTCTCGACGAGCAGATTGCGACGTTTGACGCGCAGATCGCGGCGCTGATTGCGCCAGTCGAGCCGCCTTCGACACCGCCAGCGGCTGCCGAGACCAGCACGCCCCCCACCTCCACTCCAGACAGCAGCGTGCAGGGAGGCACGACGTTGAGTTGGGCCGAGGCGGTGGAGATTTGGGATGAGATCCCCGGCATCGGGCGCCGAGTAGCTGAGCAGTTGGTAGCCGAAGTCGGGGTCGATATGAGCCAGTTCCGGAGTGCGGCGCATCTGGCGAGCTGGGCCAAGCTATGTCCAGGCAACCACGAGAGCGCCGGCAAGCGCAAGACGGCCAGCATTGGCAAGGGCAACAACTGGCTGCGGAGCACGCTGGTGCAGGCCGCCCACGCTGCCGTGCGGGTCAAGGACTCGTGGCTGGCAGCCTTCTACGGGCGGCTGGTCGGGCGCCGTGGCAAGAAGAAGGCGATTGTGGCCGTGGCCCATAAGCTCCTCGTGCTTGCCTATACGCTCATCCGGAAGCGCGAGCGCTACCGCGAACCTGGGGCTGACTATCTCGATACCCGTCAGCAGGATAAACTGCTGAATCGGCTGCGGGCGCGGATTGAGCGGCTTGGCTATACGGTCAACCTGGAGCCACGGGCGGTCGCGGCCGACTGACCGCCCGTGCCAGGGCCTATTTTCACATCAGCCGTCCATGTAATTCGTGCACACCGCCGAATGAAAATGGTACACTTGTGCTGACGGCTGGCACCAAGGTCGAAGCTTCTGTAGTGCCGCGAGTCTGAACATCAGTCTGACCCGGATGCTGTACGGCACACCGCTCTGTGATACCCGGTTCCAACCGGAAAGCACGTACGTTAGTTTCTGGACTAACCAGCATCTTGCCAGCCGCCTGGACAAGCTTGTGCCTGAGTGGAGGGGAGTGATGCAAGTCGTACACGCGCGCTGTGCTGGGTTGGATGTGCATAAGAAGACCGTCGTCGCCTGCCTGCGCCTCCTCGCAGCCGACGGCACACTCACGACCCAGGTGCGCACCTTCTCGACGATGACCGTGGGCCTGCTGGCCCTGGTCGACTGGCTGCTCGCCCACGGCGTCACCCATGTCGCCATGGAGAGCACTGGCGAGTTCTGGAAGCCCGTCTTCAACCTGCTGGAACCCAGCTTCAGCGTGCTGGTCGTCAATGCTCAGCACGTCAAGCATGTGCCCGGGCGCAAGACCGATGTCAAAGACGCCGAGTGGCTGGCTGAGTTGCTCGCCCACGGGCTGTTGCGACCAAGTTTCGTGCCCCCAGCTCCCCAGCGGGCCTTGCGTGACCTGACCCGCCAGCGCAGCCATCTCGTGCAGGAGCGGGCCACCGTGGTCAACCGCATGCAGAAGGTGTTGGAGTGGGCCAACATCAAGCTGGCCGCGGTCGCGACGGACGTGACCGGGGTGTCGGCTCGAGCGATGCTGGAGGCCTTGATCGCTGGTCAGAGCGATGTCACCGTGCTGGCCGAACTGGCCAAAGGTCGCCTGCGCACCAAGCGCGCCGAACTGGAGCAGGCGCTGGCGGGTTCGCTGGCGCCCCATCACGCCTTCATGCTGGCCCAGCATCTGGCCCATCTGGATTTCCTCGACGAGCAGATTGCGACCTTTGATGCTCAGATTGCTCAGGCGATGGAGCCGCCCCAGGAGCCGCCCAACGACAACGGCACGCCGAGTGATGGGCAGGGTGATGAGCAGGCTGCTCGTCCCTCGTCTGCGCCGCGCGACGAGCGCTGGCGCAGTGCGCGCATCATCTGCGATGGGGTGCCGGGGATTGGGCCGCGGGTGGCCGAGACCATCCTGGCGGAGTTGGGAGTGGATATGAGCCGCTTCCCCACGGCGGCCCACGCGGCAAGCTGGGCACGGCTGTCGCCTGGCCAGAACGAGAGCGGGGGCAAGCGCCGCAACAGCCGGATTGGTAAGGGGAACCGCTACCTGCGGGCAGCCCTGATCCAGGCCGCCTGGGCAGCGGTCAAGGTCAAAGACAGCTCGCTGGCGGCCTTCTACCGCAAGCTGGTGACCAAGCGGGGGACGAAGAAAGCGATTACCGCAGTGGCTCACAAGCTCCTCGTCATCGTCTACACGCTGCTGAAGACCGGCGACACTTATCAGGAACGGGGGGCGGCCTCGCTCGACGAGCGTCAAAAGGACCGGGTGCTGACACTGATGCGCCGGCGGATCGAGCAGCTCGGCTATCACGTCACGTTGGAACCGATGGCGGTAGCGGCCGATTGACGGCCGCTGCCCCGCCTATTTTCACGTTAG
>DAOUDA010000006.1:0-1951 GCA_034431835.1 Chloroflexaceae bacterium | reverse complement strand
TCCTCGGCTTCAGCGGCATCGCCGCCATCCTCTGGTTCAGCGGGCGCGAGGTCCTCGCCGGCCGGCTGGCCTTCTCGACCATCAGCGGCTTTTTGATCTACGCGATCACCATCGGCGCCTCGCTGGGCCAGCTTTCGGGGCTCTACGGCCAGTTCCGCGAGGCCCTGGGGGCCGTGCGGCGCGTCTTCGAGATCCTCGACACCCGGCCCACCGTTACCGACGCCCCCGGCGCGCCCGACCTGCCCCCCGTCGCCGGGGCGATCAGCTTTGAGAACGTCTCCTTCGCCTACGAGCCGGGGCGCGAGGTGCTGCGCCAGGTCTCCCTGGCGATCCGGTCCGGCGAGATCGTCGCCCTGGTCGGGCCGAGCGGCGCCGGCAAGAGCACCCTCTTCAACCTCATCCCGCGCTTCTACGACCCCACCAGCGGCACGGTGGCGATTGACGGCATTGACGTGCGCGCGGTGACGCAGCGCAGCCTGCGGGCGCAGATCGGCCTGGTGCCGCAGGAGACCATGCTCTTCGGCGGCACGATCCGCGAGAACATCGCCTACGGCCGGCTCGATGCCGACGAGGCGGCCATCGTCGCCGCGGCGCGGGCGGCCAATGCCCACGACTTCATCATGGCCACGCCCCACGGCTACGATACCATCGTGGGCGAGCGGGGCATCAAACTGAGCGGGGGCCAGCGCCAGCGCATCGCCATCGCCCGGGCCATGCTCAAGGACCCGCGCATCCTCCTGCTCGACGAGGCCACCAGTTCGCTCGACAGCGAGTCGGAGGCTCTGGTGCAGGAGGCCCTCGACCGGCTGATGCGCGGGCGCACCGCGGTGATCATCGCCCACCGTCTCAGCACGGTGGCCATCGCCCACCGCATCGTCGTGCTCGACCGGGGCCGTATCGTCGAGGAGGGCAGCCATGCCGAGTTGCTGGCCCGCCAGGGCCTCTACGCCCGGCTCTACGCCCTCCAGTTCCGCGAGCTCGACAACGGCGCCGAAGCGCCCGCGGCCGCCAGCGTCGCGCGGGCCTGACGCCTGTAGCGCCAATCCCAAATCCCAAATCCCCAAAGGGGTCCCATGCTCACCATCCTGCACGACATCTCTATGCCGGTGCGCGCGAACATGCCGGTCTATCCCGGCGACCCGCCGATCGGCCTGGAACCGCAACTCACCCTCGCCGCCGACGGGGTGAACGTCACCGCCATCCGCAACGCCAGCACCCACTTCGGCACCCATGTGGACCTGCCGCGGCACATCCTCGCCGACGGCGCCACTCTCGACGACGTGCCGCTGGAGCGCTTCTGCGGCCGGGCGCGGGTGATCCACATCCGCGACCGCCGGGCGATCACCGTCGAGGAACTGGCGGGCCACCCGATCGATCCCGGCGACTCCGTCCTCTTCCGCACCCGCAACAGCGAAGAGCGCCTCCTGGAGCGCCCGGACTTCGTTCGTGATTATGTTTATTTAACTGCTGCCGCCGCCGCCGAGCTGGTGCGGCGGCAGGTGAGCCTGGTGGGCATTGACTACCTCTCGGTGGATCCGCCGGACGACCCGGCGCTACCCGCGCACCACGTCCTGCTCGGCGCGGGGGTGCCGATCCTGGAGGGAGCGGCCCTGGCGGGCGTGGCCCCGGGCCCGTACCAGCTCATCTGCCTGCCGCTGCGCATCAGTGGCGGCGACGGCGCCCCGGCGCGGGCCGTGCTGGCCCGGCTGTAGGGGAGCAGGGGCGCGGGGAAACCGGGTTTCGCCACGCCCCTGCCCGATGGGCGGGTCTGGGAGGGCCAGGCCCGCTTGATCATCGCGCGGCTCGATGGGATTGCTATAATGAGTATCGAGGTTCTCACTGCGGCGGAGGACTTGTGTAATGAAACTGAACGTTGAACCGCAGCCGGTTCCCCTGGTTGTTACGGACGAAGGCGTGGTGCGTATCGAGGGAACGCGCGTGCCGCTTGAGA
>DAOUDA010000005.1:0-19361 GCA_034431835.1 Chloroflexaceae bacterium | reverse complement strand
CACGGCGGCGCCAGCAGCATCGCGCGGCGGCTGGACCTGCCACAGGCCCTGCCGCCGCGCCGCCGGGCCAGCGGCCCGCTGCGCATTCTGGCCGTCTCGCCCCGGGCCGGCATCGGCCCCGAGTTGCGCCAGGTCGAACGCGCCGCCCGTCTCGACGCCTGGCAGCCGCTGATCGACGCCGGGCGCGCCACGGTGATTGAAGTAGAGCCGGCCAGCCGCGCCACGGTGGTGCAGGCCCTCGGCGCCGGCCCGCCGCCCGATGTCGTGCATTTCTACGGCCATGGGCGCTACCTCAACGGCGAGGGCGCGCTGCTCCTCGATGACGGCCCCGGCGTGGCCTGGACACCCGCCGCGACCCTGGCGGCCCTCTTCGGCGGGGTCGCGCTGGTGGTGCTGCACGCCTGCCAGGGAGCCATGCTCGGCACGAGCGCGCCCCTCGTGGCCGGGGTGGCCCAGGCCCTCTGCGCCAACGGCGTACCCGCCGTGCTGGGAATGCAACTTAGCGTGCGCGCTGGCGCCGCCGGGCGGGCCGGCGCCGTGCTCTACCAGGCCCTCGCCGCCGGGCGCAGTCTGCAAGACGCCGTTGCCCTTGCCCGGCGCGCCCTGTTCGTCGAGGAAGGCGATCGCGTCTCCTGGTTCGTACCGGCCCTCTACCTGCGCGACCGCGACGGGGGGCCGTTTTACCTCCGCCCGCCCGCCACCGATCCCGCCGGAGAGGCGGCGCCACCCGCCGCCCGGCAGATGGTGCTGGCCCGCGGCGGGCAGATCCGCGCCCTCCGCATCCAGGGCCGCGCCGGCTCGGCCCAGCGCGTCGTCGCCCTCGACGGCGGCCACATCAGCGGTGTGTCAATGGAGGATCGATCGTAACACGACAGGGGAGCGGTTTGGGGCAACCGGGTTGCCCTACGTCCCCCTCCCGCCGGAGGGGCCGGGAGGGCCGCACCCTCCCAGGAAAAACCGCTCGTTGCGCGGCGAAGCCGCATAAGCACACAGAGCCTATCCGGCTAACCAGGTTATCCGGGTCCTTTTTCTGAGAGGGCGTGGCCCTCCCCGCAGGGAGGGGCGTGGGGAAACCCGGTTTCCCCACCTTCCTACAGGAGTTATTCGGATAGCCTCGTAACGACGGCATACCGGAGGAACAAAACCAATGCACATCGAATGGCTCGGCATGACCCGCCAGCACTACCAGCCTGGCGCCCTTGCCCGGGTGCGTATGGTCGTGATCCATGCCACTGCCGGGCGCGCCCCCGGCGACCTCAACTGGCTGCGCCAGGGCGGCGATGAGCGCCGTCCCGTCTCGGTTCACTACTACATTGGTCGCGATGGACGGGTTGTGCAACTGGTCAAAGAGGAAGATATCGCCTGGCACGCCGGAACGAGCGTCTGGGCCGTTGATGGGCGCGTTATGCAGTATTGCAACCGCTTCTCGATTGGCATTGAGCTGGAAAACCTTAACACCGGGCGCGATCCCTATCCCGAGGCCCAGTACGCCGCCGCGCTGGAACTGACCCGTGATCTGGTGCGCCGCCACAGCGTGCCGCGCGGCCAGCTCGTCCGCCACCTGGACATCGCGCCGGGGCGCAAGACCGATCCCGCCGGTTTTCCCTGGGAACGGTTCGTCAGCGAGGTCTACGCCGGCACATCCGAGGCCAGCGACGACCCGCAGGCCCGACTGCGCGCCCTGATGCGCGATCTCGCCTACCGGGCCGCTGGCGCGGCGCTACCCGCCACATGGCCCCTGTACGAAGCCGCTCGCGCCGCAAAGCTGGGTATGCCCGTCGCCAGTCTCAGCGGGCGGCCCCACGCCGCCAGCCCCGCGACCGCCCAGGACGACCGGGACCGCGCGGTACGTCTCCCCGGCCAGGCGCCGCTGATCGTCGAGGTGTACGCCCGCGACCTGCTCTACGCGCCCCTGATCGGCGACGAGCGTCCCAGGGCCAGTGCCATCCGCCGCTTGAGCGAGACGCCTCCCGGCCCGCTGCGCGAGGCCCTGGTCGGAGAAATGTTCCGCGCTGCCGATCCGGTCAATGGTTTCCGGCCCGACTGGGCCTTCCACCAACGCTGGCAACTACGCGCCGGCGACCTGGGGGCGCCCATCGGTCCCAACCACCGCATCGTGGTGGGGGGGAAGCCCTTTGCCTGCCAGCACTTCGCGCTGGACAGCCTCTGCTCGCCGGTGGGCGCCTGGCGCACGATCTACCACCTGAGCGAACTGAACAGCGGGGCGAGCGGCGCCCCTCGGCCCGCCGCACTGCGCGCCGCCCTGCTCGACGACCTCTACCGCGCCCGCGCCGGGCGACGCTACGACCCGGCGGCGCACCTTACCCGCCAGGCCGAGACCCGGCGCCTGGGCGCGCCCCTGGCGCCGCCTGAAGTGGCGATGGTCGCGGGCCGCCCGTACTTGCTGATGGCCTTTGCCCTCGATGTCCTGGCCTGCCCATTGCCGCGCCTCACCTGGCCCCTCGACCAGCCATTGCCCGCCGGGACGCCGGCGATCGCCCTCAGCGAGGCCCCGGCGCTCCTCGGCGCGCCCGTCCCACAGTGGACGGAGCATCTGCTGGGCGTGGCCGCGGCGCCCGCGCTGCATGATCTGCTCCTTGACGCGCCCCGGGGCCACGATCGCCCGGCGCCCGACACCCTGCTCATCAGCGCTGCGCCCGGCCCTGCCGCCACCGATCTGCGCCCGGAAGCCGGCGATGCCCGCTGGCACTACTACGTCACGACCTCTGGCGCGATCTACCGCCTCGGTGACGAACGCGCCAGCGTTGGCGCCCCGGCGCCAACCGGACGCGCCGTATGCATCGCGGTCGAAGGGGGCGCCGCCGCCGCCGGCCCGGCCCAGCGCGCCGCCCTCGCCTGGCTGGTACGCGCCCTGGCGAACGCCTGGCGGATTGCTCCGCAGCAGATTATCGCCAGCGATGGGGCATCGTCCGGCTCGGGTGCGCGCCGGACCGCTGTAGAACGACATCCTGTTCAGATTGGAGGAGCAAACGATGTCTGATCAGCCAACGACCCGCGTCAGCGCCGACCTGCGGGAGGTTGCCGACAACGTAATCGTCTTTTCCCGACCGGAAGACGTCGCCGCGCGCCCTTCGCTTTTCCTGGCCCAGCTTCCGCTCGATTCCGCTCCGGTGAAGATCCGGGTCGTAGGCGTAGGTGGAGCGGGCGGCAACGTCATTGACCGGCTGGCCGGCGAACGCATCCCCAGCGTGGACACCCTGGTCGTCAACACCGACCGGCAGGCTCTCGGCGCCAGCAGGGCCATGCGCCATCTGGTGCTGGGCGAGACTGTGACCCGCGGCCTGGGGGCCGGGGGTGACCCGCTGGTGGGCCGCCAGGCCGCCGAGGAGAGCGCGGCCGCGCTCCGCGAGCGTCTGCGGGGCGCCGATATGGTCTTCATCGCCGCCGGTATGGGAGGGGGAACGGGAACCGGCGCGGCGCCGATCGTCGCGCGCGTGGCCCGCGAACTGGGCGCCCTCTGTGTAGCCCTGGTCACCCGGCCCTTCAGCTTCGAGGGCCGGCGGCGCGCGCAGATCGCCACGCAGGGCATCGCCACCCTGCGCGAGGTCGCCGACACGTTGATCATCGTGCCAAACGATCGACTGATCCAGGCCGCCACGCGCAGCACCTCCATCCGCGAGGCGTTTGACATGGCCGACACCGTGCTACGCCTCGGCGTGCAGGGCATCGCCGAACTGATGGTGCAGCGCGGCCTGATCAACGTTGACTTCGCCGATGTGCGCGCCGTCATGGAACGGGCCGGCACGGCCCTGCTGGGCATCGGCGCGGCGCGGGGCCACAACCGGGTCGTCGAGGCCCTGCGCCGCGCCACCGCCTGCCCGCTGCTGGAGGGCCGCCTCGAAGGCGCGCGCCGGCTGTTGCTCAACATCACCGGCGGCAACGACCTGGGTCTGCTTGAGGTCCACAACGCCGCCGAACTGGTGGCCCGCGCCATTGACCCCGACGCCAACATCATCTTCGGGGCCACAATTGACCCGACCCTGACCTCCGGAATGGTCAAGGTCACCCTGGTCGCCACCGGCTTCACCGACGTCGGGGCGCCGGAGACCCTCCCACGGGCCGGGTCGCGGGGAAACCCGATTTCCCCGGGTTCGCGTCAGGGTACGGGCGAAATATCTTTCACCCGTACCTGACACCGATCCACCCTTCGAGGCAAGCAGGGGCGTGGGACAACCCGGTTGCCCCACCCGCCCCCTGCGGCAGCCCCCAGGCTGACCCTGCCCGCCCAGAGCTATTTCACATCGGATGACAAGGAGCGAACCATGAGCCTGATCCGTCTCTGCCGCGAGGACCCGCTGGTAAGCCTGGTCTACGAACTCTTTGGCGCCAACATCGTGCGCGTGCCCGATGCCCGGGTGCGCCCCCTGACCGTGGTGGTGCACCGCGACGGGCGCAACTTCTTCCGCGGCGCCCTGCTGCCCCTCCTCACCGACAACCGGCCCCTCGGCGTTCCGCCCGAGGAGACCGAACTCACCGACATCTCGGGGCGCCGCTCGCGCCGCGTGGCCCTCGATCTGGGCCTGCACATCCTGCGGGGCTTTCTCAAAGGCTTCGGCGTGCCTGCCGCCGAACTGACCGCCGGGATCGAGGGAGCGGCCCATATCCAGTTCGCCTTTCCCGACGTGCGTCGCCTGGCCCTCGATGTCAACGCGCTGGGCCGGGCCATAGCCGGGCGGTGCATCGACCGTGCCAACCCCGCCGCCGCCATCCTCTTTGAACATCCACGCTACGATCTGCTCCTGATCGACTCGGTTCTGATCAGTCGCTACATCACGATAGTGCTCACCGGCGCGCGGGGGCAACGCCTCAACGTTGACGTCTCGGCGCTCCAGCACCTCCTGGCCGAACTTGGGGGCCACGTGAACGCCTCCAACGACGGCGAGATCGAGATGACCCTGGAAAGCCCCCACGCCCTGACCTTCGCCTTCTCCTGTGTGCGTCTGTTCTTCACCGACGAGGGGCTTATCAGCATCATGCCACCCGATCACAGCCGGCGCACCCTCGGCCCCGCCGACCTGACCACCCCTCTGGTCGCCCGCCCCTCACCCGATCGCATCCAGCTCAGCCCCGGCCCGGGTCTGGTGCTATGGGATCGCTGGCCGTCGGAACAGCCGGTCGCAACCTGATGCGACCGGCCCGCTGCCAGGAGGGAGATAGGGAAACCGGGTTTCCCTATCGTCACCTCAGCGTGCCGAGGCCAGGCCATCCAGCACATCAAGCAGGTAGTCCACTTCCTCGGGCGTGTTATAGTGGGTCAGACCCACGCGCACCAGCCCGCCCTGGCCCTCAACGCCCAGCCGTTCGGTCAGACCCAGGGCGTAGAAGTTGCCGTCCCAGACGAAAATACCCCGCTCCGCCAGGCCCTCGGCCACGGCCCGCGGGGGCAGGTTCGCCAGACGAAAGGCCACCGTGGGCGTGCGCTGGTCAAAGCGCGCCGCCTCGCGGATGCCGTAGAAGGTCAATCCGGGGATGCGCAGCAGTCCCTCGACCAGTTGCTCGGCCAGACCGCGTTCGTAGGCCTTGATCGTCGTCATCGCCCGCACCAGGGCCGCGCGCCGCGAGTGAAGCCCGGCGGCGTCAGGCGCCGTTCCCAGCGACGCCAGGTACTCAATCGCCGCCGTGGTTCCGGCCAGGCCCTCGTGGTTCTGCGTGCCGGTCATCCAGCGCGCGGGGCCTTGCTCGGGCGCCGGGCGCACCTTGTAGGGCCGCAGCCGCTCCAGGAGTTCGCGCTTGCCGTAGAGCACCCCCACGTGCGGGCCGAAAAACTTGTAGACGCTGCACGCCAGAAAGTCGCAGTCCAACGCGCGCACGTCAATCGGCCCGTGGGGCGCGTAATGAACCGCGTCAACGTAGGTGATCGCTCCCACGCTGTGCGCCAGACGGATCACGCTCCGCACATCACAGATCGAACCCACGGCGTTCGAGGCGTAGTTCACCGCCACGATCCTGGTGCGCTCGTGCACCTTCGCCGCGAGATCGGCCATGTCGAGGGTGCAATCCTCGACGTGCACATCCACCTCGCGGATGATCGCCCCGCGCTCCTCCAGGGCGCGCCAGGGGGCCACGTTTGCATCGTGATCCAGGCGCGTCACCACCACCTCATCACCCGGGCGTAGATCGCGGCCCAGCGCCCGGCTGACCGCGAAGGTCAGCGTGGTCATATTCGGCCCAAAGATGGTCTCCTCAGGAGCGCAGCCGAGCAGGTCGGCCACGGCCCGGTGCGCCGCGGCGATGGTCTCGTCGGTGCGGCGGCTGGTGGGAAAGGCCCCGTGGGTATTGGCGTTGCTGGTCGCCAGATAACTGGCCATGGCCTCGATGACCGACTGCGGCGCCTGGGTCCCCCCCGGGCCATCGAAGAACACCGCCTCACGCATCCCGCACTGCTGGGCCAGCGCCGGAAACAACGGTCGCACGGCGTAGGGGTCAAAGAGCAGCATCAACTCACCTTCTTCCGTTGTCGCGCTGCGTCGCTTCTACCAATTCCTGGTGAAAAGGGGGCATGCGCCTTATCGCCATGTCTTCCCGGAAAGCCACATACGGCAATCCAAATCCAAAATCCAAAATCGTATTATCCCTCTCCAAGCAACGCCCGCACGGGCTGGAAATGCAGCTTCGCGTAGCGGGCCAATCCCTCGGGGCCCTCGCGGGCGATGATCCAGCGCGCCGCCCGCTCCAGCAGCGGGCGATCCGCGGCGCCGGCCGGCAACGGCCCCTCACACCCCGCCAGAGCGCCCAGGCGGGCCAGTTCCTCCTGAAAGCGCGCCGTCGCCAACACCGAGGCCGCCGCCACCGCCAGGCTGAGGCCCTCGGCGTGGTGGGCCTGGCGCGGGCGCGGCAATCCCGCCAGGGCAAAGGCCGCCTCCAGGCGCGCGGCGCCCTGGGCGAACTGATCACAGATGATCGCGCTCACCCCCGTCCGCGCCACCACCGGCGCGGCAGTGGCGGCGTAGAGTTCCGCCAGCAGCACGTTGACGTTGCCAGCCGCGGCGTACCGCTCATTGTACGCCAGAGGCTCGAGTACTGTGACGGCGCGGGCCGCGGCGGGGATGAGGTCTACAATCGTGGCGGCCAGATCGGCCATGCGGCCGCTGGCGATGGTCTTGCTGTCGCGCACCCCTGCCCGGAGCAGGGCCGGGGCCACTGCCGGATCGACGCACACCGCCGCCACCACCAGCGGCCCGAACCAGTCGCCCTTGCCCGACTCATCCAGGCCAATCTCCGCATGCTCAACCACGAACCCCGCTGTCACGAGCGCCAGTTCTTGCAGCGCGCGGCGCAGCGGCGTATCGTGCCCGCCCACGACGGTACGCCCCTGTCTGGGATAGTAGTTCAGGGTGGCCTGATCGCGACCATCCTCGACCAGCATCTGCGTGCCGTAGGGGATGGGCTTCCCGGGGTGCCAGCGCCACCCCCTGGCTTCGATCGCCTCTTGCAGCGCGGCGAGGCGCGGATCTTCCATAGCTTAACCTTTCCCCGATTACCGTAGTTTCATGGAACGTCGCAGTTCGCGGGGTGCTCCCACCTCCCCGCCTCCCCCGTTGGGGAAGCGCCCGATTCCCTCCCTCAGCGGGGGAGGGTCAGGGAGGGGGCCGATCGGCGCGAGACGGCGACCCGGACAGCGCCCTGCGAAAACCCTGGCCTGGAGCAGGGATGGGGAAATCCGCGTTCCCCACGCACGTCCACCCGGCACCGGCGCGCCCTGATAGGGACCGCATGGGAAGGCTTCATCCTCCTCAACGGGTGGCCCGTCTGGGAAAGGCGATCATAGGAGGAACCCCCACCATTGTCAAGCCACAATGTCCGACAGGGAGGCGGGGAAACCGGGTTTCTCCGTCGGCGCCATTTGGTCATTTTGCACATACGGAGCGGATAGCATTTCGGGCACGGTTGCCATTGTTTGAGGTTCCGAATTTGTTACTATTACAGTAACAGTCAAGATTGGACAAAGCATAGACATTCTCTTTTCAAGGGGGTGACAGGCCGGTGCGCCCTCCTTCCCTGCGACGCGGCAGCCGTAGAGGTTGGCTCACCACACTCGTGTTTCAGTGGATTGTGACAGGTCGCTCACGCCGTGCCTGCGCTGGTACCAGGTTTGTGCCAGTGCTCCTTGCGCGGGCGAAAACGGGAAACGCTTCGGTTATCCTACCACCGCTCTGATGTAGACACGACAGGGAGTTTTACCATGCGACTGACGTGGCAGAAAGCCGGTATTGGGCTGGCAGCGGGTCTAGGCCTCTGGGCCATTACCGGCGGCAAGGTCTTTGCCCAGGAAGGACCCTCGACGGCTGAACTGGCCGTGGCGATGGACACCTTCTTTCTCTTTATCTGCGCGGCGCTGGTCTTCTTTATGCAGGCCGGCTTTGCGATGCTGACCGCGGGCCTCACCCGCTCGAAGAACACGGCGAACATCCTCTTTAAGAACCTGATGGACTTCGTGATGTGCTCCATCGCCTTCTGGGCGATTGGCTGGGGCATCGCGTACGGCACCTCGGCCGGGGGCTTCATCGGCACCGATCAGTTCTTCCTCCCCGCGGTGACCGAAGAGGGCAGCGTGCCGGTGCTCGCCAGCTGGTTCTTCCAGGTGGTGTTCGCCGGTACCGCGGCGACCATCGTCGCTGGCGCCATGGCCGAGCGCACCAGGTTCACCGCCTATCTGGTCTACAGCTTCATCATCTCGCTCTTCATCTACCCGGTCGTCGTGCACTGGGTGTGGAGCGGCGCTGGCTGGCTCAACCACTACGCCGGTAATACCGAGGGCAACTGGGGCTTCACCGACTTCGCCGGCAGCACGGTGGTGCACAGCGTCGGCGGCTGGGCCTCGCTGATGGGCGCGCTCATCCTCGGGCCGCGCCTGGGCAAGTATGGCCCCGATGGCAAGCCCCGGACCATTCCCGGCCACAATATGTCGCTCGCCGTGCTGGGCGTCTTCATCCTCTGGCTGGGCTGGTTCGGCTTCAACCCCGGCAGCCAGCTCGCCATCGCCTCGCAGGGGAACGCCGATGCCGTGGCGATGGTCGCCGTGACGACCAACCTGGCGGCGGCCGCCGGCGCCCTGGGCGCGCTCTTCACCGCCTGGCTGCGCTACGGCAAGCCCGACCTCGGCCAGACGCTGAACGGCGTGCTCGCCGGTCTGGTGGCCATTACCGCCGGCTGCGCCTACGTCTCCCCGCTTTCCGCGATCATCATCGGCTTCATCGGCGGCCCGATCGTGGTGCTGGGCACCGAACTGCTTGACCGGATGAAGATCGACGACCCGGTCGGCGCCGTGCCCGTGCACCTGATGGCCGGCATCTGGGGCACCCTGGCCGTGGGTCTGTTCGCCTCCATCCCCGGCAACACCGGCACTACCGGCCTGTTCTTCGGCGGCGGCGCCACCCTGCTGATCTCGCAGTTCGTCGGCGTCCTGGCCGTCGGCGTCTGGACCGCCGCCCTCGCCGGCTTGATGTTCCTGGCCATCAAGGCCACCATCGGCCTCCGCGTGAGCAAGGAGGAGGAAGAGGCCGGTCTGGACATTGGCGAGCACGGCGCGGTTGCCTACCCCGATCTGGCGGGCGCGGGCGTGCGCGCCGCGGGTACGGCCGACTAATAAGCTGGCACAGGGTCCAGGGAGGACATTCATCCTCCCTGAACTTTTTCCGAGCAGGACCACGGGACTTCCCCGTGGTCCTGTGTGTTTTGAAAGGTATGCGCGCGTCAGGTGCTCTCCATTGTGGGGCGCTCGACGCGCGGAAGGTGCTCCAGGAAAAAGTTCGGGGGGGCCACTGGCCCCCCAAATGAAACGCGAAGAATCAGGATGTGCAAGTAGGGCACGTCGCGCTCACTTTAAGCCCGTGTCACAGTGGCGCGAGTCGGTACATCAATAAACTTCAGTTCAGCGCCCTCAGCACCTCAGTGCCTCAGTGCCTCAGTGCTCTATCGGGCTGCGCTGGCGCTGGCGCTCATACCGCTCGCGCGCCCGGCGCGCCAGGCTGAGGGCGCGCTTTTCGCCATGCTTGGCAATCGAGTATGACGTTCGGCGAATGCGGTTACCCTCGCGCCAGGTGGCTTCGTACACCTCGCGCCCATCCTTGACGGTGCGGCGCACCCCTACGATACCGGTGCTGGTGCGGGAAACCCCGATCACCTGCCGCTCCGTGCGCGGCTTCCCCAACTCCTGCTCGGCCTTGTTGCGCCACTCCAGCGCCGCGCTCAGCGCCGCCAGCCGATCACCATACACCGAGTCGGAGAAAAACTTGCTGCGTCGCTGCTTGTTCCAGGTGACCCGCACGAAGTAGCCAAAGGTGCGCTTGGCCGGATGGTCAATGCGCGTAATGCCCTTGTGCTTGGTGGTCTTCGGGCGCAGGCGCGGGGGAAGGCACCGCGTGTCAGCCGCGGCAATCGCCCGCAGAGCGTCCTCGGCCTCCGAACGGGCCGACGAGCCGTGCTCCGAACGCAGTCTGGCAATAAGCTCGGCTTCAATTTCCGGCGGCGGGCTGTAACGCAGGGCCGCCAGCGGGTCGTCGGAAGGGACCGGTTTGACCATCGGTTCAGCGTTGTCCGTGCGCGCGTCAGGGGCAGTAGGGGGCGCCGGAGGATTTCGGCGAGGCATCGGCGTCTGACTCCTCGTTGCACTATATTCGTCTAGTTGTTGCACACACTCTGCATATAGCATACCAGAAATTTGTTACCATGGAGGCGCATGTGAGGAAAAATTCTTCAGATCTCAAGTATTTTTTCCCGCCGCGCCCCGGACCGGCGGGAGGGTCCGGGAAGACGCAGCCGTTCTGAACCCTCTCCGGGTGACCATCGCCGGTTGGAGGAGTACGGGGAAACCGGGTTTCCCCACACCCCGGCCCCCGGGAGCGCCACGGCGGTTCCATCGCCCCTGGGGGGGAACCTGCGGAAACCGGCTTTCCCCACACCCCGGCCCGCGGGGCACAAACAATACGGGCGCAACCCGGAGGGTTGCGCCCACGACGGGGAGATCGTTGCCGTGTCAACTCGTGCCGCCGTGGGCCGAGTCGCCGGTCACCCGCAGAAAGATCTCTTCGAGATTGCTCACCTGCCCGGCGAAGTGGGTCACCTGGACCCCACCGGCCAGCAAACGGGCCAGCAAGGCGCTTACGGCCCGGTCATCGCCGTCAACGTCGATCTGCAGATGCGGCGGATCGTCTTCGGGCAATGGCCGCACGTCAATCACGTGGGGATCTCCGCGCGCGAGTTCCGCGGCCGCCGCCAGGGCCTCGGCCATACCGCCTTCACTCGGGGCCAGCAGGCGCACCTCGAAGACGCGGTGGGGCTGCATTTCGCGCATAATCGTGGCCACATCGCCCGAGGCCAGCAGGTTGCCCCGCTCGATGATCCCGATGTGGGTGCACATCTCGGCCAGTTCGGTGAGAATGTGCGAACTGATCATAATTGTCTTGCCCATCACCCGCAGTTCTTTGAGCAACTCGCGCAACTCCACCCGCGCCCGCGGATCGAGACCGCTCGCCGGTTCGTCGAGGATGAGCAGCAGCGGATCGTGGAGCATCGTGCGGGCCAGGCTCAGGCGCTGCTTCATGCCCCGCGAGAGGCCCATCACATCGGCGTCGCGCTTGTGGCTCAACTCGACCAGGGCCAGCAGGTCGCTGATCAGGCGCGTGCGCCGCTCCACCGGCACGTCGTAGGCCGCGGCGAAGAACTCCAGGTACTCCTGCGCGCTCATCCGGTCGTAGACGCCGAAGAAATCGGGCATAAAGCCTACGGCGCGCCGCACCGCCGCCGGCTCGCGCCGCACCGAATGGCCCGCCACGTGCGCCTCGCCGTCACTGGGCGCCAGCAGGGTGGTCAGAATGCGCATGGTGGTGGTCTTGCCGGCCCCGTTCGGCCCGATGAAACCGTAGATCGCCCCCTGTGGAACGCTCAGGTTCAGATGATTGAGCGCCAGCGTGGCGCCGTAGCGCCGGGTCAGATCGCGGGTCTCTACAATTGGCGTCACGGTCGCGCTCCGTTGTTCTTCAGCCTGATGACCACCAGAGTCTCGCTCTGCTGGCCAACGGCGTCATCATTGACACTGATAGACAGCGTCGGGCGTTCGATCCATCCGATCAGGTACACGCCCCGCGCATCGGGATGGCCCTGCTGGCCCTGTCCGGATGGATTGCCCAGACTGAAGCGATCAAAGCCAAACAGCGAGGTCAGCACCTGGTTGCGATAGACGAGGCCAGCGTCGCTCGATTGGGGCTGAAAGGGAAAGTTCTGCTGGTTGAGACGCAGATCAACGGGCGCCGCCGTGCCCGGCTGCAGATCGCCGATCGGGATCGACGCCGCGCCGGCGACAAGCTGCGCGTCGCGCAGCGGCACGGCGCCGCCGAGACGCACCTGCCCGCGCAGAAACCCGCCTTCAACTCGCAGGTCGCTCTCCACTCGCGGCACGTCGCCAGCCGTCTGTTCAACCATCACGGTGCGGAACGAACCGACATCAATTAACAACTCAGGGACGCTGTTGCTGGTCGCATCCTGGCGCACCGTCAGCGGGTCGGCTTCAAAGCTCCCCAGACTCGATGGCGTAATCAGGCTTTCGGGGGCGAAATCGAGGCGGTAGCTCCGGCGCGCGGGGGAGAAGATGCCGAAGAACGCGGTTGCCTGGCCCGTGGAGGCCCCCTCGAAGCCCTGCACGATCGCCACCTGCACGACCCGGGCCTCCGGGCCGCGTAAGGCAACACTGCCGCCGTAGGTCAGCCCCAGGGCGGCGATGGCGATCAGCGGCGTGGTAACCCAGGCCAGTTCGACCCGCCGGAGCCGGCGCAGCAGCAGGAAGTTCAGCGGACCGATCACCGCGATGTAGGCCGCCATCAGCGCCAGCACGAGCCACGGCGAGGGCAGCCAGACGAGGCCGCGTTGCAGCGTTTCCCGCAACAGATTATCTCCCCGCCAGCGGAAGGCAGGGCCAATGTGCGCCCGTGGCCCTATCTGGAGCGCCTGTTCCCAGAGCGCCGCCTCGCCGGACCAGACGCGCAGCGCGGCCAGATCAAAGGCCGCGAAGATCACCTGGCCGGCCCCTTCCCCGCGGGCGGTGAGCAAACCCGCCCCATCGAGGGCGCGCGCGTCCTCCTGCAGGCGCACTTCATTGACCGTCAACGGGGGCAGATCCGCGGCCAGTTCGGGGCGTCGGGCGAAGTCGGCCAGCACAGCGGCGGGGGCGTTGGCCCGCAACGCCCCCACTTCGACGGGCGACACGTCGGCGAGGCCCGCCAGGGTACGTTCGGCCCGCAACCCGCCCCCGAGGATCAACTGGCCGCCCATGCGCGTCCAGAGCAGCAGCGCCTCGCGCTGAGCCGAACTCAAGCCATCGGTCGCCAGATCGTGGATGAAGATCGCGTCGAGGCCGGCCAGCAGGGCGGCATCGTCGGGCAGCAGATCCGGCGCCAGGCGCACCACCGCCGTGTTGGCGTCGGGCGTGAACCGGGCCGCCTGCAGGCTGTTGAGCGCCGTCGCGTCGGAACTGATCACCGCCAGGGTCGGGCGCTCCATGCCAATCTGGTTCAGCCGGATCAACGTCTGCGCGACCTGTTCGCCATCGATCCGCAGGGTCAACCGGGCGCGGTTATTGAAGCCCGCGTTCACCACCGGGAGCACCACCCGCTTACGGGCGCCCCGCGGCAGATCGAGGACGTACTCGAACGAACTGGCGGCATCGCCGGGTACGGCCCAACTCAGCACCCCGACGCTATCGCCGCCGGTGTTGGTGACCGTGATCGCGACGGGGAACCAGAAATTGGCGCGGTACGTGCCGGCGCCATCATAGCCGGCCTGCGCCTCGAGGGTAATGGGAGGCGGCGCCTGGGCCCGCGCGGACGTTCCGGCAAAGAATGGGCCGATGAGCAGGAGGAAGAGGAGGAAGCGGCGGAACGTCACCAGTATCTCCATACCCAGGCAACTGGCCTCACGCCGAGCCCGGATTGATCTCTTTGTAGCGCTTCTGCGCCTCGTGGTACTGCGCGAGCAGATCAAGCGTATCGTTGAGGTTCTTCTCCCGCTCGCCGCGCTTGAAATTGACGATGTACTCGTTAATCGTGCTGACTACCTGATTGGGGCGAGGCACGCGCAAAAACGTAAACTTGCCGCCGGCACCCGCCGTCTCCAGCACCACATCGCCGTACCCCAGCAAGTTGCTGATGAAGGTCGTCTCAAAGCTGACATTCGTAATCGCCCCCAGGCTGGCCTGCCGCCGATCCTCCGGGCCAAAGGGCTTCTTTTCGATATCCACCACGTTGGTAGGGGAAAGGATGTACTTATCGTTCCGGTAGTCCTCAAACTCCCACGCCGCCCAGAGTACATAGGCGACCACGACGAGAAACGTGGCCAGGAGAATCCAGCCCGCCTCCAGTTCCAGATAACTATTGGCCAGCGCGACGACGAACAACCCCCCTGCCAGCAGCAACGTCGGCCCAATCTGGGCCTGGAGCATAAAGAGCCAGTGGGGCCGCCAGGTGATTGTCGAGGTCTTCTCATCAACCTCGGGATTCTCGGGGAGGAGGGTGTTGAGCCAGCGTGCCGGACGGGTCTGTTTGATCACGGTCGTGGTCTTGCCAGGCGACGCTTTCTTGCCGTAAACGCGCTCGTCAATCATGCGCTGGTAATCCGCGGCGGTCATACGTTTCCGCAGGGCGCGCACCTGGTCCATAATCTGCCGTTGCATCTCCATTGGCTGGCTGGCCGACTCAAAGACAATATTACCGCCAAAGCGCGCCGACTTCACGGTGATCGTGCCATACTTGAGGATGTGCTGGGGATAGGTGCTGGTTTTCGCATTCACGTCCTGCACATCTTCGAGAAAGATCTGCTGCTGGACGCGCTGTTCGATCAGGCGCGGGATGAACACCTGGTCGTTGTCGAAGACCACCCGTTGATTGGTAAGGATCAGTTCGTCGTTCAGCCAGTCATAGAACGTGAATAGCAACATGAAGACACTGGCCAGGGCCAGGATGATCAGCAGGATGTTCCACACATCGGTGCGCTGAGCCAGCGCCAGTTCCGGCTCAATGGCGAAGATACGACCACCCGTATAGCGATAGTAGAGGAGCAAAAGCACGAGGCCGGCGGCCAGCAACAACACCCGGCGCGGTTCCCGCGTCTTGGGGCCGCGCACGTACAGTAACAGCCAGACGAACAACAGACCGCCGGCAATGAAGGCCAGCAACCAGTTCAAGGCATCGAGGCCGATGGGTGAGCCGGTCTCGTACACCAGGAACGTGCCACCCGCGGCCCGATACATGACCAACCCGCCAGACAGAACCAGCGCCATCAGGGGCAGAATCATGCGGGTGAGCAAGACGATCCAGTGACGTCCGATCACGAAGAGGATCTTCTCGTCGGGGCCGAGGTCAATCGCCGCCTCGGCATCAAGCTCCAGCAGTTTGCGCAGCCAGTTCACCATGGGAGCCTGCTCCTGCGGCAAGGCGGGCCTACCTGCTATGGCGCCCGGGCAAGCCAGACGCCGCTTGCGACCGGCTCTATAGTAGCACGCCCGGCGACCCGACGGCAAGCCATGGCTCACGTTCTCCGGGGCTTGAGCAACGTCCGGCTCCGACAGTGGGGTATGGGGCGATGCAGCCGCCAAAACCAGCGAAAAACTGGGGCAAGCCCCAGAGGCTCTGCAACGGCCCTGTTGGCAACCGGCTCTTAACCAGATCCGCGGAGGAGGCGCACGATCGCATCTTCGACCGAGTGGTACGGCCGTGCCTGGGGATCGGCGGGGGTCGAGCCAGCGGGGGAGGACGTTTGCGCGGAAGAACTGGAGGCGAGGAGTTGATCAAACAGCCCGGTCCTGGGCGCGGGCGGTGCGGGCGCGGGTGGTTCGGCGGGGGCGGTGACCAGTTCGATCACCCCGTCGAGGCTCAACTGAGCCGCAATCTCGGCCACATCGATCGCGGCCCAACCCAGGCGAGCGGCGATGTCACGGAGTGACCCACGCCCGTCGACCACGGCGAGCAACGGATGGTGGGCCGGATTGACGTGACGCTCGATCCAGGCCGGCGCGACCAGCAGCCGTGGCACGCGCTCAAGATCGGGTACATAGGCGCGTATTTGGCGCCAGCGCGCCGCGGCCCGTTCGGCGCTCTGCAGGTAATAGTCAGGGGCGCCCCACAACGACTCCTCTTCCGACACGGCATCGGTGACAAAACTGAAGAGGGCCTCATCGATCGCCAGCAGTTCGGCCAGCGCGTCGACTCCGCGGGCCAGCCCGCGCTCGGCGTGGTACAAGCGCCCCTCGCGAAAAAAGAGATGCCCGGTCCTTCCCGATCCGTAGATGTTCAACACCCCGGTGACCGAGCTAAACATGACCATGTCGATCAATTCCCGCAGCGGGAACGTGACAAGCGAACCTTCCAACTTCACGATATGCTCCCTGGCGATGATGGCGCGACGCGGAACAAGGTGGCACAGGCAGCCCTGATCCTAGCATCCATCGACGTCCCGGCACAACATGACGCAGGTACCTTCGTACCATGGTTCACCTGGCAGAATAGCCACCGTGGTTCTGGAAGGCGCTGGCAGGAAGGTTCGGAGGGCCGGGCCCTCCTGAAATGACATCGCCCGCCATCATCAGGGTGGTGCAGCACCAGGACGGACAGTTGGCCGCGAGGTACACGTTGTAGCTGCTCTGCGCCGCCATCATCAGGGTGGTGCAGCACCAGGACGGACAGGGCCACGGTACAACGGTTTCAGTGAAGGGTATGTAAGGGTAAGCCTGCCAGATGATGACAGTTTCTTCATCGGTGAGGGGGCAGGACCGCTGGCTGGCGCGCCACTGCGCCTCTGCCACGACCATCGCGGCGCCGGTCTCAGACGCGGCTGTAGGGGGGAATATCGTAGATGTAGTTTTCGAGTTGTTCGATAATAAAGCTCTTCTCGGCAATCAGATCGGCCACCACGTCACGGATGGAAACGATGCCGAGAATGCGGCCATCGTCGAGCACGGGCAGGTGCCGCAGGTGCTTGTCGGTCATCAGCGCCATACACTCTTCGACCGTCTGTTCGGGACGCACATAGAGCACCCGCTCGGTCATTATCTCGGCGATGGGTGTCGTGGCCGGGTTGCGCCCCTGCAACACCGCCTTTCGCACCACGTCGCGCTCGGTGACGATGCCAACCAGACGCCCCTGCACAACCACCAGCAGCGCGCCGACGTCGTGCTCCGCCATCAGACGCACCGCCTCTTCCACGGTCCGATCCGGCGCGATGCTCCATACGCCCTTGGTCTTCCCCTCCAGCAACCTCCGCACAATTTTCATTCCATACCTCTCACTGGCGCAGCATAATATGTGACAATTGCCACAATAACCATTATACCCCAGATTTTTCTGCGGTTTCGCTGCGCGCACTGAGATGGCCGTGGGAAAACCAGGTTCCCCCACGCCCCTGCCGGTGGAAGGACGCCGGGGGTCGCGACACCTCGACCTCACGGGAGAGTCTGGGAGGGCAAAGCCCTCCCAGAAAGGCATTCAAAGCAAGATGGGCTACGGGCGGGCGGGCGCGGGGCCGGTGCGGGGCAATGGCGCGGGCGCGGTGCTTTCTTCGGGCACGGCGAGGGCCACGGCGCTCAGCAGCACCAGGCCGATCCAGGTGGCGTCGGCCATCAGCAGGTGCACCAGTTGCATCCACACCGGCGCCTTGAGAGTGACGTTGAGGCCGCCGATGAGGATCTGGAGGAAAAACAGCCCCACCAGGCCCCAGGCAAAGCCGCGGGCCAGGGGCTCGGGGCGACGGGCAGTGACGGCCTGGGCCAGGAAGAGGGTGTAGATGCCAACCAGTGTGCCAATAATCGGGTGAATGACGCGCATCTGCACCAGCGGATGGCTCGCGGCGCCGAGCGGCTGGTTGAGCCCTCCGGGCAGCACGCCGTGCTGCAGCAGCGTATCGCCCAGAGCGGTCACCGCCCCGCTCGAGCCGACTAGCGCCGTACCCACCAGACCAACCCCCAGCAACCACGGCAACCGGCCATGCCCCCGCAGACTGACCGGCGCGCCTCCCGAGGACCACCAGGCTGTCAGGGTCAACGCCCCAAGGAGCAGGAAGGTATTGACGAGGTGCAGCGCCATCGCTACGGCGCGGCTGGCCGAGGCATTGTGGGCGACGAGTTCAAAGAGCACCAACCCGGCCCCGAGCAGCGCTTCGAGCAGCATGAAGACCATAACCGCCAGCGCCCCCCGCCGAACGCGGTGCCCGCGCTCGTAGGCCCGGAAGGCCCACACCAGCAGCGCCACCGCGCCCAGCAGCGCCACACCGCTGGTCAGCCGGTGGGTGAACTCGATCAGCATCTCGGTACTCGGCGCGCGCGGGATGACCTGACCGTCGCACAGGGGCCAGTGATCGCCACAGCCCGCGCCGGAGCCGGTGGCGCGCACGAACGCGCCCCACAGAATGACCAGCAGATTGTAGGCGACATTGGCCCACGCGAACGCAGCAAACCGCAAGCGGAGCATGACAACCTCTTCTCACGTACCAGGGAAAATCAGCTTCTCCCCTCCCCCTGCCCGCCGGGGAACCGAACGAGTGCAACCTTCCGGGTTTGCATTATAATAGCACACCTTGACACGCGCCGCTGACTGGAATATACTAATAACCGGGATGTGGTTCCCGGTCTCACTCCAGTATGGAGGTAGACTGAGCAGTGTAAACATTCGGGTTCGGACAACGTCGTCGTCCTCCCGACTAGGGTCACCGCTGGTGACGCTAGTTTTTTGTTCACTGTACACCCCATCCCGTGCACCTTACCAGACGAGTGTGGTCACGTGCGTGCCCGTCCGTCCGGCGCCCGCATATGCGGGTGTCGGTACGGCAATGATTTCAACGCAGAGTTTGATCCTGGCTCAGGACGAACGCTGGCGGCGTGCCTAATGCATGCAAGTCGAACGCAGGGCGCTTGCGCCGCTGCGTGGCGCACGGCTGAGGAACACGTGGGTATCTGCCCCGGAGTGGGGGATATCGCCGCGAAAGCGGTGGCAATCCCGCATACGCTCGGCGACGAGGAAAGGCGCAAGTCGCTCCGGGATGAGCCTGCGGCCCATCAGGTAGTTGGGGGGGTAATGGCCTCCCAAGCCAATGACGGGTCCCTGGTCTGAGAGGACGACCAGGCAGACTGGGACTGAGACACGGCCCAGACTCCTACGGGAGGCAGCAGCAAGGAATTTTCCCCAATGGGCGACAGCCTGAGGGAGCAACGCCGCGTGCAGGACGACGGCCTTCGGGTTGTAAACTGCTTTTGGGCGGGAAGATGATGACGGTACCGCCCGAATAAGCCCCGGCTAACTCCGTGCCAGCAGCCGCGGTAAGACGGAGGGGGCAAGCGTTGTCCGGACTTACTGGGCGTAAAG
>DAOUDA010000004.1:0-2682 GCA_034431835.1 Chloroflexaceae bacterium | reverse complement strand
CTGTTCAGATTTACCGCAGAGCGCGCAGAGGAACGTAGAGGGTGAACGTTTTGAAAGCCCTCCGCGCCCTCTGCGGTGCGAACGTGTTCGGCAGACGTGAACACTATCGACCGGGACAAGACGTATTTTCCTGGAAGGGCTTTGCCCTCCCGAACCCTCCCCTCAAGCGGGCCGTGGGGCGCCCCCATGGTCAGCCCAGCAGGCCCTTGATGGTCTCGGCGGCCTTGCGGTTCATTCCCGGCACGGCGGCCAGTTCCTCTACACTGGCGCGGCGGATGCCATCGAGGGAGCCGAAGGCTTGCAGGAGGGCCTTTTTGCGCCGGGGGCCGATGCCGGGGATCTCCTCCAGGGTCGAGGTGAGAGCGGCCTTGCCGCGGAGCTTGCGATGGTAGGCGATGGCGAAGCGATGGGCCTCCTCGTCGATGCGCCGCACCAGGTGCAGCGCGGGGCTGGAACGCTCCAGCGCGAGCGCCTCGGGCCGGTCCGGGCACACCAGGTCGAAACGGTCGCGGTCGGGGCCCTTGGCCACGCCGACAACCGGGATCTGGTCAAAGCCCGCCTCGCGCAGCGCCGCCAGGGCGACGTTGACCTGGGCGCGCCCGCCGTCAATCAGCACCAGGTCGGGCAGATCGGCCCAGGTGGACGGGGGCGGGGCCGCATCGGCGCCCGGCGCGCCGGCATCGAGCGCCGGGGGCTCCTCCGCCAGTGGTTCCGTTTCCTCCCGGTCCTCGGCGCGGGGCGGCGGGGCCTGGGGCATCTCCTCGCCGGGCGCGCCCTGGCTCGCGGCGGCGCGCCGGAAGCGGCGACCGAGCGTCTCGCGCAGCGCGGCGACATCGTTGGCGCCCTCGACCCTCTTGATGCGGAAGCGGCGGTAGGCCGAGGCTTTCGGCTCGCCGTGCTCGAAGACGACCATACTGGCAACCGTGTGCTGGCCCTGGATGGTCGAGACATCGTAGCCCTCGATGCGGCGCGGGAGCGCGGGCAACCCGAGCAGGTCGCGCAGGGCGCTGAGACCGGCGACGGCCCGCTGTTCGGAGTTGAGCCATTGCTGGCGCAACTCGGCGAGCTTCTGGCGGGCATTGGTGGCGGCCAGTTCGACCAGTTCCTTCTTCTCGCCGCGCCGGGGTACGGCGATTTCGACCTTGTGGCCCGACTTCTGGGCGAGCCAGGAAGCGATGATCATCGGCTCTTCGATATGGTCGGCCAGCAGGAGGGTGGGCGGCACGGTCGGGGCGCGGTCGTAGAACTGGGTGATGAACGAACCCAGCAGCGCGGCGTCACTCTCATCCTCGGCCCCCTGGAGGGTGAACGGCTCGGCATTGACCAGCTTGCCGCCGCGGATAAACAGCACCTGCACCACCGCCGAGCCATCCTCGCGGGCGAAGGCGATCACGTCCTGATCCTCATCAACCGTGCGCAGCACCTGCTGGCGCTCGGAGATGCGCTCGATGGCCGTGATCCGGTCGCGGAGGTAGGCCGCCCGTTCAAAGTTCAGCGCCTCGGCGGCAGCCTCCATGTCGCGGCGAATATCGCGGACGATCTGGTCGGTGCGCCCCTCGAGGAAGCGGCAGACGGCGGTAATCGTCGCCCGGTACTCCTCCTGCGAGACCAGCCCGGGCACGCAGGGGCCGAGGCAGCGCCGCATCTGGTGGTAGAGGCAGGGCTTGCCCAGCTTGCGGTGGCGATTGAACTTGTCGTCCTTGCACTCATAGGGCGGGCGAAAGGCGAAGAGCCGGTTGAGCAGATCGAGGGTCTTGTAAACCGACCCGGCGCTGGCGTAGGGGCCAAAGTAGCGCGCCCCATCCTCGAGCACCGTGCGGGTGGGAAAGATGCGCGGCCAGTCCTCCTGGAGCGTCACTTTAATGTAAGGATAGCTCTTGTCGTCCTTGAGCAAAATATTGTAGCGCGGCCGGTGCTGCTTGATCAGGTTCATCTCCAGCAGCAGGGCCTCCAGTTCGCTCTGGGTGACGACGATATCGAAATCGGCGATATGGCTGACGAGACGGCGCGTTTTGGCGTTGAGACCGCGCGGCGAGCCGAAGTACGAGCGCATACGATCGCGCAGACGCTTGCTCTTGCCCACGTAGAGCAACGTGCCCGTCGCGTCTTTCCAGAGATACACGCCGGGCGCGTCGGGCACGCGCCTCAGCCGCTCCTCAAAGGCGGCGGGATCAGCTATCGCCGTATATGAGAAATCGGGCATGGTTCACTACACAACCAGGATCGACCAACGAACAGGTTGCTTGTTCCGCTCGCGGAGGTGGTACGATTACCGCATTGTACCCCCACGGGTGAGAGGCGTCAAAGCAGGCGGATAGCAGCGCCATTTCATCTGTTCTTCATCTGCATAGATTATACTGTCCCTCGCGGTACGGTCCTCGCCCACCGGTAGGGCCGCGGGGAAACCGGGTTGCCGCGCGCCGCTTCAGGCGCCGCCGGCGCCCTGCCCAGCGGTCGGGGCCCGGGGCAACCCGGTTGCCCCAGACGCTAAAATATCCATCTTCACATCAACGAGTAAACCCAAAATATGGCAATAACAACACAGCGATTTCGCCCACAGCGTGAAGGACGGCGATTTGACCCGGGCCCGGGGCAGGTGCGGTATTCGGAGCGCTGGCTCGGCGCGGCGGCGAGTGGCGGCGCGCTGGCTGCCCTGGCGCTGGTCGCTGGCGGCGCGCCGGC
>DAOUDA010000003.1:0-10881 GCA_034431835.1 Chloroflexaceae bacterium | reverse complement strand
GATCGCGGGCCATTGGCCGACGCGCTGAGGCGTCAGGACGTCATCGCAAACTGGCGTGATAGCCATCAACACGGATGAGGTAGAACACCCGGTTTTTGTATCTCCGCTCGTAGGGTGGTTGATCCGATAAATGTGCTTTCAAACCATATTAACCTCTATCGTACTAACAAGACAACTAGATTACAAGAAGATTACAGCGAAAAACATCAATTTCTGGTAACAAATCAGTAACTGTGCATCGCTACTCTATGAACAAAAGTGGATAATGACGCTGCGCTCCCTTCCGAGCCCGTCTTTACTACTACATCTAATCCTGGTAACGAGGAGGAGCTTGTGGTCTCGACGCCCTTTCATCACTATTCGACCCTGCCCGGCACGCGCGAGGATGCCCTCTCCCCTATCCACACGACTGTCCTGATCCCCGTCTATAACGAAGAAGCGGCTCTGCCCCGCGTGCTGGAGGATGTGATCGCCAGTGTGGGGCCCGGCTATGAGATCCTGGTTGTTGACGATGGCTCCAGCGACGCCACCGTCGCCGTAGCTCAACGTTACCCCTGCCTGGTTATCAGTCACGAGGCGAATCGCGGCAAGGGCGCAGCGATGCGGACCGGCCTCGCCCATGCGCGTGGCGAGAAGGTGATCTTCATTGATGGCGATGCCACCTACCCTGCCAGCGCCATCCCCGAGATCTCCCGCCAGCTCGACCGCTACGATCTGGTGCGCTGTGTGCGCAATGAGGGTCGCGACAATATGCCCCTGGTCAATCGTCTCGGTAACCTGTTCTTCGATCACCTCATCCGTAGCGTGCATCAGGTCGAGGGCGGTGATATGCTCAGCGGCCTCTACGGGTTGCACCGGCGCCATCTGCTGGCGATGCAACTCGAATCCGACGGCTTTGACATCGAGACCGAGATCATGGTCAAGGCCGGCCTGCTGGCCCTCACCGCCAACAGTATGCCCATTCAGTACCACGAGCGCATTGGCGAGAAGAAGCTGAAGCCGTTGCGCGACGGCTGGGCCATCCTCCTGCGCGTCCTGCGGCTGGCCGCGATCTTCAATCCCTTCGCCACGTACATTATGCCCGGGCTGATGCTCTGGCTGCTGGCCCTCACGGCCCTGCTCGTACCGCGCCACGGTTCGTCCGGGGTCTCCGGCGGCGAGCCGGCAATGATCGTCGGCGCCATGGCTTTTCTGACCGGCTTCCAGTTGTTGATGCTGGGCGGCGTGGTGCATCTGTACATCACCCGTTACGGCATGCGCCGGCCCAATCGCGTTCTTGATCTGCTGACCCGGCAGCCGGTGCGGCTCGCCAGCTACGGTTTCGCCGGGCTGCTCATCCTCACCGGTGGTCTCTGGACGCTCGGTCTTGTCGGCCAGTGGATCTGGGGCGGTCCGGCCTCGTTCCGATCGGGCGAGGAGTTGATCGTCGCGCTGGCGATGGTGGTTGGCGGCACCAAGCTGTTTGCTACCACCCTGCTCATGGCGCTGTTTTCCTCCAACACCACGAGCAGCCAGCGCTCCCAGGATCGCCGAGGCGTTACGGTCCATCTCCCCGGTGTCGAGGCAACCCATTGAACCATTGAATAGTCTGTGAATGAAGCTTCCTTACGTTTCTGCCCCCCTCCCAACCTCCCCCTGTCGGGGGGATGCGCCGGACTCCCTCCCCCGGCGGAGTTCGGGGGAGGGTCGGGGAGGGGACGGAGTTACCGAAAAACGTACTTCACAGAGTATTGAATACGCTGAAGACAGGAGGTTTGCCATGGCGTCCCCGCTCGATCTGCCGGTCTCGGTGATCATTTGCGCCTACACCGAGGCCCGCTGGACGGATCTGCTCGCCGCCGTCGCCGCGCTGCGGACACAGCAGACGCCGCCTTACGAGATTATTGTTGTGGTTGATCACAATCCGGCGCTTTTCGATCGGGCCAGCAACGAACCGGCCCTTGAGGGTGTGCGGGTGCTTGTCAACAGTGGCCCGCGAGGGCTTTCGGGGGCCAGGAACGCCGGTGTGGCCCATGCCCGGGGCACGATCCTCGCCTTTCTCGATGATGATGCCATCCCCGAGGCCGACTGGCTGGCTCAGCTCCTCCAGGCCTATCGCGATCCGCGGGTGATCGCCGCCGGAGGGGCGATTGAGCCGCTCTGGCCCGGCGCGCGGCCGCGATGGTTCCCCGAGGAGTTCGACTGGGTGGTCGGCTGCACCTACCGGGGCGTGCCGACCGCGCCGACGCCGGTGCAGCGCCTCATCGGATGCAATATGTCGTTCCGGCGCGAGGCGTTCGACCTGGCGGGCGGTTTCCGCAGTGAGATCGGGCAGGTGGGCAACGATCTTATGCGCAGCGATGACACCGAGTTCACCATCCGCCTGTGGCAACGTTGTGGCGATCGGGTCCTGCTCTTTGTGCCAGGGGCGCGGGTGCGCCATCGGGTGACCGAGGGCCGCGCAAGCTGGGCCTATTTCCGCTCGCGCTGCTACGCCGAGGGCTTCTCCAAGGCCCAGATGGCCCGGCTGGTCGGCTCGCGCGATGGGCTGGCCGCCGAACGGGACTACGTGGCGCGCACCCTGCCCGTCGGCGTGGCGCGCGGGTTGGCGGAGGCCCTCACCAGGCGCGATGCCGGCGGGGTACGGCGCGCGGCCGCCATCCTGGCCGGTCTCGCCATCACCGGCTTCGGCTATCTGAGCGGCGCGCTGGTGGGCCGGCTCGACGCGCGGCGCCGCCACGGGCTTACCCAGTACCTGCTCCCGCGAGGCGCCCGATGAAGATCATGCACATCACCTCAGGCTATTACCCCGACCTCGGGGGGATCGAGGCCCACGTCCAACTGCTGAGCGAGGCGCTCGTCCGGCGCGGGCATCAGGTGACGGTGCTGGCTGAAAGCCGGCGACGGGATCTGGCGCCAGTGGAGTCGATCAACGGCGTTGAAGTTCGCCGCTTCCCCGCCGTCGGACGAGGGGTGTACCGCTACCCCTCGGGCTTGCTGCGCTATCTGCGCGCGCATGCCGGCGCCTGGGACGTGGCGCATGCCCACAACTACCACGCCCTGCCCCTGATCCTGGCCTGTCTCGGGCATCGGGCGCCGCCGGTGCTCAGCCTGTACTACCACGGCAAGGGGCACACGTCGCTGGCAAACCTGTTGCACCAGCTCTATGTGCCGGCCACCAGAGGATTGATCCGGCGCGCGGAGAGGATCGTATGTATCTCCGAGGCCGAGGCGGCCCTGGTTAGCCGGACTTTTGGCCTCGGCCCGCGCCAGGTAAGCGTTGTGCCCACTGTTGTGGCACTGGTTGACGAAGCCGCAGCCAACATGGAGTTGTCCGCCAAAGCAGAGGCACGGGCGCCAATGTGCCTGCTCAGCGTGGGACGAATGGCGCCCTATAAGCGGATAGACCGGCTGATCGCCGCCCTGTCCCATCTCCCGGACGGCTATGCGTTGACCCTGGTGGGTGATGGGCCGGAGCGCGCGCGGCTGGAGCAACTGGCCGAGCGGTACGGGGTACGCCCCAGGCTGCATGTCGCCGGCCAGGTGAGTGATGCCGACCTGCGCGCCTGGTACCGCCGCGCGGGGGTGCTGGTCTCCCTCTCGGAGGCCGAGTCGTTTGGGCGCACCATCGTCGAGGGACTGGCCATGGGGTGCCGCGTGGTCTGTAGCGACATCCCGGCGCACCGCGAGTTCGCCCGGCGCTACCCGGCATGGGTGACCCTGGTTCCTCCGGAGGCCGGCGATGGACAACTCGCCACGCTGCTCGCTGCGACGGCCCGAAGAGAGGTGGGCGCGCCGCCCGATCTGCGGCCATACACCCGATCGGCCATTACCGACTCGATGCTGGCGATCTACGCCGCGGCGGCCCGATCCGGGGCGTCGCGCGCCCGTCAGGAAGTTGTTGTGGAGGTGGCAGGCGATGCGCATCGTCATTCTTAACACCTATAGCTGGCTCAACAAGGGCGACGCGGCCATCGTGCTCGGCACGGTCCGCGCGGTGCGCGCCGTCGCGCCCGAGGCCGACATTACGCTTGTCTCGCTGACGCCGGAGATTGACCGGCCCCACTATGCCGACGAAAACGTGCGGGTCGTGGCCGGCCCCTTTGCGCTGCTCTATGCGGCGCATGGCCCCGCGGGGGTGCGTGCCGGACGCTTCGTGGGCGAGTATCTGGCCCTGCTCGGGGCGCTGCTCGCCAGCCGCCTGACGCGCCGGTCGCTCCCGCGCTGGTGGCCCGCCGGGGTGCGTGAGGTGGCGAACGCGATCGCCGAAGCCGATGTGGCGATCAGTTGCGGAGGCGGTTTCTGGCAGGATAGCTGGGGCGCGGGTGTGCTCATCCACGTGGCACAGGTGCTGGCGGCTCTGGTGGCCGGCGTCCCGGTGGTCTGCCTTGGGCAGAGCGTCGGCCCCTTCCGCAGCGCGCGCCTCCGCTCGCTCGTGAGCGCCGTGCTGCGCCGGACCGACGCGGTGGTGATCCGCGAGAGCGAGTCGCTGGCGACCGTCCAGGCCATGCGTATCGCCCCGGAGCGGCTCCATTTCGGCACCGACATGGCCTTCGCCCTGGACCGCGACCGGCCTGCCCGTCCCGCGATTGCCCCCCGTTCGGGTCGCCTGCGGGTTGGCGTCACCGCGCGCAACTGGGCGTTCCCCCATTCGCTGGATCGCCAGGCGGCGCAGCGGCACTACGAGAACGCCCTGGTCGAGGCCCTGGAACATCTGCTGGCCGTCCACGACGCCGAGGTCGTCTTCCTGCCGCAGGTCATTGGCCCCGGTAGCGACGACGATCGCCTTGTGGAGCGGCGGCTGGCCGCGCGGCTGAAGCGCCCCGATCGGGTGCGGGTGATCGAGGACGACCTGGCGCCATCCGAGTTGATCGAGATGCTGGGCGGGATGGACATGCTGCTGGCCACGCGCTTTCACTCGGCGATCTTCGCCATGCTCGCGCGGACACCCGTGGTAGCAATCGCCTATGAGCACAAGACCACCGGGATCATGCGGCGCATGGACCTCGGCCGGTGGATCGTTCCCATCGAGACGGTGAGCGGGGCGCGATTGATCGAACTGATCGAAGCGCAACTCGCGCAGCGGGAGGCCGTCATCGCCACGCTGAACGTCCGGGTGACGCAGGAGCGCGCGCAGGCGCTGGCCAGCGCGGCCATCTGCCGGCGTGTGGCCAGACGCCTCGCCGTGGCGGGCCAGGGGACCGTAGTGGTCGAATGAACCTTGTCGAAGAAAGGAGTTGCCATGAGCGTTCACGTTCCAACAGAACAGCGCCGAACCATGCTGCCGGAAGAACAGGCCTTCAGCGGCGAGTGGCTGCGCGACTGGCGCCTGCCGCTCTTTTCCGTGAGCCTGGCCCTGTTTTTCCTTGGCCTGGGAGTGCTGGCGCGGGCGTACATGGTCGAGGCCAATACTCCGGCGGCCTACGGCTGGTTCTGGGCCGGGTTGGGGTTGAGCGTGGGCGGGGCGCTCATCACTGGCCTGGCGCCCGCCAGCGCCACCGTGCAGCGCATACTGATGCTCGCCCTGCTAGGTGCCGCGCTGTACCTGCCCACTTTTCTGCGCAGCCCGGCCTATCCCATCTTCGCGGACGAGTTGTACCACTATCAGGCCCTGACCTTGATGCGCGAACAGGGCACGCGCGAGGTGAGTCTCACCTTTTTCACCGTTCCGCGCGACTATCCGGGTCTGGCCCTGCTCGGGCTGCATGTGGTCAGCATCTCCGGTCTGCCCTCGGAATGGGCGGTGCGGCTCGTGCCAATCCTGGTCCACCTCACTATGCCGGTGCTCGCCTACGCTGCCCTGGCGGCCCTGCGCGTGCCGGAGCGTCTGGCGTTTCTGGGCGGGCTCCTCTACATGGCCAACCGCAGTTTTTTCTTCTTTCACAGCCTCTTCAGCTATGAGACCCTGGGCACCCTGCTGTTCCTCGTCCTGGCGCTCCTCAGCCTGAACCTGCTACGGAAAGACACGCCGTGGACATGGCCGTTTCACCTGCTGCTGCTGCCGGTGATCGCGGCGGTGAGCATCACCCACCATTTCAGCAGCCTGATCAGCCTGGCCTGGCTGCTCGGGTGCGTGGCGGTCACGTGGGCGCTACGGCACGAACAACGGCGTCTCTTTGGCGCGTTGTTGCTCTTTGCCGCCGTCCTGGGTCTGGCCTGGCTCGCCTTTCAGTCCGATCGGGGCATTCAGTATGTCGTCCTGACCATCATCAATCGGACGGCGGCGTTCTTCAACGCGGTGCAGACGGCGCTGAGCGGATCGACGGCGTCACCCGCCGGTGATGCCTGGCGCTTGCGGCCCCTCTTTGCCCACTCGCCGTTGCCGCTGGCCGAGCGGTTCTTCGCTTACGTCTATCCCGGCCTGATCGCCGTGCTCATGCTGGCGGGCCTGGCGCGGGCGGCGCGCTTCTTCTGGGCCAGACGTGACCAGGATCTCACCCCCTACGCCGGCATCCTCGTGCTGGGGGTCTTCGGTCCGGTCCTGTGGCTCCTGTCAACGCCGCTGGTGCTGACCGTCAACCAGGACGCGGCCTACCGCTCCTGGCCGTTCCTCTTCCTGGGGGTGGCCCTGTACGCGATCATTGCGCTCTACGGCGTTGAGGTCGAAGCGCGTCCCGTGCGCGTTTCGCCGCGCCTGGCGGCGTTCGGCATCGCCATACCGCTGCTGATCGGCGGGATCGTGCTGGGCGACAATCAGGCCGGGCGCTTCCACACCCACCAGATCTTCGCCGCCTCGGGGCCGGAAGCCATCACCGATGATCTGGTCGCGGCGGCGCGCTGGCTGGAGGCACACTACGGGAGGTACCACCGCGTCGCCGGCGACCGGGCCAGCCAGGTGGCCTTTGGCGCCTTCGGCAACCAGCGGACCCGGATCTGGGGCGTCGGCCAGTTGTATTACTACGACGATCCCGGCGGCGCGATCTGGTTCCTCAACGAGCACAGGATTGACTTTGTCAGCGTGGATCGGCGAGTGTCGCAGTATTTGCCGCGCTACACCACCTACTTTGGCGATGCCGATCCCTTCGCTCAGCAGCGACCGATACAGCCTGTGCCAGCCGAGCGTCTGGAGAAGTTCGATCGCATTCGCGATCTGCAGCGCGTCTACGATAACGGCGACATCATTCTCTACCGAAAGGCGGTGACCCGATGAACACGCTCCTTACTCGCCGGCCCGGACCGCTCTTCGTGCCCGCCCTGGTCGGGCTGATCGCCACGCTGGCCCTGCTGCTTGCGGCGGGCAACGTGCAGGCGCCGGCGCTGCGCGCGCCCCTGGGCCTGGCGCTGGCATGCTTCGCGCCCGGCTATGCCGTGCTCTTCGCCCTTTTCCCGCGCGAGGCCCATCACCTGCAGCAGGCGGCCCTGAGCATCCCCTTGAGTCTGGCGCTGGGCATCCTGCTGGGCGCTGGTATGGCTCTCGCGGCCATGCCCTTCTCCGGGGCGCTCTTCGCCGCGCTGAGTTGGGGGATCACCATGGCGGGACTGGCCATTGGCGCCTGGCGCCTGGAACGCTCGGGGGAGGCAAGCGGCCTCTTTCGCCGCGCGCCGGCCGGCGCCACGCCGGCGCGGCGGGCCAGCCATTTGCTGACCGGCGCGCTGGCCGCGCTGCTGGTGATCGCCTCTGCGGGGTGGGCCGGCTCAACTCTGTACCGGGCCGCCCAGGTCGAAACCAGACCTTTCACGGCCCTCTCGGTTGAGCCGGCAACCGTTGATGGGGCCGCCCGGCAGGTGGTGGTGATCGCCAATCACGAGCATACCCCGGTGGCCTATCGCCTGGAGGTGCGCCTGCCGAATGGCGGCGTGGCCGGCGCCTGGTCGGGTGTTTTGACATCCGGCCAGACCTACCGTGTACCGCTGCCCGCCAGCCTGGATCTGGAAGCGGGTGACCGGGCCGAGGTGCTGCTGTTCCGCGATCAGGAGAACGAACCGTACCGGATAGTACACCTGGTAGGGCGCTAAGAACCAGCCGCTCCCGCCAGCAGGGGCGTGGGGAAACCTGGTTCTCCCACGCCCCTCCAACCCGCCCTTCCAGAAATATCGGCCATCCCTGCGCGGCGAAGCCGCGTGAGCAGCTAGCGAACACTATGCTCACCAACGCCAGAACATCGCTAACCCGGATCATCGCCGGCTTGCGCGCGCCGCTGTACCTCAACGGCTACGCGCTGATGCTCAGCGCCATAGCCATGTCCGGTCTCGGCTTCGTCTTCTGGGTGCTGGCGGCCCGCCTGTACGCCCCGGCGGCGGTCGGGGCCGGTTCGGCGCTGGTCTCCCTGCTGATGTTCCTGGCGGGGATCGCCCAGCTCAACCTGCGCGGGGCGCTGATCCGCTTCCTGCCGCTGGCCGGTCCCGCAGCGCGCCGCCTGATCCTCGGCGCCTACGCGGCGAGCATCGGCGCCAGCCTGCTCTGCGGCGGCGGGGCGCTGCTGGTCGCCCGGTGGTGGCTGCCGGAAGGAGCCTTCGGCGTCGCGCAACCCGCCTTCGCCGTCTGGTTCATCGTCTCGGTCGTGGCGCAGACGATCTTCGCGCTGCAAGATCATGTGCTGACCGGGCTGCGCCAGGCGATCTGGACGCCGGTTGAGAACCTGGTCTACTCCCTGGCCAAGCTCGCGCTGCTGATCGCCCTGGCCGGCAGCGCCTTCGAGCACGCGATCTACTACGCCTACACCCTCCCCATTCTGGCGCTGGTCATTCCTATCAACTATTTCATCTGTACGCGCTGCTTGCCCGCCCGCGGCCCCGCCTCCGGCCAGACTCCCGAGCCGCTGACCTTCAGGGGCGTGGCGCGCTTCGTCGCCGGCGACTACCTGGGCTCGCTGTTCGCCCTGATGTCCACCACCCTCATCCCGGTGCTGGTGGCCCTGCTCCTGGGGACCGAGGCGAATGCCTATTTCTACCTGCCGTGGACCATCGCCGGGGCGCTGGAGTTGCTTGCGGCGAACATGACCGCCTCGTTCACGGTGGAAGCGGCCCGCGAGCGCGTGAAGCTGGTCGTCTACAGCCGGCGCGTGCTCGGGCAACTGCTGATCCTGCTGGCCCTGGCGCTAGGCGTTATCCTGCCCGCCGCGCCCCTCCTGTTGCGGATCATCGGCCAGGAGTACGCCGACGCCAGCGCCGGGCTGCTGCGCTTGCTGGCGCTTTCGAGCGTCCCGCAGGCGGTGCTGATGCTGGCGATGAGCGTCGCGCGGGTCGAGAACCGCGTGCGAACCATCGTGGCGCTGCAGGCGGCGAACTGCGGCCTGCTGCTGGGCCTCAGCGCGCTCATGCTGCCGGCCCTGGGCATCCTGGCCATCGGCTGGGCGAAGCTGATCGCCCAGGGCGTCCTGGCGTTGCTCCTGCTGGGCACGCTGCTGCGCCCGATGTGGCGGTCTAAGTGTGGAGGTGTAGAGGTGTAGAGGTGTGGAGGTGAAAGAACAACTACACGCTCCACAGACGAATTGTCAGGCGGTTTTGGGACTTCAGACGGAATTGCATCTGAAAGGAGAACATAACCATGCATCCGCTCATTCTGGACACGGGGCTCGCCGGCGCGGCATCGGTTATGGGCCTGGCGGCGACAATCTTCCTGATCGGGCTGCTGGTGCAGCGCGAAGCCATCGGCAGCCTGGCGCACGAACGGGCGCGGCGGGCGCGGGCGGCCCTGTGGGTGGCAATCGTACCGCTGGTGGGCGTGTTCGCCCTGGTGGTGGCGACGCGCATCGCCGGCGCCCTGGCCGGCTGACGTCAGACGCCGGGGAACCTGTTCGGGCATTCGCGCGCCGAAGATGGCGCGCAGATGCGTCGCTTCGAATCGGCAATCACTGATCTGCAATTTGCCATGCGAATCTTAATGCTCACCGATTTCTACCGGCCCCTGATTGGCGGCCAGGAGCGCCACGTCGAGAACCTGGCCCTCGCCCTGGCGGAGCGGGGCCACCAGGTGGCGGTTGCCACCCTCTGGCACGAGGGCCTGGAACGCTGCGAGGAGGATCGGGGGGTGCGGATCTACCGCATCCAGGGGACCGCGCAGCGCGCCGCGGGGCTGTTCAGCCAGACAGGGCGTCGCTTCGCCCCGCCGGCGCCCGATCCCGAGACGGTGTGGGCCTTGCAGCGGATCGTCCGGCGCGAACGGCCCGAGATCGTCCATGCCCATAGCTGGATCGTCCACTCCTTCCTGCCCCTCAAGACCTGGAGCCGGGCGAAACTGGTGGTAACCCTGCACGACTACGGCCTGCGCTGCGCCACCAAAACGCTGATGCGTCACGAGCGCCCGTGCGGCGGCCCGGCGCCGGATCGCTGCCCGGGGTGCGCCGCGGCCCACTACGGCCCGCTCAAAGCCGGCGCGACCCTGGCCGCGCAGCGGGCAACCCTGCCCTGGCTGGTCGTGGCGGTGGACCGCTTCATCGCCGTCAGCCAGGCCGTGGCGGAGGGCAACGGTCTGGCCGGCGGCGGGCGCGCCTGCGAGCTGATCCCCAACTTCATCGCCGATCGCATCGAAGCGCCGGAGGAAGACGGGGCGGACCACGCGGCGCAGCTTCCGTCCGGCGACTTCCTCCTCTTCGTCGGGGCGCTCAACCGTCACAAGGGCGTGCAGGTGCTTCTCGACGCCTACGCGCGCCTGAAGGACGCGCCGCCGCTGGCGCTCATCGGCATCTGGGCCGACCCGGAACTACAGCTCCCCGCCGGGGCGCGGGTGTTCCAGCACTGGCCCCACGCCGCGGTCATGCGCGCCTGGCAGCGCTGCGCCATCGGCATCGTGCCCTCCATCTGGCCCGAACCCTGCCCGACGGTGGCGATGGAAGCCATGCTGGCGGGCCGCCCCCTGGTCGCCTCGCGCATCGGCGGCCTGCCGGACCTGGTGGCGCACGAAGAGACGGGGCTGCTGGCGCCGCCGGGCGACGCCGGGGCGCTGGCGGCGGCGCTGACGCG
>DAOUDA010000002.1:0-8736 GCA_034431835.1 Chloroflexaceae bacterium | reverse complement strand
TCTGGGAGGGCTACGCTCTCCCAGCCCCTCCCTGACGGGAGGGGCTGGGGAAACCCGGTTTCCCCACTTACCCCTACAGGAGTTATTCGGAGAGATAATCTCAAAACGATTAACGGTCGGGTGGAGGAAGCCGGGGAAACCTGTTTTCCCTACGCCCCCGCAGAAGGGAGGGTCCGGGAGGACCGCCCCTCCCAGGAACGTGCCTGAATGCCCGTCGTGTGCCCTCTCGCAGCGTTTTGAGATCGTTTCGTAAAGATGGCCTGCTCCGGCCGGAAGTCAGAAATCTGTTCCCAGGGAGAACCTTACGGGGGAATGGCTGAGGTGAGGCGAAAAAACCGGCGGTTCCTCGTGGTGCCTTCGCCACAATCCTCGACGTTCCCGGCCTGCTGCGTTTCCAAACCCCTTATGGGGGCGAGAATGCGGAGGGTTCCGGTCCCTCCTTTCAGGCAAGCTGCTTTGATCCTATAGCGTCACCCCCTTTCCGTGGGCCGATGGGACGCCACGCCAGGTGCTACGACGAGACTTCGTCTCCGCGGGGGTTGCGGAGGCCACAGGCCCCCGCAGGATTTCCCTTTCCGGTGGGGCACGGCGAAACCGCGCTGCACCGGCGGGCGTTTTCGGAGGGATGAAGCCCCTCCGAACCTCCCCCAGGGTGACGTCTCATTGTACTACCAGTCCTGCGCCCGCGTTGGGCCTTACTCATCACATGTGCTGGGACGGAGTACTGGCCATATTGACGAGATCGGCCTGCAAGCCGTCGCGCAGGCGGGTGAGCAACGCGAGCAACTGGCGTTGCTCGTCGGTGTCGAGGGCGCCCATGCGCCGCTCGATCGAGCGCTCGTGGGCCGCGCGGGCCCGGTCGCGCGTCTCCTGCCCCTGGCCAGTCAGCACCACCCGCTGTACGCGGCGATCATCGGGGTCGGCCTCGCGGCGCACCAGCCCCGCGCTTTCGAGACGGTCAACGATCCGCGTAATCGTGCTCTTGTCCACCAGCAGCCGCTCGCTGAGATCGGTCAGGCGCCAGCCTGATTCCCCGTCCAGCAGCACCAGTACGGCGAACTGCGAGGGGCTCAGGTTGAACGCTCGAAGCACCCGGCGGTCACCGTCGTCCAGTAACACATAGATGTCGTGAAACATACGGTACTGCTGGCAGGATTGCGAGGACATAGACTGCTGTGATTGTTGAGGACCAGTCCAGATAACGCCTGTGGGAGGGTCTGGGAGGGGGCGGCCCTCGCTAATCCTCTCATCCAAGGGGTATGGGTCGATCAGAGTTTTCAACGGGCAGGGGTGTGGAGAAACCCGCTTTCCCCGCGCCGCTTGTAAAGGCGCCTGCGGTTGGGCGCCGTGATGTCGTTGTTAAAGCAATTATTGGCGGTGCAATTTCACCGTTGGGAGTGTACACCCAGGGTGGTGTTTCGTCAAGCCGTAGATGCGCTTGTTGATACCGGAGCGGTTATTCCTCGTGGTATACTACGCAGCGAATATGGTGCGAACCTTTCCGCCGCCAGGATTAGCTATGCCCGTCCGTGTGCCCCTTACCTCCAGCGGATCGCTCGTGGAGGCGGAGTTTGTCTCCCGGCCCAATCAACTGGTTGTGGAAGCCCGCCTGGGGCGCCGGATGGTGCGCGCCCATCTGGCCGATCGGGGCCGCCTGCTTGACCTGCTGGTTCCCGGCGCGCGCCTGTTGCTGGCGCCCCGCGAGGAGATTGGCCGCAAGACCGGCTATCAGGTAATCGGCGTTTACCAGAATGGCGAGCTTGTCTCCCTCGATACGCACCTGGCCAACCGGCTGGTGGTTGCGGCCCTGGCCGCCGGGGCGCTGCCTCAGTTCGCCCGCTACACCAGGGTGCAGCGCGAGGTGATGATCGGCGAGCACCGCTTCGATTTTCGCCTCAGCGAGGGCATCAATACCTGTATCGTCGAGGTCAAATCGGTCAGCAAGGTCGAGAACGGCCTGGCCCGCTTTCCCGACGCGCCGACCGACCGGGGCCGCCGCCAGGTGCTGGCCCTTACCCAGATGGCCCGCAACGGGCAGCGTTGCGCGATCGTGTTCATCATTCAGCGCCACGCCGCGCGGGCCCTGGTTCCCGATGATGTGGATCCCGAGTTTGGGCGCACCCTGCGCGGCGCCATCACTGCCGGGGTCGAGGTCTATGCCTATCTCTGCCCGCTGACGCCCGAGGGGCTGACCCTCGGCGAACCGGTAATGGTCTATGGCTCGGCCGAGGCGATCCCCAGGGCGCGGCCGTTGTAACGCCGGCCCGGGGGTTGGTTCGACGGCCGGGGGGTGGTTCGACGGCCCGACGGGCTGGAGCCGGCCCGGGGGTTGGTTCGACGGCCTGGGGGTTGGTTCGACGGCCCGGCGGGCTGGAGCCGGCCCGCCGGGCCGGCTCTACGCCCCTGCATCACACGTTCGATTCGATGAAAGGACGATCCGTGCGCGCGGCATACTCGGGCCTGATCGTGATCCTTATCCTTACCCTGCTCCTGCTCGCCGCCTGTGCCGGCCAGCCGGGCGCGCCCTCCGGCGCCGGCCCCGCTGACCAGCCCTTCGAGCAGCGTTACCGCTCGATGAGCTTCGAGCAGATCGTCGAAGCTGCCCGTGGGCAAACGGTGACCTGGTTCATGTGGGGCGGCTCGGACGCGATCAATGCCTATGTCAATGGCTACGTGGCCGGTACGCTAAAGGAGCGTTTTGGAGTTACGCTCAAACAGGCGCCGGTCACCGATATTGTCGAGACGGTCAACAAGGTGCTGGCCGAGAAACAGGCCGGGAAGGATGCCGGCGGCTCGGTGGATCTGATCTGGATCAATGGCGAGAACTTCCGCACCCTGAAGGAGGCCGGGGCGCTGTTTCGCAACTGGGCCGACCTGCTGCCGAGCAATCAGTTCGTGGATTGGGAGAACCCCTCCATTGCCTACGACTTCGGCTTTCCGGTCGAGTACGATGAGTCGCCCTGGGGCTCGGCCCAGTTCGTGATGGAGTACGACAGCGCGCGGCTCGCCGAGCCGCCCCGCAGCGTCGAGGCGCTGCTGGAGTGGGCCTGCGCCAATCCGGGCAAGTTTACCTACCCCGCGCCGCCCGATTTCACCGGCAGCGTCTTCGTGCGCCATGTCTTCTATGCCGCCGCCGGGGATTATACCCAACTCCTCGGCCCCTTCGATGAGGCGCGCTACGCCCCCATTGCCGAGAAGACCTGGAAGATGCTCAATACCGTGGAACCCTGCCTCTGGCGCGGCGGCGAAACCTATCCCCAGACCAATACCGCCCTGTACGATCTGTTCTCTCGCGGCGAGGTGTGGATCTCGATGAACTACAACCCCACCCACGCGGCGAACCAGATCGCCCGCGGGGTCTACCCCGCTACCGCCCGCACCTGGGTCTTCGAGAGTGGCACCATTGCCAATACCAACTATGTGACCATTCCCTACAACGCGGCCAACAAGGCCGGAGCGATGGTCGTCGCGAATTTCTTGCTCTCGCCTGAGGCGCAGTACGAAGCCGCGAAGCCGGAGGTGGTAGGCTGGAGCACGCCGCTCTCCTTCGCGAAGCTGCCTCGGGAATGGGTCGAGAAGTTCTCCGCCCTGCCCCGCCCCGAGGCGGTGCTGCCCGCCGATGAACTCGCCGCGCGCCAGCTCTCCGAGCTGCAGGCGCCCTGGTTGACGCGCATCGAAGAGGACTGGATCGCCAATGTTCTGGAGCGTTGACCCCGAACGGCCGCGGATCTGGCTGATGCTTGCCCCGATGCTGGCGGTGGTGGTCCTGCTTTTCGGCGGCGGTCTGTTCTTCGCCCTGATCCAGTCCTTTGGCTATTTGCCGCTGATCGGGCAGACGGGGTTCAGCCTCGCGGCCTATGCCGCCGTTCTGCGGCAATCCTCGTTTCTCGCTTCGCTGCTTTTGACTCTGTACATCGCCGTGGCCTCGACGCTGATCGCCACGGCGCTGGCGGTGGCGGCGGCCCTGGCCATTCGCGCCACCTCCCGGGGGCGCCAGGCGCTGAGTTTCATCTTCCAGTTCAACCTGCCCATCCCCCACCTGGTCGGTGCGGTGGCCATGGCCGACCTGCTCAGCCAGAGCGGGCTGCTTGCCCGCGTCGCCGCGGCCTTCGGGCTGATTGACGACCCCGGCCAGTTCCCCGTGCTGGTCTTCGACCGCGCCGGGGTCGGGATCATCGCCGAGTACGTCTGGAAGGAGACGGCCTTTATCGGGGTGACGGCGCTGGCGGTGCTCCACGCCATCGGGCCGGAGTACGAGGAACTGGCCCGCTCCCTGGGCGCGAACCGCTGGCAGCGGTTTCGCCTGGTGCTGTTGCCGCTGATGCTGCCGGGGGTGCTGGCGGCCTCGGTGATCGCCTTCGCCTTCTCCTTCGGCGCCTTCGAGGTCCCGTATCTGCTCGGCGCCAGTTACCCGCAGGTGTTGCCGGTGCTGGCCTACAAACGCTACACCGCGGTGGATCTGGCCGCGCGGGCCGAGGCGATGGCCCTGTGCGTGATTATTACCCTGGTCGCCGGCGCCGCGATTATCGCGTATCTCCACGTGAGCCGGCGCTACCTGCGCCGTGAGGCCGACTGACGATGCGTTCCGCGGAATCTCCTGCCGGCCCCCCCCCGCGCCCGCCCCTGCTGCACTGGTTCGTCCTGGCGGCGATGGTGATTGGCATGCTCCTGCCGATCGTGCCGCTGGTCATCTGGTCGTTCGCCTTTCGCTGGAGCTTTCCCGATCTGCTGCCGGAACGCTGGAGCCTGCGAGCCTGGCGCTACCTGGCCGCCCCGGAGTCGCAGGTGCTGCCGGCCCTCCGCGACAGCCTGTTGCTCGCCGGGGCGGTGACGCTGCTCGCCACGCTCATCGGTGTGCCCGCCGGGCGCGCGCTGGGCATGTACCGCTTTCGCGGACGCACCCTGATCGAGATGCTCATCCTCGCGCCGCTGATCGTCCCCGCCTTCGCCGTGTCCCTCGGCATGCAGATCGTGTTCATCCGCTACGGCCTGGCCGACACGTTCCTCGGCGTCGTTCTGGTGCATCTCGTGCCCGCAACTCCGTACATGGCCCTGATTATGGCCGGAGTGTTCGCCAACTTCGACCGACAGTACGAGGACCTGGCGCGCACCCTTGGCGCGCGCCAGGCGCAGGTCTGGCGGTGGGTGACCCTGCCGGCGGTGCTGCCGGGTCTGGTGGTGGGCGCGCTGTTTGTCTTTCTGATCTCATGGAGCCAGTACGCGCTGACGTTGATCATCGGCGGGGGGCGATTGGTGACCTTGCCGATGTTACTGTTCGCCTTTGCCCGCAGCGGCGACAACGCGGTCACCGCCGCCCTGAGCCTGGTGTTCATCGCCCCGGCGGTGGTGTTGCTGGCGCTGATCGCCCGTTTTCTGGGCGCCGCGCCGGCCGCTGGCGGCATTCGGGGCCTGTGACTACCTTCCCTATGACCGCCCTGCAACTCTCCAACCTCACCAAAACCTACCCTGGCGCGCCTGCTCCGGCGCTGCGCGATCTGTCGCTCGAGGCCGCCCCGGGCGAACTGGTGGCGCTGCTGGGCGCCTCGGGCTGCGGCAAGAGCACCACGCTGCGCCTGGTGGCCGGGCTGCTCGCCCCCTGCCGCGGCGATGTGCGCTTCGATGGGCGCTCGGTGCTGGCCACGCCACCCGAGCGCCGGGGTGTGGCGATGGTGTTTCAGAAGCCGCTGCTGCTGCCGCACATGAGCGTCGGCGAGAATGTGGGCTTCGGGCTGCGGGTGCGCGGCGAGCGCCCGGCGACCATCCGGCGCCGGGTTGATGAACTGCTCGAACTGGTGCAGTTGCCGGGCAGCGCCGCCCGGCGCCCCGGCCAGCTCTCCGGCGGGCAGGAGCAGCGCGTGGCCCTGGCGCGCGCGCTGATCGTCGAACCGCGGGTGCTGCTGCTCGACGAACCCTTCAGCCAGCTCGATGCCGGGTTACGGGCCGAAATGCGCGACCTGGTCGCCGGCTTGCAGCGACGCCTGGGCATCACCACCCTGCTGGTGACGCACGACCAGGAAGAGGCGCTGGTGCTGGCCGACCGCATCGCCCTGCTGGAGCAGGGACGCCTGTTGCAGTACGACACCCCGCGGGGCCTCTACGAGCGCCCGGCCAGCCTGGCCGTCGCGCGCTTTCTTGGCGGGCGCAACTTCATCGCCGGGCGCGTGGCGGGCCGGCGCTTCGTCAGCGACGCGGGGGCCTTCGAGCTTGCCGCCGAACCGCCGCTGCAGGGCGCCGCCGTGCTGACCATCCGCCCCGAGGCCCTGGCGCTCGGCTGCGATGGCCCGGTCAACCGTCTGCGCGGCACGGTGACGGCGGCGCGCTACCTCGGCGCGCGGATGCGCTACCAGATCCAGGCCGGCGCGCTGCGCCTGGAGGCCCTGGCCGATGCCGCCAGTCTCTACTATCCCGGCGACCTGGTGAACCTGACCCTCCCCCCGGAACGGCTATGGGTGATGCGAGGCGATGGGTCATGAAGAGGTGAAAGAACTGCGCCTTCCTGGAGGCGGGGGCATGGGGAAACCCGGTTTCCCCATGCCCCTCCGACCCGCTATCTATTGTCACCGGTGAAACCAGGTGTTCCTGGGAGGGCCATGCCCTTCCGCCCTCGCTCACGGCCCGGGGAAACCCGGTTGCTCCATTATCAGGTTTACCGCCATGCTCGCAACCGAACTCCTGCCAGCCATCGAGACCTACCTGCGCCGGCCCGAGGTGGCCGGGCATCCCGCGCTGCAACTGACCGGCGCGTGGGACCTGCGGTTTCTGGCCCAGGGGGAGTACAACATCAACTACCTGCTCCGGCGCGACCCGGGGCCGCCCCTGGTGGTGCGTATCAACACCGGCTCGCAGATCGGCCGGCCCGGCGGCGCGCAGATCGCCTACGAGGCGGCGGCCCTGCGCCTGCTGGCGCCGGCGGGCGTGGCCCCGCGTCTGCACTACCTCGACGCGACGCTCGCGCTCCTGCCCTACGGCCTGCTGGTGATGGAACATCTGCCGGGCGGGCCGCTGCGCTACGATGACGCGGCGCACCTCGGCGCCGCGGCGCGGACCCTCGCGCGTCTGCATCAGACACCTGCGGCCCATGGCGACTTCATCCTGCGCCGGGCGCTGGTTGACGACCTGGAAGAGGCCCGCGGCTGGCTGGCGCCCTACCTGGCCTGCCCGCGCGCCCCGGCGGCGGCGCGCGCGTGCCTGGCGCGCCTGCTCGAACGCGCCGCTGGCGACGCGGCGCGCCATGCCGGCCGCTTCCCTGCCCCTTTCGCCCTCGTGCACACTGACGTGCAGGCCCACAACTTCGTGGTCGAAGATCGGCCCGCTGGTCCACGCTGCCGCCTGGTGGACTGGGAGCGCCCGCTTCTCGACGACCCGACCTACGACCTGGCCCACTTTACCATCCCCACCACCACCCGTTGGAAGATGGGGCTGACCCTCGGCCCGGCACAGATCGAGAGCTTCCTGGCAGCCTATTGCGTCGCCCGTCCCGAGCTTGACCCACAGGAGCTGCGCGCGCGTCTGGCGATCCGCCGGCCGTTCATCCTGCTGCGCGCGGTGAGCTGGTGCGCCGGGGCCTGGGTGGAGTACACCGGCGAGGGACGGGCCATCGCCCACGCGGATACGCTGGCGCGCATCGAAGAGTACCTCCGGCCCGACGAGCTGACGGCGCTGTTTCCGGAGTGGCTGGGGCGGGAGGCGATGTGAACACGGGCCAGAGCTGGGAGAGCGCCGTGCTCCCAGGAACACCCATTTTCATCCAGGCGGTACGCTCGCGGCGTGCCGGAGTTGGTGAAAAGACAGCCCCCTGCCCTACAGTGGCGCCACAGTGGCGACTCGCTCCCAGGCCGCATAGAGAACCCGATAGAAGCCCTCACGGTCACGGATGCGCTCGGGCATAGTGATCTCCGCGCCCTCGCCTGGAGCGCCGAGAACGAGTTTCCCCGTTTCGAGGTCGGCGATGCTCGAACGCAGCCAGACGCGCTCATTGGAGAAAAGTTCGGGGTGCGAGAGAAAGACCGCCGGGAGCAGGTCCCAGAGATAATCGGCAGGTACGCGGCCCTGGGCGGCGGCGCGGCGCACAAAATCGGCCAGGGCGGCGTAGATCCAGATCCGCTGGTCGAGGGCCGTCAGCGGCGCCAGTTCGGCGGCATCGAACGGCGCATCGAGGCACACCTGGGCATTCATAAGCGTCACCGGGCAGGGGGCATTGAGGGTCATCCAGGCGCCCTCGGGGTCAGCCGAGAGGTTGAGTTCCCCGACCGTGCTCCAGAACGGGCCGGGAAGCGGGCGCAGATAGCCGCCCATACAGGCCACCTGGCGCAGATTGGCGTAGAACCCGGGGTCAACGGCCGCCGCGCCGCGCAGATTCCCGTGGGGGCCCAGCACGAGCAAACTGATCTCACCCGGATAAGCGGCGGCCATATCGGCCAGAAAACGGGCCGCCTCGGTCGGCGGCGCGTCCCGCCGCTCCGCGCCGCGCAGCAGCGGAAGATCCGCCCGACCCACGGCGCGCAACAGGCGTTGCGTCGCTGCGTACACCTGGTCAATGCTGCCGTTCCCGAAACTGGTGGTAACGCCCAGCAGTTCCACATCCGGCCGTCCCAGGAGATAGAGCAGCGTCTGCCCGTCGTCCACCGGCATCCCCGGGAGGGGCATGGTGTTGTCGCAGTCGCAGATGACTTTTAATTTCGTTAAGAACTGGTTCATTCCTGTCTTAGCGTTGCGAGGGGCGCGGGGAGGCTACGC
>DAOUDA010000001.1:0-13680 GCA_034431835.1 Chloroflexaceae bacterium | reverse complement strand
CACGGCGCGGGCCAGGTCCTCGAGGGCGGCCCGGGCGTCGGCGCTGGCGCGGAAGCGTTGCAGGGCCGCGGCGCGCTCCGCGTGCAGCGCGGCGTGGTCCACCGTGCGGGCGGTGAAGGGCTGCTCCTTGAGGTTGACGTACATATTGGCGCCGACGATCACCTCGCGGCGCAGGGCGATCTGGTTCATGCGCTCGGCGCGGACGGATGCCACCTGCGCCTGGGGGAAGCCCGCGGCCAGGGCCGCGGCCATGCCGCCCTGCTCCTCGATGCGCTGGAAGAGCGCCCAGGCCTCGCGGGCGATCTCGTCGGTGAGCGTCTCCACCGCCGCCGAGCCGCCGGCGGGGTCCACCAGGCGGTAGAAGTTGCACTCCTGTTGCAGAATGATCTGCACGTTGCGGGCGATGCGCCGCGAGAACTCGTCGGGCAGGCCGATGGCCTCGTCGAAGGGGCTGACGTGGAGGCTGTCGCAGCCGCCCATCACGCCGGCGAAGGCCTCGGCGGTGGCGCGCAGCATGTTGTTGTAGGCATCGGCGCGGGTCTTGGTCCAGGCCGAGGTGCGCCCGTGCAGGCGGAGTTTCTGGGCCTGGGCGTTGCCGCCGAAGGCCGCCACCACCCGCGCCCAGAGCATGCGCGCCGCGCGCAGCCGGGCGATCTCGATGAAGAAGGGCGAGCCGAGGGAGAAGGCGAACTGCATCCGCGGCGCCACGGTATCCACCTCCAGGCCGCGGGCCTGCATGGCGCGCAGGTACTCTACGCCGGTCGCCAGGGCGAAGGCCAGGTCCTGCACCGCGCTGGCGCCGCCGTTGTGGTAGGGGTGCAGTTCGACCTGAATGGTGCGCAGGTCGGGCGCATGGGTCGCGGCCCGGGCCGTCGTCCAGGCCATGGCGTCGTAGCTCCGCTCGAGCGAGACGGGCAGCGCGCCGGCGCTGGCCAGGGCGCCCAGGGGGTCGGCCCCGATGCATCCCTGCAGCTTGCTGAGTTTGAGGCCCTGGGCCTCGGCGGCGGCCAGGATCAGCGCGGCCAGCGGCAAAGCGGCGGCCCCGGCGGCGAACAGCAACGGGGTCTTTGCCAGGGGGATCTCGGCGAAGAGGGCGGCGAAATCGTCGCGTGTGGCCAGCGAGGCGCCGCCCTGGCCGACCGACTCGGGCGCCGCCTGGTCAGGGTCCTTTCCCAGCAGGGTCGCCCGGTCGAGCCGCACGTGGAGGGTGGTCAGGCCGCGGGGCAGATCCTCGCGGGCGGCCTGGTTCACCTCGGTGGCGGTGGGATAGGGCATCTCCTGGGCCACTTCCCAGGGGTGGATCAGGTAGCCGAGGGCGCGCGTGCCCCGGACATAGGAGGGCAGACCGGGCAACGAGGCGGCGTGGGGCAGGCTGGCGGTGTCGGCGATGTCATAAATGGGCTGCAGGGTGATCCCCTCGTAGGTCCGCGTCAGCAGCTTCTTCTCGAACGGGGCGCCCTTCAGCGTCTTCTCGGCGGCGGCGCGCCACGCTTCGGGGCTGGCGGGCTCAAACTCGGCGAAGAGGCGCTCCGGGGCATCGGGGCTGGTCGCCTGGGTGTCCTGGGTCATGGATCCACTCCTTCATCGGCGAAGCGGGCCGGCCAGCGCTCAGGGATCGTAGCGGTGCGCCCTGAGCGCCTCGTGGCGCGACCCTGTCGGGCCATCACACATGGCGCAAGTTGACGAGCAACGCCTCCAGATCTTCCGGATCGATGCGTACGGTCGAGAAGAGATCCGAAAGCTCAAAACCCTCCCGGGTGCGGCGCACGTACAGATCGCGGTTCCGCGAGACGCGGCGAAAGCCGATCGCGCACATGCGCTCGGTGATAGAAGCCTGCGCCCAACGATCATAATCGAAACTGAGCCCGTTCGCCAGTAGGGAAAGGGACAATTCTCGGGCCCGATCGGCGGCAATTGGCTCGAGCGGGTGCAACGCGCATGCGGGGGCGCGCTGGATGCACGTAGCAAACTCCTGCTGGTTGCGTTGGATGCGTTCGTGCACCCTGCCCAGTTCGGTACAGATATCGCGCACATCACAGCGTAGCATAGGAACCTCCCGTGGGGGGCGCGCCGGCAAGGGCGCCGTACTGGAGGCCGAGGTTGCGTTCGAGTTCATCGCGGTCAAGCCGCAACAGTTCGTGTGTAATTGAGCAGGTCAATGCTCGCATTGACCACTGCCTCGGCGCTGAAGGCGTGGCGCCGGGTGAAACTCTCCTCAAGGGTGACGTGACTGACGTGGAAGACAGCGTACTCAGGGCGCAGGACCGCTGCCTGGCGCCAGAGGCGCCGCTGGAGGGCGACCATGTGCGAGGCATCGCGGGCGCCTCCGGCGAGGAACTCGCGCTCCTCGGAGGAAACAGCGGCATCGGCGCCAGCGTGCCAGATCTCCAGCCAGCGGATCCAGTAGGGCAGATGAACGCCCCGAACCAGGCCCGCCGGCGCCTCAGGCGGCGGATCATCGCCGATCAGCAACTCGATGCCGTCAAGCCCCAACCGGGTGACAAAGGCGCGAACCTGTTCCCAGTCGCGCTCGAACTGGTCGAGATGGATCGCGTGGGTTAAGAAGTTGATCAGATGTTGCATGGCTCCCGCAGATGGTCTACGCACAACCCCGGCCTCAGGCAAGCAACGGGGCACGACACGGTCGGTCTAGAGGGACCATCAGGCGGGAGACGGTCACGGGGCGTGGGTCATGTTCATCCTCCCTGGCTCGAGAAGGGTGAAACAAACAACATCGCGGCAGGCGTCCTGGCTTCCGGCGTTCAACGGAACGGCCGGTTACAGTTGCGGCACAGCGCTGGACTCGCACCAGCTTCCACCTTTACGCCCTAGCATCCGGGCTGTCGGGTCGCCGCGACGGTAAGTTGTACGGGTACGGGTGATGCGGAATTATACCACGTGTTGTTCTGGAATGGGAGGGGGTTCATCAAGCAACTGGACCAATACTATCATAAGGTTGTGGTTCTTTAACCAGAAAGCGAGGGATGGGGAGCAGGCGACTCTCCCCATCCCTCGCTTTCCAGAACACGCTCGCTACACCAATAAAGTACTCTGTAAAGCAAGTTTCGTGGCATTTCCGCCCCCCTCCCAACCTCCCCCCGTTGGGGGTAGGCGCCGGACTCCCTGCCCCGACGGGGGAGAGCCGGGGAGGGGGCGGAGTTACCGAAGAACTTCATTCACGGAGTACTAAGAATCGGCCAGCAGCGGGGTAAAGAAGGCATCCCCAAACGCTACCGTTTCCTCAAGACTGAAGAGACTGGTGTATTCAGTATCACCGGCCTGCCACTCTCTGGCCTTATCCTGATCCTTGAGAAAGATCATCTCGGTGCACATGCTATGTGCAGCGTGGCAGGTCGTGGGCGCGGCCCAGCGAATGCCTACCAGCGCGTTCGCAGGCCGGGCCTCGAGAATTGAGCGTCCCTTCTGGCGGATATGGATCGGTTCGCCGCTCATACGGCATGCCGAATTGATCTCCACCTCGGCATCAAACATTGGGCCGACAGTCAGGGCGTCAAGCGCGCACATGGCGTTGATGGCAACGCCGTTGACAACCAGGTGATGCGGGGTGACTTCGAGGGTCACCGGATAGGCGCCGACGATCTGCCCTTCGGCATTGAGAATGATCATATCGTCCTGATTAAGGCGCTGGAGGGCGGCTTCGAGTTGCTCGGCAGGCATATTCGCGGCGAAATCCGCACGTTCGAGGGGCTGGCCGCGCTGTACGATTGCTCGTAGAATGGTCTGATACAGACTGCGGGTCGCCGGTTCGATGGCCGCGAAGCGAGCATGCAGCGGGAATTGCTGCTCAAGCCGCTGTACCGCGGTTACCACAACTTGTTCCTGGGAGGTGCTCACAGCTCTTTCCTTTCCTGAGAGGCCCTATTACCGTTGTGGTTCTCCGTCATGGGTATTCCATCGCTCCGCATGCCGGGCGGCTGATGTCCAGCCCGCGCAGGCGTCAGCTGGGGGCTGAAGCCCTCGCTGAGAGCGGGCCAGCCCCTGCGGGGCCGGGCGCCGGGCGGCTAGAGGAGATGACTCTGCCTTTCCAGATCCTCCCCGCCAGCCAGGCGGTCAAGAAAGCAGGTTTCCCCGCTCACACAAAGATTGCATTGAGAAGCAGCCCCAGCACCATCACATACATCGCGAACCAGCCCACGACCCTGATGGTGGCGCTCCGGCCCAGCAACCGGTTGAGCATGGCCCACTCGGGGATTGATGACACAGTGGTGGCCATCATAGCCGCCACGAGTGTGCCTGTGGGGACGATCTGGTGCAGGGCCACGAGGATCGGGGCGGTCGAGGCGGCGTTGATGTCAAGGGGCAGACCGAGAATGACGGCCAGGATTGGCCCCCACCAGGCCGCCCCGGTCCGAGTGAGACCCTCGATCAGGGTGAGGTTGAAGTTGACCAGCAGGCCCGCCAGCAGCCCGCTCAGCAGCACTACCCCCAGCAGGCGCCGGAAGAGTTGCCAGGACTCGCGATGGGCGCGGAGCAACAGGCTTTCCTGCGGGGCGTCATGTCGGGGTTGCAGCGGGATAATCTGGCCGACAAACCGCTCTGGCTTCAGCCCCAGCAGCGGAGCCAGATGGGCGGTGAGCAAGGCCGCGATCACCCCGGCCAGCAGGTAGATCCCGCCGCCAGACGGCCCGGCGATGACAAACATAAAGATGATGGCGAACTCATTGAGGGCCGGGCTGGCAAAGAGAAAGGCCGCCGAGGCCCGCTGGCTGGCCCCGCCGGCGACCAGCCCGGCGTAGATGTTGGTCACCGTACAGGAGCACACCGGTGTGAACAAGCCCAGCACGGCCCCGCCCCCCGCGCCAATGAGATCGTTGCGTCCCAGGGTCCGGTCAATCCATCGTGTGCCGATGCCGAGACGCAGCAGGGTCATCGCGTAGGTGGTCAGGAAGAGGATGATCGGCAGCTTGAACCACTCATAGATGGTATACGCCGCTGTATACTTCACATCCAGCGGACCGAATGGCGTCGGGATGCGCCACTCCGGCATCCAGGCCGTCAGCGCCGCGCCAAGGGCCTTGCCCGCGCTGGCAATGGGGGCCTCGAAAACCGGAATCACCCGGTTGAACTCGGCGCCGGAGAGCCAGGCCCGAAGGCTGGCGTGGAGCACCTGGCTGACGATCAGGATCAGCAACCCGAGGGAGATAATCGGCAGGAAACGTTCGATGCGGTTAATCAAGATCCGGTGATCCACGGTTGCTTCCACTCCTGGTAAATGATACTACTTATCATTTATGGTACGGATAGTAACACCATGCGTTCTCCCTGTCAAGCGCCAGAAGTGATCAGATCTGCATGAGAATCAGATCTCTCCCGAAGATCACCCACCGCCCCCCGTACTTGACCTGCTGGCGAGATACGACTATCCTCGGATCAATTCGCCCAATGCGCGGTATCCGCGTTCCAGACCTCCGGCCGGGGATGGCGGGGAAACCCGGTTTCTCCGCCATCCCCTTCATAAGGTAAAGAAAGGAATTCGACCCATGACCAGCACAACGCCAACCGGCGCGATCAGCCAGTTTCTGCGCCATCACTTTCGGCATTTCAACGCGGCGGCGCTCATTGACGCCGCCGAAGCCTACCGCGCCCATCTCGACCAGGGCGGGGCGATGCTGGTGACCCTGGCCGGGGCGATGAGCACCGCCGAACTGGGCCTCTCGCTGGCCGAGATGATCCGCCTGGAGAAGGTGCACGCCATCTCGTGCACCGGGGCCAACCTGGAGGAGGATGTGTTCAACCTGATCGCCCACGATTTTTACGAGCGCGTGCCACACTACCGCGACCTCGGCCCGGCGGAGGAGCAGGCGCTGCTTGAGCGCCACATGAACCGCGTCACCGACACCTGCATTCCCGAGGAAGAGGCCTTGCGGCGGCTGGAGGGGGCGTTGCTTGAGGAGTGGACGCGCGCCGACCGGGCCGGCGAGTGCTACTTTCCCCACCAGTTCATCTACCGCGTCCTGCGCTCGGGGGTGCTGGAGCAGTACTACCAGATTGACCCGCGCGACTCGTGGGTCTACGCGGCCATGGAGCGCGATCTGCCGATCTATGTGCCGGGCTGGGAAGACTCGACCACGGGGAACATGTACGCCGCCCATTGCATCACGGGGGAGATCCGCAACGTCCATACCGTGCGCGGCGGGATCGAATACATGATTGACCTGGCCGACTGGTACACCCGCACGGTGGCCCGGCGCTCAATTGGCTTCTTCCAGATCGGCGGCGGCATCGCCGGCGACTTCCCCATCTGCGTGGTGCCCATGCTGCACCAGGACCTGCGCCGGACCGATACGCCGGTCTGGGGCTACTTCTGCCAGATCAGCGACTCGACCACCAGCTACGGCTCGTATTCGGGCGCCGTTCCGAATGAGAAGATCACCTGGGGCAAACTGGCGGTGGAGACACCGAAGTTCATCATCGAGTCCGACGCGACCATCGTCGCGCCGTTGATCTTTGCGCTGGTGCTGGGGTGGTGAGGGGAAGGTTAGGCTACCGTTGCCAACCAGGCAGGGGCGCGGGGGAACCAGGTTTCCCCACTTGCCCCTGACCGGCGGCATCAAGACGCGGGTTGACCACCGCCAAAGAACTGCTCGACCGGAACCGGGAAGCTGGCGATGACCCGCGACGGCAGGCGGGCCTGGCCGCGAAACACCCCCTGCGAGCGATAAGAACCTTCTTCTAACACGAGCACCTCGACGGTCTGCGCGTGCGGATCGACGATCCAGTACTCGGGCGCCCCGGCGCGGGCATAGGCGTCCTGCTTCTCGCGCCGGTCGTAGCCGGCGGTGCCCGGCGAGGTCACTTCGACCACCAGATCCGGAGGGCCGCTGATGCGACTCGGGGTGATCAGATGCAGCCGGGCGGCGCTGATCACCAGGACATCGGGTTGCACGACGAAGCCGGGGGCGAGTTCCACGTCGGTGGGCGCCGCAAAGACGCGGCCCTGCCCTTGAAGCTCAACGTGGAGCATGAGGAACGTTACGAGGCGGGCACTGACGCCCTGGTGTTCGGTGCCGGGGGCCGGGGTCATATACAGCACTCCATCAAGCACTTCATAGCGCTGGCCATCGTCGGGCAGGCGGGCGTAGTCGGCATACGTCCAGCGGCCCTGGGGCGGGCCAGGGACGTGGCTGGCCGGCGTGACGGTCGGGAGCGTGTCGGTGAGGGTCATCGGGCGCCTCCATATGGCTCCTGGTAAATCCGTTCTGGCTCCATGATAGCATGCCCTTCCTCCCGCGGTGGCGTTTGAGGCGGCCTGGCCTACCCGGAGGCATTGCATAAGCTGGCTGTTTGACGCCGGGCCTGGAAGGGCGTATCATCCCTGCATTGTGAGGGTTTGGGAGGGTAAAGCCCTCCCGCCTTCTCCCGTACCTGAATGAGGGAGGGTCCGGGAGGGCCTGGCCCGCCCAGGAAAACCCTGTTTCCCTTCCCCTTGTTGAGCGGCGCAGCCGAATGATGCCAATCGTGATTGCCAATACCCGGCCCGAACACTTCGCGCAACTGGCGGCGCACCAGCGGATCTGCTTCCCAACCATTCCTACCGATGACTGGATGAACGCCGAGCACTTCGCGGCCCACGTGCAGGTCTTTCCCGAGGGGCAGCACGTGGCCCTCGACGGCGACCGCGTGGTTGCGCAGAGTTCCACCCTGCGCGTCAGCGCCGAGCGGGCCTTTGCCCCCCACACCTATCGCGAGATCACCGGCGCGAATTTCTTCACCACCCACGATCCGGCGGGCGAGTGGCTCTATGGCGCCGATATGAGCGTGCATCCCGACTACCGGGGCCGGCGCATCTCCTCGATGCTCTACGACGCGCGCAAGGCGCTCATCCGCCGCCTGGGGCTGCGCGGTATGGTCGCGGGCGGCGCGCTGCCTGGCTACCACCACTACGCCGGGCGCATGAGCGTCGAGGAGTATGTCGCCGCAGTGGTCGCCGGGCGGCTGGTTGATCCCACCTTGACGACCCAGTTGCGCAACGGCTTTCAGGTGCGGGGCATCCTGCCGGGCTACCTGGGGGGCGGCGACCTGGTGGAAGATGCGACGTTGATCGTCTGGGAAGCCTGAGTGCTTTATGCATCAACTGCATGTCTGCCAGGCCGGCGATTTCTGCGCCGTCAACGACCTTGACGCCATCAGCCAGCACCTCGACACGCCGGAAACGGTCGTCTGGCTGGATCTGGAGTCGCCCGGCGAGGCCGAGATCGCCCTCTTGCAGCGCGAGTTCAACTTTCACCCCCTGGCGATTGAAGACGCGGTGCGCGACCACGAACGCCCCAAGATCGAGCGGCACACCGATTACTACCTGCTGATCTTCTACGCCGCCTCGTACAACGGCACGAACGGCGGATCGCTCGGAACCGGCGACGCGAATGGCGGCGACGACGCGAAACGTGAGCCGCAGATTGACCTGCGGCAACTGAGCATGTTCGTCGGCAGAAACTTCATCGTGACCATCCGGCGCCAGCCGATCCCCCAGGTGGCCGAGACCATGGCCCGCTGGCGGATGCCCACGATGCCGTTGGGCAACAGCGTCAGTGGCGTTCTCTACGGTTTGCTCGATACGATTGTTGATGATTATTTCACCCTGATGGACCAGGTCGCCGAATGGGTCGAGGATCTGGAGGATCTGATCTTCAGCCGTGAACGCCAGGATGCCATCGAGGAGATCTTCGGCCTGAAGAAGGATCTGCTGCTGTTCCGTCGCGTGGTGGCGCCCGAGCGCGATGTGCTCAATGTGCTGCTGCGCCAGGAAGTGCCGTTTGTGCAGCCCGGCGAGCTGGTCTACCTCCAGGATGTCTACGATCACCTGGTGCGGGTAACCGATAGCATCGATCTGTACCGCGAACTGCTCACCAGCGCCTATGACAGTTATCTTTCGATCCAGTCCAATCAACTCAACCAACTGGTCAAAGCATTGACCCTGGCTTCGATCATCTTGATGAGCGCCTCGCTCATCGCCGGCATCTACGGTATGAACTTCGAGCGCATGCCCGAACTGGCCTGGCGCTGGGGCTACCCGATGGCCCTGGGGATGATGCTGGGCGTTGGGGTCGGGCTGGCGCTCTTTTTCCGCAGCCGGAACTGGTGGTAGGGTAGGGCCGTGAGCTCGCACAAGACCGGTCGAGACGTTGCTGGGATGGCTTCGCCCTCTCAAACCCTCCCTGGCGGCAGGGGCGTGGGGAAACCCGGTTTCCCCATTCTTCTTCAAGGAGCCGTCGGTGGAAGATAACGCGCCCGTGGATCTGCTCGTCAACGGCGCGCCGTGCGCCGAAACGCCGGAACTCTCCGAGGGCCAGGCGGTCGAGTTCAGCGCCACGCCGCCGCCCGGCGCGACCCTGGCGTTGTGGGCCGGCGCTGAACTGCTGGAGCCGTTTCTGCGCCCTGGGGAGACGACCTGGCGCTGGCGCTGGGTGGCGCCCCGGGCCACTGGCGCGTATCCGCTCCGCCTGCGGCGCGCCTGGTCCGATGGGCGGGTCGAGCAGCAACACTATCGCCTGCGGGTGCTGCCGGGCAAGCTTGACCAGGAGCGCTACGAGGCCCTGTGCGCCGATCTACAGCGCCTCGGGCGCGCCCTGGTAACTGCCCTGAGCGGCGGGGTCGAACCCCTCGCGCCGCGCTCGGCGACCTCTCGCTGGTTCGACGACCCGGCGGAGGAGTTTCACCGTCTGTTTGGCGCCGAGTTCGAGCGTTTCGCCGCCGCGGTCGAGCGTCTGGCCGCCCGCCCGCCCGACCGGCTGCGCCCCGCGGTGCGCCGGGCGCGACTGGGCCAACTGCGCTCCGCGGCGGGGCTGCGCACCGTGCTTCACGACCGCGACACGGCGCTGATCGCTGCCTCGACAGCGAGCTACGACAGCTATGAGGCCCGCCTGCTCCGGCGGCTGCTCGATGTTCTGGAGCGCCGCCTGGAGACCCTGACAGCCGCTGTCGAGTTGCCCGTCGCCCTGGCGGAACGCGCGTCCGCCGCGCGCGCTCGCCTGCGCGCCCTGCGCGCTCAGCCGTTTCTGGCCGACGTGTCCCCTCTGAATGGCTATCGCGGCCCCACGACCCGCCTGCTGCGCGATCCCGACTACCGCATCGTCCATCGCTTCTGGCGGCTGACGCGCCGGCAGGGCGAGGTGCGCCAGGAGGAGACGCCCCTGTCCGTTCCCGTCGCCGATCTGCCCCGGTTGTACGAGCGCTGGTGCGTGGCGCAGGTCGCCCTGACCTTGCTGGAATGGCCGGGCCATACCCTGGTCAGCCAGGCGCTGCTGGCGGAGAACGGCGAGGCGCGGCCTGGTTTGCCCGAAGACGCGCCGCTGGTGGCGCTGGCGCGCCCCGATGGGAGCGAACTGCGCCTGCGTTACCATCCCCGCTACCGGCCCTTCTCGGGCAACGATCAAACCCCCGTGCCGGGGCAACCAGCGCCTGGCATCGGTTCACTCGACCGGCATACGCGTGTTCCCGACCTGGGGTTGGAGATCTGGCGCCCCGGCGCGGTCCCGCGGCTGCTGGCGCTCGACGCGAAATACCGTCTCGACGCCGCCGGTGGCGTCCCCGCCGAGGCCCTGGCCGAGGCCTACAGCTACCTGGGCGGCCTTGGCGCGCCCGATGGCGCGCGCGCGGCCCTGGGCGTGGCGCTGCTCTACCCGGGGACCGGCGCGCCCGAATCCTACCCCAGCGGCGTCGCCGCGCTGCCCCTCCTGCCTGGCGTAACCACGGCGCTCACGGCCTGGTTAGCGGAGTTTTTTCCATCTGATGGTTCTGGGGGAGGCCGTCAGGCGACTCTCCTCTGAGTTCCGGTCGGCGCATACCGCGCCGGAATGCGCGACCGGTTGATCCACGGCTACGATGTTGTTGACCTCGACCGGGTCTGGCAAACCATCACCCGCGAGATTCCCGAACTCCTCATCCAGATCCAGGCGCTGCGCTCTGACGATCAGACGTAGCCCTGGCCTCTCGCGATCGGCTCGACCCGAGGTAGGTGTAGATCCTCCACTTTGTCGGCGCAGTCCCGGGGCAGGCCAGTAACCGCGTCCGCGCGTCGCTGTTGGGCTGAAGGATAGGCTGCGCCGGTCCTTTGCCCTCAGCTGGCGCGAGCCGATACGCGCTCGGACGAAGCGCCGGTTATCCTTTGTTCACTCCGGTCTGCTATAGTGTTGCTGATTACGCTGCACCTGTATGGTTCAACCCGGCTATGATGCATTAATCTTTTGCGCGCATAGCTTCGCTCTCCCCTGCTCCCCGCTACCGCGGAGTCGCTCTATGCACCCATCCTGTCGTTACCTGACCCTGTGGCGTCTGATCCGTGACGTGACCCTGGCCCTCTATTCCCTGGCGCTGGTGCTGTTTGTTCTGGTGACGCTGATCGCCCCGCAGCGGACAGGCGTCGTGGCGCTGGCCCAGGTGTTCGCCCATTACCTGTTCGCCGCCGCCCTGTTTCTTGTCCCCCTGGCGCTGATGCGGAACATGGTTACGTTACGCATAGCCCTGGCAGCCGCCAGCGTCACCTTTCTGCTGGTCTACCCCCCGGCGCTGAACTTTGCTCCGTCATCTCCGAGTGACCAGCAGGTGACGGTGCTGGGCTGGAACCTCTACTTCAACCGCGTTCCCGACGAAGAGGTGCTGGCCGTGCTCGACGCGCGCCAGCCCGATGTGGTGGCGTTCCAGGAGGTGAACGCCCAGGCCCTGGGCGCGAATGCCGCCCTGGCGGCGCGCTACCCCTACCAGGTCGTCCGCCCCGAACGCGACTCGTTAGGTACAGCCATCCTCAGCCGCTACCCGGTCCTCGAATCAGGCGTATTTGAAGGTCCACAGACGTCCGAGTTCGCCCTGCGGCTGGTCTGGGCGCGGCTGGCCATTGATAGGCGTCCGGTGACGGTGGTCAATGCCCATCCCGTTCCGCCACTGATCCGGGTTGACGGCTGCCGCCTGGTGTTCTGTTACAATACGGGTATCCGCGATCAGCAGATCGGCGCCATCCGCGCCTTCATTGACGACCTGCGCGCCCGCACCGGCGATCCGCTGATCGTTGTCGGGGACATGAACGTGACCGAGCGCGAACAGGCATACTTCGACCTCTCCACCGGCCTGCGCGACGCCCATCGCGCCGCGGGGGTCGGCTTCGGCTTTAGCTGGCGCCCGCGCGCCATCACGCTGCCGTTCGGGCTGATCCGTATTGATTACATGTTCACGAACGACCTGGTTCGCCCGCTGGCCTTTGACACCGACTGCACCTTCCGCGGGAGCGATCACTGTCTGAATGTGGGGCGTTTTGGGTTGTAAGAGGTAGTATTTCATTCTTTCAAGCAGATGTGGAGGGTGTAGCCCTCCACAAACTGCGCGTTTCCGCCCGCGGCGGCAGAAACGCGCCTGCTTCGCCAGGACGCGCGCCCGCCGCGGGCGGAAAAAGGGTTTGCGGGGAGGCGCAAGCTCCCCGCGCCCCTCCGCCAGGAGGCGTTTTGCACGTCGCAATTACATACGACCTCTAAGCATTGCGATGCAGTTGCCTTTCTTTGTGTACGGCACCCTGCGGCCGGGCGGGGTCAGCTACCGGCAGTATCTGGTAGGGCGCACCGGCGCCGAAACCCCGGCCGTGTTGCGCGGCGCAGTCCTGTTTACCCCCGGGCCGTTCCCCTTCCTCACCACCCTTCCCGAACTGGCGTCCCGCGCCGATACGGTCCGTGGCGACCTGATCGCCGTTCTCCCCGTCTTCTACCCTGAAACCCTGGCCGCCCTCGACCGGCTGGAGGGGTTCGTCGCTGGACGAGCGACCAATCTCTACGAACGGGTGGCCCTGGAGGTTGAGACGGCAGACGGCCCGGGGCGGGCCTGGGTGTACGTCGCTGCGGAGCGGGCGCTGCGGCTCATTCGCCAGGGGCGCATGCGCCGCGTGCCCGGCGGCGACTGGCTCATGTAACGAGACTGCGTCCTGGAGGGGGTGTGGGGGTGTGGGGGCCGGCGGCCCCCGAACTCTTTCGCCTTCCGTTGGGGCGCGGCGTCGCCGCGCCCCAACGGAAGGCGGCCAGGAGAGAATTAACCCCTCCTGGCCGCCCCTATGCGATGCACAAGGGCTCACACCATTCGCAGCACGAGACGCTCGACCGCCTCGGCCAGTTGCCGCAGGTTGCGGACCACGTGTACGCTGTCGCAGAGGGGGAGATAGGCCGGGAGGTCGCTGTCGCCCGTGCCCCAGTCGCGCGGCGACTCGGGGGTGAACCAGATCACCTGGCGCGCGCGGGCCCTGACCTGGCGAAGGTGGGCCAGGCCGGGGTCGCTGCGGTTGTTGCGCCCGTCGCCGAGAATGAGGACGGTAGTGCGCCGGTCCACCGTATGGAGATGGTCGCGGGTGAACTGTTGCAGCGCCTCTCCGAAATCGGTGTAGGTGTAGGCGGCGTCGATGCGCTTGAGGATCGCGGCGACGGCTTCCGCCGGGCGCGCGGCGTGGAAGTCGGCGCTGATGTCGTACAACTCGGCGATGTAGGCAAAGGCGCGCGCGCGGCGCACCTGGTCGTGCAGGGCATAGACCAGGTGGAGCATGAAGCCAGCGACCTCGCGCATCGAGGCGCTGAGATCGCAGAAGATCACCAGCCGCGGCGTCAGCCGGCGCTGGCGGCGGCGCAGGCCCATCGGCACGCCGGCGTAGCGCAGGCTGGCCCGCAGCGTGCCGCGGGGGTCGAGGGCGCCCCG